>MGOK01000069.1:0-1000 GCA_001795335.1 Chloroflexi bacterium RBG_19FT_COMBO_55_16
GTGGGAATCCTGGTTGGCGTTTGGCTCGAGAGGAAAAGATGAGCGTCTGGCTAACCATGATCGCCGCAGGGGCGCTCACCTATGCCACCCGGCTATCGCTGATCCTGCTATTTGGGCGGATGGAGGTACCTGGATGGCTGGGGCGCGCCTTGCGTTTCGTTCCGGCGGCGGTGCTCACGGCGATCGTCTTTCCAGAGCTATTCTTACAAGACGGCAGCCTGGACGTGTCCCTGGCGAACAGCAGGTTAATCGCCGGCCTGCTGGCGGTGCTGGTCGCCTGGCGTACGAAGAACGTCTTGCTCACCATCCTGGTGGGTATGGCAGCGTTATTAGCCTTGCAAAGAGTCTTCTAATGGAGCGTGCTCGAAGTGACAAAATACAACCGCCCTAAACATCCCCTCCCCGAGCCGCTGAGAGGGGCGGAGTTAGGCACGTTTGCGCATCTCACGGTTTCAGAACGCATGCCGAGGATCGGGCGCCAGGTGCTGGCAGAAAACGATTTTCCTCCAGCGGTGGTGTCAAGGCTGGAAACCCTGATCGCGGAACTGCCATTTGGCCGGGTGCGCCCGCTGGAGGATGCCGCCGCGCCAGATGCAAGCGACTGGGATGGCTATGTCCGCCCTTATCTGGGACAGAACTGGCTACAGGTGCCCTGGTTTTTCGCCGAGAGTTATTACTACCGGCGGATTTTAGAGGCCACCGGCTATTTTCGACCTGGGCCGCTGCACGGAGTCGATCCCTATCTCAATCAGAAGCGCCTGGCTCTGGAGGCGGCGCGCCCAGCGATCCGCATGCTGGCTAAAGAGCTGGATCCTGCCCTGCGTAAACCGACGGCAGACCGGCGCAGGGAGGCGGATGCTATCCGTCGCCTGATGGTGAAGAACGTTTGGGGAAACCAGGCCGACCTGAGCATCTGGTCGATGAGCGACGAAGACCGCCCCGATCACCAGGCCCTGGATCAGCAACAGGCTCACCTGCTGGTCGATGATACGGCGACCGT
>MGOK01000069.1:1031-4581 GCA_001795335.1 Chloroflexi bacterium RBG_19FT_COMBO_55_16
CCCAAACGAGTGGACTTCATCCTGGATAACTTCGGCCCAGAACTAGCCTACGACATTGGGCTGGCGGATTACCTGTTGAGCACAAACACCGCTGGCAGCGTGCGCTTCCACGCCAGAGCACACCCGACTTTCGTTTCTGACACCCTGATCAAGGACATCCATTTTGCCGTGAGCGATTTATCCTCAAGTGAAGACCCCCACGTCCGGGCGTTGGGTGCGCGCCTGAGGGAACATCTCCACACACGTCGCTTGCAGCTATGCGATGATTTCTTCTGGACCTCCCCATGCAGTTTCTGGGAGATGCCGGAACGCATCCGGCAGGAATTAGCCGGCGCTGACCTGGTGATCAGCAAGGGGGATTACAACTACCGGCGCTTGACCGGCGACCGCCATTGGCCTCCCACGACGCCCTTCGCCGATGTGGTGGGATACTTCCCGGCGCCCCTGGTCATCCTGCGCGTGCTCAAGTCGGAGACGATCTTGGGGCTAAGACCGGGAAAGGCAGAAGCCCTGGATAAGCAGGACCCCGGCTGGCTGGTCAACGGTAAATGGGGTGTGATCCAGTTATTCCGCTTGCAAAAAATGATTCCATCGCGCATCCCCTCCCTCTCGATATGCTAGTTGGATTAAGGTTCACAGCCGGGCGGCTTAGGCCAGTGGTCTGAAATCGCGGCGAAGATAGACGGCGGCTGGCAGGACAGCCAGAGTTGGAGGGTCAAATTCTCTGCCCGAAGATGCATCGAACAACCGTCTTCGATCTCCTTCAGGAGCAACTGGCCGTCTTCCAAACGCCAGGTGTACTTGCCGACATCCCAAGGACAATAAGGGTCATTGAACAGGTAAAGTTGATCACCGTCGACGGTATAAGATCCCAGGCTGCGCCATCCCGTCACAGCATAGTAAACCCGAAAGACGCCCCGGTCCAGGCTGAGCTTCCAGATCCCGCCAACCGGGCGATAGTCGGCGCAGCGCCGGCAACTCCACCACTGCGGCTCGGAAGGGTCGAGCTTGGCATAGGTTCCATCCAGGCTGGTATGAGCAGGAGGCGGGAAAGGCGTGGTATAAGCGAAGGGCGTTCTCAGCAGGAAGGCCGGCCAGATGTCCGTCGGGGTGGGCGTCCCGGGGGCGTAGGTGGGCGTATAGCTCGCGTAGGGCCTGGAAGGAGCGGCGGCGGGCGCGGAATACACAATGGAGCGCGTGCTGAATAACAAGAGCAGCAAGAGGCCGAGGTTAAGAACCGCCATCAGGGATATACCCAATAAAGTGGTGTTTTGTCTGGTTGCCATCAGGATTAATCCAGGTGCGGCGGCCCCTGCTGGATACGAGCGATGATCTTGTCTGCCTGGCGAGTGGACCACAGCGCTTCGATCCACCAGGTCGCGCCGGCCTGTGCGAAAGGACGTACGATGGAGGCCGTTTGCTCAAGGTCCTCACCGGGCGTCTCGCCTTCCACGACAATGTCGAAGGGGGTGGTTTCGGCCCGGTTGGCGCTGATAAACCCCTGCATAGCCCGAATCTCGTCCGGGGTTGGGGGAGTCATGCGCACTTTCCCGTCATCCCCGATCACATTCGGCAGCAGGCCATCGTAGCGCAGGGCGCGGCGCATCGATTTCAGGCGCGGCCAGGCCCCTACCACCCAGATCGGGATGCGCGGTCGCTGGACGGGAGGTGGGGGGAAGGGCGTGGCGAAGGTGGATTTCTTGATATTCACATTGTAATGCTTGCCGGCATAGTTGAACGGTTTCCCGCGCCACAAAGCGGTAAGGAGCTCCAACCCTTCATCCAGCAATTCGGCACGCGTCTTTCGGTCTGTGACCTCGTCAAAGGCCTTAAACCCGGTATCGACGGCGCCCAGCCCTACCGCAAGGATCACACGCCCGTTGGAAAGATGGTCGAGGGTAACCGTCTCGCTGGCCAGCTTCCATGGACGCATGCGCGACAGTGGCGTTAGCATCGTGCCCAGGCGGATGCGCTCCGTGCGCATGGCGGCAGCCGCCAACGATACCCAGGCGTCGCTGCCCCACACCGGCTCCCAGACGAAGAAACCATCCCAACCGGCCTGCTCGGCAGCGTAGGCCAGGTCGGCGGCTGTGCGGGCGTCACCGAAGGGGAGCACAAAGCCGTATTTCATGGCTGATTCGTTTGGGGGTTTCTATTTTCCATCTTTCGACTCTTTCTTCTGCTCAAGTATAGAGAATTTCAAGCCCTGGGGCTGATGAGGGGTTTTTGAAGATCAGGTCGCCCGAATCAGGTCACGAATTGCCCCTTGACAGTGCAATTCGTCGGTAGGCGCCCTGATCCGGCTCGAGTTTCTCCAGAAACCAGTAGTCATGCTTCGGCAATTAGCCCACACCAATCTCTTTGAGAATAGCATTTGCGAGTGTAACTTCATTTCCCAGTGAAATCGCCCCCGAGAGGTACGCTCTTGCGCATTGCTGAGCGACCGCGGCGAGATGATCAAGATACAGTTTCTCGTGCGTATGCTTCTTTGCCAGGTATGACAACAGTGAGATGACCGAATGGAATGCGAAGTAATTGACCTGAAATCCGAGAATTCCGAATCCCTTTGTCGAGAGTTTGGAGGGAGGTAGAACTAAGACGAAGGATTTCTTCCCTCCGCCTCTAAAGCCCACGATACATGGGACGGCATCGAATAGTTGGTCTTGAATGATGTTGTAGGGCATTCTCAATCGCAGGCTGTCGAAACCCAAAACCCTCATTTCTGCAGGCCCCGGGAACTCATAGGTGCCTGCCGCAAGCTCAGCGGCTGTGTCCCTCGTGCATGAAAGCATTAATGCTGCGAGTACTTTAGCCACATCGTGTGTTCCAAGATTCGACAATTGACGAATCGCATAGCAGCCAAACAGAAACAACTCGCTAAGCTCATTTTCAGCAAACGGATACTTGCCTGAGGATTCGATCTGAATCGCGACCTCGTTCTTTGAATAGAAGTCGATTCTGAGTTCCATTGTCTGCCTCCTACAAGCTTGACATGGCTGGCCGGGCGCCCAGGACACTGGCGTGAGGAATGCGGTCGTTAGCCCACCCAAGATCAGCACCGGAGCAACCCAGATCTGGATGACTCTAGCCCGCACGAGATCAACGCTGAACACGCTGAGGCCGACGGTGAAAACAAGCGACGCAAAGAGTTGGATCATTGCGCTTGCATCGGAACCGACCAGCCCTGTGGCCTCCTCAAAGGTGACCTCATATGATCCCCATGGAAAAGTCCAGAACTCAAGCGCGGCCGCAATAATCAGGAACCCAAGGCTGATGAACGTCAGCATACCGCCTGTGGGACCTAGCCCCCCGGGCCGTTCTCTCCGCCAATAGAGGCTTGCCAGCCCCACGAGCACTAGGAGGAGGGCAAGGACTAAGAACTTGGCCGAATCCATCCACGTCAGCCCTATAAGGAGACGCATTTCATTGACTTGAGTTGTGCCATGCGCTGAACGCTGATGCACCCAGATCAACAACCAGAGGACCGCTGCCCCCAGGCTTGCCGGTCCACCCCATCTCTTTAAAGCATTGGTCATACTGTCACCTTAGG
>MGOK01000069.1:4643-6460 GCA_001795335.1 Chloroflexi bacterium RBG_19FT_COMBO_55_16
ACTCGAGCATACAACCCATCTGTCCCAGTAGAGTCAAGCCGACAACACCCAGCCGCCTAACGGTCGGGTTGGGAGGACGCGCACTTCAAACTTATCTCCTCTACAGTTGCGAAATGCGCGGTAACATTGTAGCCGCACGCCGTTGGCGGAATCGTAACGCCTCTTAGGAAGTCAACTTCCCATCCGCCAAGGGCATCCGGCGTGTGTTAGGTGCAGTGCCTAGCATTGTTGACTGACTGCGACGCCATGGCCGCTGGCAGAGGACGATGCCGCTCGTCTACGCTCCAGGCGGCCGGTAGGCGACCACCCGCGCACGGCCAAGGGCGTCCAGGGTCTCCTCGACTGTGAGCAGCGGCGTCGTCTCGAATTTCGACAACGCGCCACCGCCGCCGATCGCGATCGCGACTGCGGCCATCGAGACGTTGTCAGGCGCTTCCCAGAGGGTGTAGCCGTCGTACGCGCCGAACGCGTACCAGAAGCCGTGCAGCTTCCCGCCGACTGACTCGATGTACTTGCGTGCAGCCTCGCGGCGGTCTTCAGGGTTCTTCGTCAGTCGAGCCCAGGTTTCCGGCGTATAACTGAAGCGCGTTAAATAGAGAGCCATAACGAAATCCTCCTTCGCGTGTCATGTGCCACTCGCAATTCGCGAGCGATGCGCATTGAAATTCTTCCTGTAGGGCGGCGTGAGAGTTGAGCTGGCCGGCCTAACTTGTGGATATACTGTTGCATATCGATTCGCTCCTTTCGTGATGAACGTTGTTGGACAATTGTAAATTGTGGGGCGTTGCGCATACATTGTTTCCCGTAATGGTGACGAGCGGGCTAACGCCTCGAGCTAAGCGGATCGGCTGAGATTCCTTCACCCGAAATCGCCGATCTGGCCGGGTCCGCTCCAGCGAGTTGTTGGGCCGCAAGCTGCGGCCCTTTTCTCCAGGTCACGGCCCTAGCCAGCGCTCGAGAGCAACCTGGATCAAGAAAAGCACAATCGGCAGAGCCAACGCGGACAGGATTCCGGTGAGCGTGCCTGCGCGCCAGGGCCAAGTGGGAATCTTTGCGAGTACGTCACGCTCAGCTGCCAATCCGGCGAAGGCGTCCTTGGCTGCGGTTATTGTGCTCGGGTCATCCTCATCAAGGTGTCGGTGCAGCCGTCGTATTGCGGCTTCGACTTGCAGATTGAGATCCGCTATAAGGCTTCTCTTTTCGCTGACCAAGCGCTGGTGAACGCTCCACAAGGGTAAGACGAATGCCGCTAATGCCAAAGTAATCTGGATAGTGGAGAGAATGATCAGTGGCACAGGACTCAGGCTTAAGGGGAAAATCAGTAGCGTAACGCTGACTAAGAAAACCCAGGCGACACCAGTTCGGGCGGTCAAGCGCGAGAATGCGTAGACTGGATCCAATCGAAACAAGTTGAAGCGCCGAACTGTCGCTACGGTTTGACTGACAAGGCGAAGCTGGCGAATCGTATGATAGTAGATAGTGGCGCCGGCGAAGTAGGTGAACAAGCCAGTGACAATCCCCCATTTCGTGGCGAGAGGACCAACCGAATAAAGCTGCTTCCAGATGGGAAAAGCGACATAGTAAAAGATGACATAGGTGGCTGACCAGAACAATCCGCTCATGATGACTGGCCGGAACGGCATCGTCGTGAATTTATATTCGAGGTGTTTCAGCGCTTCGTCATCGACTTCGAGGAGCGGGCGGAACGCTCTCAGGGACTCTAGGGCTACGCCGTCCAGGTAAGTCATGATGGCCAGCGGACCGCATAACCAGATCGGAAATAGCAGCAGAAGCGGCTCGAACCGAAAGCGTGGCAC
>MGOK01000069.1:6469-13887 GCA_001795335.1 Chloroflexi bacterium RBG_19FT_COMBO_55_16
TGCCCAGCCAATAGCGTGGAAAATGCCGACCTCAGCCACGAAGAGTACTAGATATACGAGCCAATGGGGCACGGGTAAGCGTTCGACAGCCGCTGTCAAGCGGTCGATCCAGCTGGGCCTGTAAGGGCCAACATAGGGAATATCAAGTAGGGATGATTCAGACTTGTTCTCTAGGACATGGCCTGCCATGACATCTCCGGACGATCCGTATGTGCGCCCATACCATTGTTATGCAGCCCAACTAGTATTTTACAGATGTTTCTGTCGAATCCCAAAAATTACGTTTTAAACAGAAAGTGCTGTATAACTACCTATCTACTATCTCCTTATTAATTATACTCTCACTTTCTGAGGCTTCCCCCAACGCCTTCTCCACCCCAAAAACTTATCGACCAATTACGCGACCAGGTCAACCTTAAGCACTACTCTTCCCGTACCGCCGATTCCTATATCCATTGGTGCGTAAGTACATCCTCTTTCACGACATCCGCCACCCCAAAGACTTGGGCATGCCAGAGATCAACCAGTTCTTGACCCACCTTGCAGTAGAGAAAAAGTTGCCGCCTCAACCCAAAACCAGGCCCTGAGCACACTGCTCTTCTTATTCCGCAATGTGCTGAACCTGGAACTTGGCGTAATCGACTCGCTGCGCGCCAAACCTTCTCAACATGAGCCCACGGTGCTCAGCCGCGGCTCCAAAGCCATGCGCAGCCCGCTGGATGATTAAGTCATTGGCGGCTGCATGATTTCAATGGCCGGTCGATGTGGGGGTTCTGCAATCAGGCCAGCTTTCCCTGGCTTATTAACCTGTTCCAGCAACGGCAGGGCGGCCTGCTTCTCTGGCAGTTCCCCCGGCGGGGCGGCGTAGGCAGCGTTGCTGAACAGCCACTGGCGCAGCAAGTCTTCGCTGACGCCGAAAGGCCCCAGCACGCTGCTGGCGGCGCGCAGCAGCAGCTCGGCGTAGCGCGCCACGTCCACGCTGGCCGGGTCCGGCGGTGCGGGCAGGTCCCAGGCATGCACGCCCGGCTCGCCGCGCGTGTAGAGGAAGCGCACACGCTGCCCAGGGCTGGTGGATTTGCCGGCGGCCTGCAGCTGGGCCACGGCGCGCGCCACCGGCGAGGGCTGGCGGGACTCATATCATTCTAGTGCCACTTCTACCAAGCCGACGCCTTCGGGCGGGGCTGCGCCCGCCCGTCCGCTGGAGCCGATTTTGGGCGGCAAAGCGAACCTGGATGACATCAAACCACATTCGTTTACTTTTGAGCTTCTAACATGATCCAATCGATATTCCAAGGCAGATTATCTTTGTGCGGCACGGAGGTTACAGAAAAGTCTCGAAAACCCGCTTGTTGCAATCGAGTTTGAATCACCTCCGTGGTTGTGAAGTCGATGGATTGTGCCGGATATTTCAGTGAATCCAGGAACGCCGATGACAAACGTGACGGCGGTGCACTGGTCCTGCTTGGGGCAAATTTATCTACGATGACAAGATGACCCTTCAGATTCAATACATCATAAATTCTGTGGAAAAGGATTTCGCTGAATGAACCCACATCACAGAGCATCACCATATCAAATCCGGTGGGCAAGTCATCTTGTAAAAAATCGGCGGCCAAGTACGTAATTCGTTTCTCAAGCTTATTCTCCGAGGCAATCTCTCGACCAGCTTGGCAGACGTTTTCAACGTCCACTACTACAGAGGTCAGATCGTGTTGTTTGCGGAGAAGAGCAAATGACACGACGCCTGAACCACCATCCAGGTCCAGCAACAATTTGACTCCGCGTAAGTCAAGCATGTTAGCCAGTTGTTCTGCGAGTGAACCATGAATTTCGTAGAGCTTGCGCGTGAAGCGTGCCGCGTAGCTGGGATCTTCCTGAATCTGTTGGAAATAGTCAGGAGGCGTCAGATTCCTTGCTTGCCAAGCTGACATGGGCTTGCTGATATTCAAAGCCAGATCTCGCACGAACAAAGATCCATCTCGATCCTCACGTGCCTGAAAAGCCCAGGTGTCTTGACTCTGGAAGTTCAGTATCGCTTCTCGGGCGATGATAGAAGGGGCATAACCTTCGGCGCTATCCTCTAGCAAGCCAAGCCTGCATAATAGCTGTAACCAATTATGGCAGCGGTTCAGTGGGATGTTCAAAGATTGGGCTACATTTGGTGCCGATAAAGGTTTCTCCGCAAGTAACCAAAAGACGCCCAATTCCATGGCAGTGCCTAAAGCGGCTGAGACAATATAATCATTCATGAGCTCCAAGATATCCTCTGTTGTCTCAGGTTTCATTGCAGACCTCCTTTTCAGGCGATGTCGAAAAAGCCGGCATCATTAATAGCCCAACGGTTACATAACCTGCCGCCGGGTTTGACTTGAGACCACTGCAAACCCAAACTGAGTACGCCCAAAACGCGCCGCTCACCCGCGCCGAAGTCGGTCAGGTTGATGTGGGGTTGGGCGGCTCTGTTGCGTCTTAAACTCCGCTCCAAACTGCTTGTATCGCTCGATAATCGAAAAGGATGATCCCTTCTTCTTTCACGATATCTTTCGCTTCTTGAGACATCAAAAAATCAAAGTCCGTCTGGCGAAAATGATTACCATCGGGTTCTATGGCCAGTAACTCAGAATTGTCGAGACCAGGATGGACCGCCCACTCAGTCAGGCCAGCTGGTAACTTGTGCAGCAATTGAGCATAACGAGCTGATTTATTAACCGGATCAAGGCTGGAGCTGTCCAAAAAGTCGAAATCGTTGGTCGGGAAACCCTGGTTTTGCAATTTTTCGATCAAAGATCGCCCGACAACTCGGAGTGCCAATCCGTATTCTTTTGCCAGCCTGAACATCATCTCCAAAATATCCGCTCTGGCGCCAATACGCAGAGAATGCCAATCCAGATGGGTAGGCTTGAGCCCGGCTGCCAGCACGCTTTCGATCTGCGCCCTGAATTCCGCTTCTAGTTGATCCAACCTGACCTGAGACAGAAATTCAGGCATGTGTTCAAAGCTATAGAAATAACCGGCTTTATCAACCAGGGATGACACTTTTTCCTTCGATGTTACAGGGCCCCAACGGTAATCGTCCGCATCACCGATGACGGTGAGGTGAACACCGAAGGGAAATTCGGGATGATCTGCGAGAAAATGCATGGCGTGTAAAGCCCAAGGACAGGGGACCATCAAGCTCGTGGAACGGAGCACACCTTCCCTCAACGTTCGAAAGATGGCCTCGTTAATCGCATTGCACATTCCAAAATCATCTGCATTGATAATCAATAGACGAGCATCGACCGGATATCCTAGTAGGCGGTTTGTTTGCCTTTTGTTCAATAGGGTCATCTGGCTAATCTCCTGTTTTCGTTACTTCGCTGTTCCCTTATCCCGCCGCCCAAACGGTTTGGCTCAGCGGCATCGGAGGGATGGGCCAGACACCTTCTCAATTATTGCACATCTCTGGCAAAACGCGCCTGCACGCGAGCGGCGGAGCCGCTGTCCGCTGGAGCCGGTGTTCGGCCGTGTCACAGTTCTGAGTCAGTCATTTTCTAACAGCTCCACAATAGTCCCATGCGTCTGCTGGCCATCTACGTAAGCATAGCGGCCACCGCGATAATCACCGCGCTGAAGGACAGGCAGGCCTTGTTGCGCGAGCATCTCGAGCCGCTCTACCATTCCCTTGACCTCGAAGGCGATGTGATGCAGGCATTGGCCATGGCGCACGAGTTGATCCTGCCAAGTGCTAGGCTCACCCATCGGTTCAATCAATTCCAAGGTGACTTGCCCGAGTTGAAAGAAGGCCAGTTTAGCGAGGGCGGGAGTAGGCCGCCCCTGGTATTCGGCGTGGGTGAGTCCGACGGACTCGGTCACGATGATTTCAGGCGCTGGCTCGCCGAGCAGGCGCGACCAAGCTTGTACGGTCTCTTCAAGATTGCAAACGATGATGCCAATCTGCGTGACGGTATGTGTGCCGAGAGGGGTGACGGACATGGGCCAGGCTCCTAGATGTGGCGTAAATTCTGAGAAGGATGACTGATTCTACAACTCGAGTCCGTTTCGGACTGATGTGAGATGGGCCTCAGTGAGATTATAAACACACGGCCCAACGTTATAGCTTAACCGCCGAGTGGTCCAAGCGACGGTTCTTCCCCGAAAGCCACCTGAACCAACCAATTCGCCTTTGGGGCGCCCGGGCGATAGCCCGGTCGGCTGCAGCGAGTGTTAGCCGCACCTTTTCTTCCGAATTCCCTGTACACCACCGCTTACTTACTCGCCAGTTTGCCCGTCGATACGCTCCCTAATCCAATCGGCGTGACCGTTGTGTCGCGCATACTCCCCGATAAGCTTCTGAAGATTCCAGCGAACACTATACCCATTGCCGGTCCCGCTCATGTCGAGCGATTCGTACTTACCAATGATGGCATCTGCAGATCGCTTCTCCCGTTCCCAGGCCGCCATCGACTGGACCAACATCGAGGCATCTGCGTCGAAATCCCATGCCGGGCCGTCATCGGTGTATTCTCCCCACACCCAAGCGAGCGGCACGTCCGGACCGAGCGCCCACACGGCATAGGCACGTTCCATCTCGGTCATGTGCCGCACCAACCCCAATAGGCACAGCGACGAAGGGGGCACGGCTCGGTTGGCCAACCGTTCCGCTGTGAGACCATGACACTTCGCCTCAAGCGCGTTCCGGTGAAACGCGAGCCAGCCAAGGAGTACGCTGCGCTCATCACCATCTGAGGGCTGGGTCACACGAGTAAATTCGCTCATTGTGTTCATTCCTCCTGAGTCGGTAATCGGTAGTGGTTGAGCATACCGTTATGAACAGCTCCAGCCAGAAACCCAGGGTCTTCCAACGCCGTTTCACCAACACCAACCAACAAGTCAGCAGTACCGCGGAACCCCAAAAAGTGAATGGCGACAGATCAACCGAGCAGGACCGTCCAGCCACCACGCCCCTGAGATGCGCCTAACGAATTAAGGATTGATGTGGCAGCCAGGGATAATGCGAAACTCAGTTCAACGCGCCAGCCTCTGGCGGTAAAAACCACCGCTCATCCGAATTGAACGGGCGGTCTTTGCCCGCCTGGGCTGTCTTAATTTGTCACACCGCCAAGTCAAAACCGTCTGCTCACAGGCAGATATATACTGATTGTACAACCAAAAAGCCAAACTTCACAAGCCAGAAATCCGGCGCAAAAGCGATTCGGCCGTGCGCAGCCCATTAGATGACCGACCCAGCCTCCATCGCGTTATAATGGGGACATATCCGACTTATTTCCCGACACCCGCCCCGAGGCCGAAGCTGTGCTGATCCGCCTGCTGCGCGAGGCCCCCTCCTGGCGCAAGCTAGAGATGGTTGACCAGTTAAACCAGGCAGTTAAACTGCTGGCGCTTGCCGGTTTGCGCCAGCGATATCCTCGCGAAAATGAAGAGTGGTTTCAGCGCCGGCTGGCAGACTTGCTGTTAGGTGGAGACCTGGCCTGTAAAGCGTATGGCGCGCTCAGATGAGGGTTAACCTTGCTGCCTGAATCTGTCAGTGTATTGATGGTGCAGGCAGAACGATTAGGCCGGGATTATTTCCGAAAATGGGCAGTCGAACTCGAGGTTGGTGACCTGCTGCAGAGAGACCTCAAAGAAACAGGGGTAGAATAGACGAATACAACTGAAGGGGAAAGCACATGGATGCAGACCTTGCTGCCAGCCTCCAATCGAATTTCGGCTTCACAGGTTTTCGCCTCGGGCAGGCTGAGGCGATCCAGGACTTGCTAAACGGCCAGCATACCCTGGTTGTTATGCCTACCGGCGCCGGAAAATCCCTGATCTACCAACTGGCCAGTCTTCACCTGCCAGGGTTGACTCTGGTGATTTCTCCGCTGATCGCCCTGATGAAAGACCAGGTGGACAGCCTGGCGCGTCACAACATCCCTGCTGCGTTCATTAATAGCGCTCTCCCAGCCAATGAACAAAACAGGCGGCTGGAGATTCTCGCTAAAGGGGGCTATCGCATTGTTTACGTCGCCCCAGAGCGATTGCGCAGTGCCCCATTTTATAAAGCTTTGCGCCATCAGAAGGTCTCCCTGCTGGCGGTAGATGAGGCGCACTGCATCTCCGAGTGGGGGCACGATTTCCGCCCCGATTACCTACACATCGCCGCGGCGCGCGCCGCTCTGGGCAATCCCCTGACGGTCGCCCTGACCGCCACAGCCACCCCTCAAGTGCAGGATGACATTGTGCGCCTGTTGAGCTTGCCGGCTGCATGCCGAATTGTCACCGGCTTCAACCGCCCCAACCTGACCTTCGAGGTGCGCTACACCGCCAGCTTGCCAGCCAAACTACAAGCTCTGCGTGAATTGATCGCCAATTCAGAAGACGGGGCCACGATCGTCTACGTTGGCACCCGCCGCGACGCCGAGGAAATGGCTGAATTCTTGCGCCAGGTTGCCCGGGTTCAGGCAGAGCACTACCACGCCGGGCTGGAGGCTGGTGAGCGCTCTCGCATCCAGGAGGCTTTCCTCGGCGGAGACCTGCCGGTCGTGGTGGCCACCAACGCCTTCGGCATGGGCATTGACCGGCCCGATGTGCGTCAGGTGGTGCATTATTCCATGCCCGGCTCGTTGGAAGCCTACTACCAGGAGGCCGGGCGCGCCGGCCGCGATGGGCATCCCGCGCGGGCCATGCTGCTTTATGCTCCCGAGGATCGCGCCTTGCAGGAATACTTTATCGAGAACAGCGCCATCACATCCGGTGAGCTGCACGTCCTTTACGAGGCTTTTTGCATGCCTACTAGCAAAGAAACCTGGATGGCGACTGATGACTTCTCTCGCTCGACAGGTCTGCCCGAAGTAAAAGTCCGGGTTGGTCTGGCAGAGCTGGAGCGCTGCGGGGTCGTTGAACGGCTGGGGGACAAGGGCACGCAGATGCTGCTGCGCCGCGGCGAGTGGAACGATCAACAAATCCAGTCCACCGCCACCAGAATTAAGGAGCACCAACGTCATAGAACAGCTCAACTTGAGCGGATGGTCGCCTACGCAGAGGCGAACACCTGCCGCCGCCGCATCCTGCTGGCGCATTTCGGCGACCACGACTCAGCGGAAGCGCCTGAATGCTGTGATAATTGCCAGGTACAGCAACCCGCTCTGCCCCCAGACAACGATGTCGCTCATTTGGAGCAGCCCCAACAGGTCGCCTTGATCCTCCTGGATACCGTGCGTAGGCTGAAGACAAAGGTGGGGCGAGAAAAGCTGGCCCAAATTCTCAAAGGTTCCCAGGCAGCTGATATCTTGAAATTCCATTACGACCGGGACATCTACTATGGCCGGTTGGCGGTTTTTCTGCAACGTGAAATCGAACAGCTGGTCGAGCAATTGATCCAAATGGGTTATCTCAAGGTCATCGGTGGGAAATATCCGGTCATTAGCCTGACAGCG
>MGOK01000070.1:0-157 GCA_001795335.1 Chloroflexi bacterium RBG_19FT_COMBO_55_16
TGGTTTCATTTCCAACCGCATCCTTTGCCCAATGGTCAACGAAGCCATCTTCGCCCTGCAGGAGGGGATAGGCACGCCAGAAGCGATCGATACAGTGATGAAACTGGGCATGAACCACCCGATGGGGCCGCTGGCGCTGTGCGATCTAATCGGCCTG
>MGOK01000070.1:163-5149 GCA_001795335.1 Chloroflexi bacterium RBG_19FT_COMBO_55_16
GTGCTCTTCGTGATGGAAGTGCTGCAGCGTGACCTGGGCGAAGACAAGTATCGTCCAGCACCGTTGTTGCGCAAAATGGTTGACGCGGGTTATTTAGGTCGCAAATCTGGAAAGGGGTTCTATGAATATGAATAAAAACACAGGAAGCCGTCTTTCGGCGGCTTCCCGGTGCGCTGCGGCTCCCTTTATCCTTCAAGGAGGAGGGATGCCACAGCGCTAAGTTTGGTACTATCGTTCATCGGCATCACCTCCTTGTCGGTAGGATAGCAAGGAGGGGTGATTAGTACACCATGTTGTGAAATAAGTATCACATAGATTCACCCAAATGTCAATGGGGACAATCTCAATCATCTTTGTAGGAAAGAGCTATGCCTGCAAGTAACCAAAACAGGCCGAATTGGGGCAAACAGTGGGTGGGCGCCTTTGCCGGCGCAGTGCTGGGATGGGGATTGGTCGTGATTTTTCCAGCTCTAGAGCAGAGGTTCAGCCTGCTCACAGTCATCTTGTGGTGTGCAGCCATCGGTGCGGGTCTGACCAATCTGGATGGTTTTATGCACGCCGGAGCGGCGCTGACGCGCCGCCAAAATAACCAGTTAAACTTAATCGTCGGGCTGGGCCTGCCAGTCCTGGTGTTGCTGCTGATCACGCTCCTGCTGCGTCGATAAAAAGATCGTTGATCTTTCCCATGTATGCGGTTATAATCTAGGCAATTGAATACATCAACCTTCGGGGCGGGGTGAGCGGCGATTTGTGAAGAAAATCGCTAAGGCAACTCCCCACCGGTGGTACAGCCCACGAGCGCGATGATCTTAGTATTCTAAGCGCATGATCCGGTGAAACTCCGGAGCCGACGGTATAGTCCGGATGAAAGAAGGTTTAGGAGACTCCCCTCCTTGGGTGCAGTTCCCTGTTAATCCGCCCCGAAAACCAGCCGGTTTTCGGGGATTTTTCTACAGTTTGGAGCTGCTTAATCCAATTGATTCGCCTTGCCCCGATTTATCGGGGCACTTTTGTCCTAGGAAACCGTGTAATGGATCTGACACATGCGCGTAAGATAGTCACTTTTCCCCCTTATAAGGATGGCCGGCGAAGTTTTTATCTCGTGGGGTTCTCGCTCGGGTTGGCGATTCTGGTCTGGTATCTGTTTGCCCGGCTGGGTGGCTTTCCAGCATTTATCCTGCCGCCCCCAGGTCTGGTCTGGGAGCGATTGCTCCAGACCTTGAGCAGCGGAAGCCTGTTGCGGCATAGCGCGGTTACCCTGGGGGAGGTGCTGGTCGGGCTTGCACTCGGAGTGAGCGCCGCCACAGCGTTGGGATACCTGCTGGCCAAATCGCGCCCCTTTGAGCGCTTATTGGCCCCTTACATCGTCGCCAGCCAGTCTGTTCCAGTTGTAGCGATCGCCCCATTACTGGTAATCTGGTTTGGTCCGGGATTGTTCTCTAAAGTGTTGATTTGCGCCTTGATCGTCTTCTTTCCGGTACTTGTCAACACCATAGTTGGCCTGCGTTCCGTACCCGAAGAACTGCATGACTTGATGCGTTCTTTACAAGCCGCCCGCTGGCAGACCTTTTCATTGCTCGAGGTGCCGGCCGCGCTACCGGTTTTCTTGGGCGGTTTACGGATTGGAGCCACCCTGTCAGTCATCGGCGCGGTAGTAGGCGAATTCGTGGGAGCCGATCGGGGGCTGGGCTTCCTGATCAATGTTGGTCGCGGGCAGTACGACACTGCCCTGGTTTTCGTCGCCGTCTTTACCCTGGTTGGGATGGCATTGACCCTTTACGGGCTGGTTGTCTGGCTTGAAGCGCGCCTGCTCTCATGGCAACAACGCCCGGAGAGCGCGCATTTTTCCCGCTAATGTGGAGGACATCAACATGTTTCGTTGGCGCATTTCGTCCACTCTCGCTTCACTTGCCCTGTTGTTCACCGCTTGCTCTGGACAACAGGCGACTCCAGAACCTACATTGACTGAGCCGCCTCTGGTTCACATTCGCCTGCCGATGGGCTATCAACCCAACGTGCAGTTTGCGCCGTTCTATGTGGCCGTGGATAAAGGTTACTTTCGAGAGGCTGGGATCGAAATCGAGTTCGACTACAGCTTTGAAATCGATGCCGTGGCATTGATCGGGGCGAACGAACTGCAGTTTGCCGTCGTCTCTGGCGAGCAGGTGCTCCTGGCTCGCGGCCAGGGATTGCCCGTGGTCTATGTCCTGGCCTGGTGGCAGGATTATCCGGTGGGCGTCGTCGCTAAAACTGAGCAAGGGATCACGACGCCGCAAGACCTGGACGGAAAACGCATCGGCCTGCCGGGTTTGTTTGGCGCCAGCTACATCGGTTTACGAGCACTCTTAAACGCTGGTGACTTAACTGAGGAAGATGTCACCCTGGTCTCGATCGGCTATAACCAGGTGGAAGCCCTGGTCACAGACCAGGTACAGGCGGCGGTTATCTATGTCAACAACGAACCGGTCCAGTTGCACGCCCAGGGTTATCAAATAGACCTCTTGCGCGTCGCTGACTTCGCACAGCTGGCCTCCAATGGCCTGATCACCAACGAGGCTACCATTGCCGATAATCCGGACCTGGTGCAGCGCATGGTCCAGGCCACTCTGCGTGGCGTGGCAGACACCCTGGCTAACCCCGATCAGGCCTTCGAGATTTGCAAAAAGTTCGTAGATAACCTTGCTCAGGCGGATCAAGCCGTGCAGAAGGAAGTGTTAGCCTCTTCGCTGGAGTTTTGGCAAGCGGATCAGCTCGGCCTCTCAGACCCTGCGGCCTGGGAGAATATGCAAGACCTCCTGTTGGAGATGGGACTGCTATCCCAACCCCTGGATTTGAGTAAGGCTTTTACCAACGAATTCGTCAAATAGGTTTACCACCCACAGGTAGAAAGTAGTCTGCGCAATGTTGAAATCTGTCCTAACGTCTTCAGTAGTTCCTCTTCAGGTTGGACCTGTACTTGTAGCGCGCGATCTGAGCCTGATTTTCCCGGATGCGGATGAGGGCCTGCACGTCTTGTCCGACATCTCTTTTTCTGTCGACGTTGAAGAATTTGTCTGCGTTCTGGGGCCTTCCGGCAGTGGGAAGAGTACCTTGTTGCGCATCCTGGCTGGGTTGCTGCCGCCCACCCATGGCGAAGTTTTCTACTTGGGGGAGCGACTGAATGGACCGCGCCGGGAGATCGGCTTTGTTTTCCAAAAGGCTAACTTGATGCCCTGGCGCACTGTGCTGGAAAACATCACCCTGCCGCTGGAACTGCAGCAGGTGCCCGCAGGCCAGGCACAGGCTCAGGCCCAGGAGCTGGTCAACCTGGTAGGCCTGGAAGGATTTGAGGAGACTCTCCCGCGTGACCTGTCTGGAGGAATGGCACAGCGCGTCGCAATCGCCCGCGCCCTGGTGCATGATCCGGGGGTGCTGCTGCTGGATGAGCCTTTCGGTGCGCTGGATGCGCTCACCCGCGAGCGCATGGGGGCTGAACTGATGCGCATTTGGCAGGCCCGACGCAAGACGGTGGTGATGGTGACGCACGCCATCGCAGAAGCGATCTTCCTGGCTGACCGTGTCCTGGTGCTTAGCCCTCGCCCGGGTCATGTGCGCCTCGACCTTCCGGTCAACCTGCCCCGCCCCCGCCAGGAGCAGGTGCGCTATACGCCAGCTTTTGGCGAGCTCGCCCAGCGCCTGCGCGCTGCCATTGGCTAGCCTAATATTGAAGATTCCCCGACTCGCTAAATCACTTCTTCTCCTCCCTCCCCCTCTGCATTCAGGGCATGGTATGATCTATCAAATCCCTGTCACTCATCCGGAGGCCTCCCTTGTTTAAACGGATCATCCCCCTGCTGCTGATCGCTTTCCTTTCCCTGTCTATTCCTGCCCACGCTCAGACCGCGGTCATCTTCAGCACCCTGACAATCGATCTTTGGCCGGAATTCGATCGCCAAGAAATGCTTGTGATTTATAAAGGTGTTTTGTCTCCTTCGGTTTCGCTGCCGGTAGAAGTCACCTTGCGCCTCCCGGCTGATGCTGGTTCGCCTACCGCCGTGGCTGTCGGGCTGGATGCACTTTCCGTCGCCGATGTGGTTTACGAAACCCAGGCCAGTGGTGAATGGGTGGAGGTGACCTTTATCGCTGCCTTGCCAGCTATCCAGTTTGAGTATTACGATCCACGCCTGACGAAGGACGGGGCTCATCGCACTTTTGAGTACGATTGGCTGGGAGACTACAAGGTGGATTCTATGGACGTCCAGGTGCAACACCCGGTCGGCTCAAGCGATGTCCAGGTCACTCCGCTTGGAGGGAAGATTGTGCAAGGTGGAGATGGATTTCTTTACACCATCGCCGAGATCGGCTCTGTGGCAACAGGTGACTTATTCACTATCAACCTGACTTACCAGAAAGCAACGGATGATCTAAGCGTCCGGAGTCTAGATGTCCAGCCCAGCGCACCGATTTCGCCTAATACCGAAGGCAGGGTTAATTTGAGTAAGATCTGGCCCTGGGCTTTAGGAGCCCTGGGGTTGCTACTGATCGCTGGGGGAGGCTTTTGGTACTGGCAGTCGGGGCGGCAGGAGCCGGTCGCGCGCAGCCGCCAGCGGCGAAAAAAGACTTCAGTTGCAACGGAAGAGGTGTCCTCAGGTGAGGGGGTGCATTGCCACCAGTGCGGTAAGCGCGCCTCATCCGGCGACCGCTTCTGCCGGGCGTGCGGGACTCGACTGCGGACAGAATAAAGCCGGACTGCTCTTAATCCAAATTTCCCAAAAGGAAGACCGGGCACTGGGAAGCGCCCGGTCTTGCATTTAAGGTTGGAGAGCGAGTGAGGCTATTCCGTAGTGGTATTAGGGGCGAGTCATTCCGCTCACCGATCCACCGGCAGCCTCAATGCTGTCATAAAGGAACTGGACGACGTATTTGGGATTGTGGGTAAAGGCGCCCGGATCCTTTTGGGAGTACTGGTAGTTGTAGGCTGCCTTTAGCAGAGTTGGAGTCCACTGG
>MGOK01000070.1:5191-9536 GCA_001795335.1 Chloroflexi bacterium RBG_19FT_COMBO_55_16
TCTCCATCCGCATCCTCGAAGAAGTACGGATAGCCGAGCGGATCATAGACAATCCCGGGCAAGCCATTCGCTGCGGTGTAAGCCTGGATGGCAGCGAGCAGCGTCTCGGCCATAGTGTCGATTTCACCCTTCACGCCTTCGGTGGTGTCGCCATCGCCGTCGTAGTCCGGGGTTTGAGCGCCGCGGATCGCCTCGAATTCTGCGCCAGCATGGCAGCCCGCGCACGTCTCAGCCTGAGGCGCCAGTTTATGCTTATCGTGACATTCCACGCATTTGATCACCACATGGGAGGAGACACCGACATAGGTTTTGCCATCGAACTCATAAGCGCCCTGGGCTTCTGTGCCGAACAGCGTTGCGCCAGCCGCGAAGTAGTGAATATTCCTGAAGCCCAAGGTGGGTCTGCCATCGGCGTTTACTGGCACTTCGTTGGGAGCGCTGGCGGCAGCGCCGATCGCTTTATCCACGCTCGCCTTCGACTCGCGGCCCTGGTGGCACATCAGGCAGATATTGGCCTTCTCACCTTCACCAAAGGTCAGAGACTTGCCGCTCGGGAAGGTAATGGTGTTGACTGTGTACAGGTTCGGGAACTCTGCCACATTGTGGCAGGTAGCGCATAAGAAGCCGTTGCCGGCTGGGGCTGCGATGGTCGAGCCGCTGTTCTGGATGAACATCGGCAGACCAGTAGCGGTGTGGCACTTTACACAGGTGCCAGGCACCACAAATCCATCCCCATCCCAGTGGCGGAAAGCCTCGGTATTCCCTGCGAAGTGACCGGCGTCGCCGCGGTGCATGGCGGACATATCCACTGGCTTGGGTAAACCAGCATTCAGGTCTTCGATCGAGTCGAAGAGCAGTTGCACGATGTACTTGTTGCCGTGAGCGTGCTTGCCGGGATCTTTTTGGGAGAGCTGGTAGTTATAGGCGGCCTTCAGCAGGCGTGGCGTCCAGGTGTTGTAGCCGATCGAACCTTGATCACCCTGGTCCGCCTGGCCATCGCCATCTGCATCGACAAAGAAGTATGGATAAGCCGCGACATCATAGACTATCCCTGTGCCGACAACGTCTTTGGCGTAAGCCTGGATAGCACCATACAACCCCTCCTGCAGGCCTTCGATCTCAAAGAACATGCCTTCATCAGTGTTGCCATCGCCGTCATAATCCGGCGCGGAGGAGACCATGCGGACATTCTTTAGATCCTCAGTCGAGGTGACACCTTCATGGCAGACCGCGCATTCCTCGACTTTAACCTGTAGGGTGTGCGGGTTGTGGCAGCCGATGCAGGTGTCGTAACCCACGACGTGGTCATTCTTGGAGTCGTAGACCTTGCCCTCGTACTGGTAGCCCCCCATGACCTTCCCACCATACAGGGTTGCGGCAGCGGGGAAGTAGTGGATGTTGATGAAGCCAAACCTGACTTCATTACCACCGTCTGTCATCGGTGGGACGACCGCATCCAGATCGGTGGCATTAAACTTGGTGATTTGATCGTTCACCTGGACAGACGAGGCGCGGCCCTGGTGGCAGACCATACAGCGCGCTTCGTCTCCCAGGCCGGTGACAACCACTGCCGAGGGGAAAGTTACCTCGGTCAGAGCCGTCGCAGCCGGGTTATGGCAGGCGTTGCAGTTGACGGTCTCGCCAACCGGCACAGCCGCGTCCACTTTGCCAACCTCGGACCCATCCGCTCCCAGGAAATCCTGATAGCCGGTAGTGCTGTGGCACTTGGCGCAGGAGGTTGGGACTTCGGCCGGGTCATCTTCATTCCAATGAACGAAAGCTTCAGCGGTGGCGTCATTATGCGGCGAAGCTGCCCACAGATCGGCGTAAGGCACATCTGCAACTGCCGGGGCCGGGCAATCGGGACACGCTGGGCATGGCGCGGCTTCTGGACAAACCTGCGTAGGCTGCGGCGGCGGAGCCACCGCTTCTTGGGTCGGAGCGGGTTGGCAGGCCGCTAGAGCCAGGGTAGCTGCCAACACGAACAACCCAATTACCAGATATTTGAATTTCATAGCATTCTCCTTAAGTGTAATGAGATACACATAGTGTGATGTTGACAGGGGCGATTTTCTTTCTCTTATAGACATCCTCCTTTCGCTGAGAACCAAAGACCGCCCGACGTTCATCTTCTTCCGCCAGGTAGGTTTTGGGTAACTTTCCTTATGCTTTATACCCCAATTATGAAGAGAAGATTAGTGGCAAATGTCACGATCATTGGGGTGACAAATGTATCTCGTGCTCCTTTTTTCACAAATCGATAAGCATTCGCAATTTAAATCTGATTCAAATCGATGAGTATGAAATTACGTCAATTTGCGCTTGATCATTCTGCATACATAAAAACTGCTGTGCGACTTCCAAGACAGGAACTCGCACAGCAGTATTAGCGCTTCTTACAATGACCTAGGGGACCGAAATCAACAATTCCTTTTACTGCCCTAAGTCTGCGAGTGCCGCTTCGAGCAGCGCCTTGGCGTAGGCCGAGTTGTGTGCGCCCATACTCTGATCATATTCAACCATCTTGTAATTCCACATCGCCCTTGCAACCGCTTCTGGGTACACACCGGGGACCGACCGGCCGTGCTGGAGTTCTCCGGCGTCGTCGGTGTAGTCCGCCGCCATGATCCCGCTCTCGATGAGCAGTGCCGACACTTCCTCGAGCATCGCCCCAATTTCGGTCTGCACGCCGTTGATGTCGAAATTCTCAGCATCCGTATGGCAGGCCTGGCAGCGCGCCACATCGGGGAGGTAGGTGTGGTTGCGTTCTGGTCCCATGTGGCAACCTACGCAGGTATCTTCGACGCTGGAGTAGTGGGGGCTTGGGCTGCCGGTCACACCCAGTCCGCCTACGCCGAGCAGCATCTGGGCTTCAACACCGTAGTGCGTGCCGAACCGGGTGTTGGTGCCGAGGTCGATGTTGCCTCCCGAAGCAACGGGCAGATCGTTGCGGATCTGGTGGCAGTTGGCGCACAGACTGCCATCGCCGCCGTCGAAGGTCCCGCCTGTCTTCTCCATCGGCGCTGGCTGGGCATTTCCTGTCAGAGCGAAGTCGGCGCGGGTGTAGGTGGTGTGGATCTGATGGCAGGTGCGGCAGTCAAACGGCGAGACGTTCGTGACGCCCACCACCGACTCATCATGCGGCGGCAAACCGGCGGTGATGCGCGCCTTGGCGCCCTCGGTGCCATGGCAACCGGCGCAGGCGGTGGTTTCCCCTCTGACGAAGGCCTCGCCCGTTCCATGAACAGAGCTCTCACGGAACTGCGCGTCCTTGGAGACGATCAAGGTCGTGTCATTGTGGCACTCCGTGCAGGTTAGCTCGCCGATCTCCGCGGCCGCGCCGGCCTCGCCTTGCGGCCCGGGGGGCCCGGGAGGTCCAGCAGAGCCTGCAGGCCCAGCAGGCCCCTGAGGCCCAGCAGGCCCGGCTGGGCCTTGGGAGCCTGCGCAGGCCGCCAGAGCCAGGGCAGCTACCAACACGAACAACCCAATTACCAGATATTTGTATTTCATAGCATTCTCCTTGGGTGTAATGAGATACACAATGTGCGATATCGATCAGGGCGATTTTCTCTCTCTTATAGGCCTCCTCCTTTCGCTGAGAACCAAAGACCGCCCGACGTTCATCCTTTTCCGCCAGGTAGGTATTGGGTAATTTTCCTTATGCTTTATACCCCAATTATGAAAGGAAGATTAGTGGCAAATGTCATGTTCATTGGGGTGACAAATGTATCTAGCCACCTGCCAATTAAACACGTTGCACCTTTTCTTGCGCTTGTCTCAGCCGGCCTTGGCAGTTGCCATCCTCTATATTGGGTTGGTTCCCATCGACACGCATACCATTCGTTCTGGCCTGCGACATTTCATTGAACGAAACGACGTGATTTGTCTATCTCCCAAATCGGATTGCGCTTCAGGGTAGGATTGGAAGCCACATTAGTCACAAGGGTGTCAACGATCTTCGAGACCACCTCAATCGTTCATTCTGACCCTTCTCTAACCGGGGTTGTGACACAAAATATACCAAAGCAGGCTGATGGCTGCAGCCCAAGATCGGATAGGATGATCAGAGACTGAAACTCATCGCTTGGCAAATCCCTGCATGACTGCTTATTTCGTTAGCACAGGCTATATTTGCTGAAACAGTTGGTGTTACAATTATATCAGCTACATCAGCACGGCACATCTCCCGTTTAACTTATAGATTCTACTCTGATATAGTTAGTGTCTCAGTGTTATGGATTTTGACAAGGCGAAATTTCTCCGCATGTTGCAAATCCGTATACAGGAGTAAGATGCAGGACCAGTCTTGTGACAGATTCGGTAGCTGCATCGAACAGAATCTGTC
>MGOK01000071.1:0-346 GCA_001795335.1 Chloroflexi bacterium RBG_19FT_COMBO_55_16
GCGCCACCAGGCGGTTCGAGCTGACCCGGTAGCCCTGGAGATCGCCCAGTTTGAAGCTCTCAACAGTCCATCCGGGTATTTTGGCGCCGATGTATGCCTGCAGGGTGTCGATGGCGGGCTTTTCGTAGACCTCGATGGTGAATTGCGGCAGTTCAAATTTAGCGGTGTCGCCCGAAGCCAGTTTCTTATCCTGGAAGCGCACCCGGTGCACCAAAACCGGATCGATGTCTTTCAAGAGCTCGATTTCGTCCAGGATCACGTAAGTATCCGGATAAGAGATTGAGAAACCGTAAGATTTGTCCTGGTAGGTCAGCCAGTTCACCGGCAGCTGCGCTTCACCAGAGGC
>MGOK01000071.1:383-1195 GCA_001795335.1 Chloroflexi bacterium RBG_19FT_COMBO_55_16
TTTGTCCGCCCGATGAGGTGATCACGCCACCGCCGTCCCACGAAGGAGGCGGGCTGTTGCTGATCACCTCCCCGCCCGGGGAGGAGACCTGGCCGCCTGGCTCGGCCTGGCCAAGTAACTCGACCTGGCCGCTCGACTCTGTGCCTCCCTGACTTTCTGCGGGAGCGCCGAGCTTCTCGATCACCCCCGGCGTGCAGGCGGTTGCCAGGAGCAGGGAAGCGAAAATCAAGATGGGGAGAAGACGTGCGTTCATATCTGAACCTCCTAAATACATGTCTAGATTGTGCTTAAGACGTGCAGCCGGTTGAAAAAGTTCCCGGTCTGAAAAAAGTGAAGCCCTCCCCAGGAGGGCTTCAGAGAAAACGGACTCAAGCCTGAGACGCCTCAGGCCAGGGAGCTGGAGCTAAAGCTAAGGGCAGCCAGGGTTACACGATAGCGCGTAATAAAACATATTACCCGTATCGGTGTTGAAGTAGGGCGAGAACAGCTCCAGAGGATGCCACGGGGTCGTGTAGCGGTAGCTGTTGTCCCCGTTCACGTAGTTGGTAGCGCCTGCGCTATAAGAGAACTGCCAGATGCGCGGCCCGCCGCTGGTGCCGCCGGTCTGGTCGCAGCCGACCGCAACTGGATAGGGCGTACCGAAGCTGGTATCACTGTAAGCATAGGAGGAGGCGCAGATCACCTGGTTCTGTCCAGTAAAGGGTGCCGCTGCCGGATAACCGATGGTGAACCAGTGCAGGTTGGTGCCCTGGTTCCAGGCGAAGCCCAGGTTGCCGACCCTCTGGCTGATCTTTTGGCCGGAGAGGGTATTC
>MGOK01000071.1:1210-1312 GCA_001795335.1 Chloroflexi bacterium RBG_19FT_COMBO_55_16
CTATCGTAGCGGAGATCGCCAGAGGCAGCCCAACCGGTGAAGGTTCCGAGGTTTTGTGCGGTCCAGGTGCCTCTCGGAGCCGAACCGTTTCTATAAGCCGGG
>MGOK01000071.1:1319-23080 GCA_001795335.1 Chloroflexi bacterium RBG_19FT_COMBO_55_16
CCACATTATAGGCCCATCCAGCGCCAGAGCCATCCCCAGCGTGCACGCAGTGGCCGGCGGTCCAGATGGCGTAGTTCCCGACCGAGGCAGCCGAGCAGCGGTAGTTTCCGCCATACATTGTAAAGAACAGCACGCCGATCGTGACGTGTGGGAATTGAGTCATCCAGAATCTGGGATAGCGGGTAAATGGAGGTGGATAGGTATAGCCGAGCGGGGAGGTGATCTCCAGAAAATCAGGTTCGGCGTTCACCAAGGCTCCCTGGACATCGGCCGGGAGGGCGCTCGGGCTGAAACCTGGCGGGCCGTCTGGCGC
The DNA here is from genome assembly GCA_001795335.1 of Chloroflexi bacterium RBG_19FT_COMBO_55_16. The sequence goes on from MGOK01000071.1 coordinate 1,633, forward strand.
AGCTGGGGAAATATCGAAGTTCGGTTTGCCTTCAACAGTTTTGAGAGGGAACGGCTTGGCAGCCAGCATTTCCTCTTTAGTCCAGACCTTTGTGGCAGCCGACCACTCTGGTGAGCTCGAGGCCAAGACGATACCGCCGCCATCTTGCGCCTGGATTAGCGCGGCCGGTAGGCTGGCGGGAGGAGCAGCCACAACCTGGCTTCCTGCTGTCCCCAGGAACATGACGGCGAGCATGGTAAAAGCGATAAACAGGGTAGTCAAACGAAACAGCTTGGTTTTCATTACATTCTCCTAAAAATCTATAGGTCTGGGTTAGGCCAGACATCATTAACGGTTAATCCAGATCAGATTGGTTCACGGTTGTCAATTGATTGAAATTTATGTTGGTTTTTCTGCACTCGCCTCCAGTCCCCTCCTTTCTGATACTTGGGGGAGCCGCCAGAATAGATCGCCTATACGCCCCCACCCAAGTTGTGAATCAATAAACTCACCATTAGCTACCCTTGGTCATTGATGACTAGGGCTATCTAATTATATAACAAATTGTGAAAAATTTGTAGGCTTAAATTCTGACTAACCCCTGACAATTCTTAATATTCAAACCGGTAGCCAGTTCCCCACACCGTGCGAATGTATTTAGGTTTCGATGGATCCGGTTCGATCTTTTTCCGCAGGCGCTTGATGGCGGCCTGGATAAAATTGATCTCCACAGCCAGATCGCAAAAGCCCCACACATTATACAGCAGGTCTTCCTTGCTGACCGTGGTTCCGGCATGCACCATCATGTATTGGAGCAGGTGAAACTCCAGCGGAGACAACTGGATGTTCTCCCCCCGGAAAGTCACCTGGTGGGCGTCTGAGTCGAGCATCAGGTCAGCGAAGGCCAGAGGTTTTTCCAGGGGTATTCTCTGGCGCCTGGTGCGGTGGAGGATGGCGTGAATGCGGGCGACGAGCTCAGCGGCCCGAAACGGTTTGACAATATAATCATCCGCGCCGGCTTCGAAGCCAGCTAATGCATCCTGTTCACTCCCTTTAGCAGTTAAAAGGATAATCGGTACGTCCGAAAATTGGCGAATGCGGCGGCAGGTTTCCACGCCATCCATGACCGGCATCAGGTAATCCAGGATGATCAGGTCGAAGGAGTTGTCCTGCCAGAGCTTAAGGGCGCGGGAACCGTTCTCGGCAAAGGCCGCGTTGAGGCCGGCTTTATACAGGATGCCTCCGACAACCTTGCGCGTATCCGCGTCATCATCTGCAAAAAGAACCCGTACTCGATTGTTCATCGCTTGACCGTCCTACCTTTTTCGCCGAATGGGCAATCCCGAATCACCCGATAGGACGAATTGAAGATAGCATTATTTGGATCAGCCGTCAAGGCAAAATAGCCAATATTCTTGTAAGGTTGTCAGACAATTGACAAGCCGCATTTTCTTTGCTAAACTATCCATGTCAGACAATTACATGAAGTTTCTCGCACAGTGACTTTCTCTGGTTCTTCACGCCATGACCACCCTGCTCGTACGCCATGCAATGCTATTAATTTCTATGGATGACCAGCGCCGGGAGATCCCGGAGGGAGGGTTTTTTGCGCGGGACGGGATCATTGAACAGGTTGGTCCAACGGTCGCTTTGCCCTCTGTGGCTGATGAGGTACTCGACCTGCACGACCACATCGTCCTGCCCGGCCTGGTGAATACTCACCATCACTTCTACCAGACGCTGACGCGCGCCGTGCCAGCTGCCCAGAATGCGAACTTGTTCAACTGGCTCAAAACGCTCTACCCGATCTGGGCACGGCTCACGCCGCAGGATATCCACCTCTCCACCCAAACAGCCCTGACCGAACTGGCTCTCTCAGGATGTACGACAGCCTCGGATCACCTTTACCTCTATCCCAACGGCTCACGCCTGGAGGATGAGATCCTGGCTGGCATGGAAATCGGACTGCGCCTGCATGCCGCCCGCGGTTCGATGAGTCTCGGCGAGAGCAAAGGCGGCCTGCCCCCGGATAGCGTGGTAGAAGATGAAGACTCTATCTTGAGAGATTCACAACAACTGATCGAGAAATACCACGATCCGAATCCTGGGGCGTTCGTGCGGGTAGTCCTGGCACCCTGTTCGCCCTTCAGCGTGACAGCTGACCTGATGCGACAGAGCGCAGCCCTGGCGCGCCAGTATGGGGTTCATCTGCATACCCACCTGGCTGAAACCCAGGATGAAGAGTCATTTTGCCTGGAAAAGTTTGGCCACCGGCCGGTCGACTATATGAAGACTTTAAATTGGGTCGGGGAAGATGTTTGGTTTGCCCATTCTGTGCACGTCAATCCTTCGGAGATAGACCTGTATGCCAGGACGGGATGCGGTGTGGCGCATTGCCCAACCTCCAACATGCGCCTGGCTTCGGGGATCGCCCCAATCCTGGATATGCTGGCCCGCGGGGTGCGGGTGGGTCTGGGTGTGGATGGCTCAGCCAGCAACGATGGCTCGCATCTGCTGGCCGAAGCGCGCCAGGCGATGCTGGTGGCGCGTCTGGGAGCCGGCCTGCACGGGGCTTCACTCTCTGGGGAAGGGTCTCCGCCTTTGATGACAGCCCGCCAGGCACTAGAAATCGCCACGCGTGGTGGGGCGGCGGTCTTGGGGCGGGCAGATATCGGCTCGTTGGAGCCGGGTAAGTGCGCCGATTTCTTTGCCATCAACCTGAACCGGTTGGAGTATGCCGGCGCGATGCATGATCCTGTGGCGGCAGTCGTCTTCTGTGCTCCTGTGCTGGTCGATTACACCGTGGTGGGAGGTAAGTATGTCGTCAAGGATGGGCAATTAGTCACCCTGGACCTGCCGCGATTGATAGAATCGCACAACCGTGCCGCGCAGCGATTGCTGAAAAAAAATTGATATGAATGACGAGAATCACCTTCCTGAACATGCTTATAAATCTCGCACTCTTGTCGACGTCGCCATTGGACGCACCCCCGCCGACCTCGTGATCCGCGACGGGCGCTGGGTGTGCGTCCAATCCGGCGAGATCATCCCGGGTACACAGGTGGCGGTGAAGGATGGGCGCATCGCCTACACCGGCCCGGACGCCACGCACACGATCGGTGAAGCGACCAGGGTGATCGAGGCCGCTGGTCGCTATCTTGCCCCTGGCTTGTTGGACGGGCATATGCACGTCGAATCCGGCATGTTGACCGTGACTGAGTTTGTCAGGGCGGTGATTCCCCACGGGACGACGGGCATGTTTATCGACCCACATGAGATCGCCAATGTCTTCGGATTGAAAGGTGTGCAGCTGATGGTCGCTGAGGCTGCTGTCCAGCCGATCCATGTCTGGGTGCAAATGCCATCCTGTGTCCCCTCCGCTCCCGGTCTGGAAACCCCGGGAGCCAGGATTAATCCTGAAGATGTGGCTGAAGCCATGCGCTGGGAGGGGATCGTTGGCCTGGGTGAAATGATGAATTTCTTGGGAGTGATCATGGGGGATGAGAAGATGCACGCCGAGATGGCGGAAACCCGCCAGGCTGGCAAGGTGATCGGCGGGCATTACGCCTCCCCAGACCTTGGCTTGCCTTTTCATGGGTACGTCGCCGGGGGCCCGGAGGATGACCACGAAGGCACGCGACTGGAGGATGCCATCGCCCGGGTGCGCCAGGGGATGAAAGTCATGCTTCGCCTGGGCTCGGCCTGGCATGATGTCGACGATCAGGTGCGCGCCGTCACTGAAATGGGCCTCGATCCGCGTCACTTTATCCTGTGCACGGACGATTCGCACTCTGCCACCCTGGTTCGCGAAGGCCATGTGAACCGGGCGGTCAGGCAAGCCATCGCCCGCGGGGTAGCGCCCATCACAGCCATCCAGATGGCGACCCTCAATACCGCCGAGCATTTCGGGATGGCGCGCCAGGTAGGCATGATCGCTCCCGGAAGGTTCGCCGATCTGCTGATTCTGAGCAGCTTACCTGAGTTCCGGGTCGATCAGGTGATCGTTAAAGGCCAACTGGTTGCTGAAAATGGACGGCTGCTGATCGATCTGCCAGCTTATGATTTCCCGGACTGGGCGCGCAATTCAGTCCACTTGAAGCGAGCACTCACCCCAGATGACTTTCGACTGGGACCGTCGCTGGCTGGAGGATCGCAATCTGACGCGATGATTGCGAACGTGATCGGGGTGATTGAAAATCAGGCTCCTACCCGCCACCTGCGCATAAAGGTCCCTATCCAGGATGGGGAGGTGAGGGTTGACATACAACGCGACCTGGCAAAGATCGCCCTGATCGAGCGGCACAAAGGCACGGGTGGTGTGCAAGTGGGGTTGGTGCATGGCTTTGGCTTTAATGTACCCTGTGCCGTAGCGACGACAGTGGCTCATGACAGCCACCATATGATCGTGGTCGGCACTGATGAGGGGGATATGGCTTTAGCGGCGAATACATTGGCGCAGATGGGCGGCGGGCAGGTTGTCGTGCGGCAAGGAACCCGGATCGGCCAGGTCGAGCTGCCCATAGCTGGCCTGATGTCTGCTGAGCGCGCCGAGGTGGTCGCCAGGAAGGCGGCTTCGGTGCTGGAAGGTTTTGTGGCTTGTGGGTGCCGCTTAAACAATCCAAATATGCAGCTCAGCTTGCTGGCGCTGGTGGTGATCCCAGAACTGCGTATTTCCGATTTGGGTTTGGTAGATGTGACCCGTTACGAATTTATCCCTGTTTTAGAAGGTTAGCTGGAAAGGATGCTTGACAACAGGCAAAGGCTAAAACCAAAATGACTATTCATTCCACCCCAACTCAACGCCTGACAGAAGCGCTTGGCCAGGTGATTGCTGCCACCAAGCCAGGTGACCGTCTGCTCACCGAGCCACAGCTCGCCCGCCAACTGGGCGTCTCTCGCGCCACATTGCGCGAAGCGATGCGCACCTTTGAAACCCAAGGCCTGATCCGCCGGCGGCAAGGCGTGGGAACCTTCGTGCTGCGTCCATCCCATGTGTTAGAGAGTGGCCTGGAGGTGCTGGAGAGCATAGAAACCCTGGCACGCCGCACCGGGCTGAAAGTCGCCTTTGGGGAATTAAAGGTTTACCACCGGTCAGCGAGTGACGAAGAAATTCAAGCCCTGGGACTGAAGCCGGGTGATCATGTCGTATCCGTCGCCCGAGTCATCCTGGCGGAAGACCGGCCGGTGGCTTTCCTGGTGGATATTCTGCCTGATGATATTATCACCGTGGAGGAATTGACGACCGGATTCACAGGCTCTATCTTAGACCTGCTCCTCCAGCGAGGGGACCCGCCATTGATCGATTCGCATTGCGAAATCGCTGCCGTCGCGGTGAGCCCGGATGTGGCTCGCACCCTAAATATCCAACGCGGCGATGCATTGTTGCGGTTCAAATCACGGTTGTTCGCCCTGGATGGCAGGGCAGTCGCCTATTCCTTCAGTTACTTCTTGCCCGGTTACTTCCGCTTCCACGTGGTGCGCCAGCTGGGGTAACCGTGGCGAATAAGATACACTCACCTGTATTCTGGTTGTATGCATCGCGTTTTAGGCAATTCCAGAATGCGTAATCAATTACTTTAAACAAGGAGACTTTTAAATGCGTAGTTTTTACGGTCGTGACATCCTGTCACTTAAAGATTTCGAACGGAACGAGTTCTTCCGCGTCTTCGAAATAGGCAAGCAATTGGAACCCATTGCCAGAAATCGTCGTAACAGCGATATTTTGCAGGATAAGACCCTGGTAACCGCCTTTTACCAGCCCTCCACCCGCACCCGGCTGGCCCATGAAGCTGCCATGCACCGCCTCGGCGGGCATGTGTGCGGTTTTGCCGATCCTAAAATGACCCGGGCTGGTGATTTCTACCAGGAATCCATCAAGGACACCGTCAAGATGCTGGAGTTTTACGGCGATGTGATCGTTATGCGCCATTTCCAGCAAGGCGCGCCTCATGAAGCCGCCAGATGGGCAAGCATCCCGGTGATCAACGGCGGCGATGGCTGGGGTGAGCATCCAACCCAGATCTTAACCGACCTGTACACGGTTTTGCAGGAGAAGGGTCGCATCGACGGTTTGAACTGGCTGGCAGTGGGCGATATGCGCATGCGTACCATGCACTCGCTGGCCTATGGTTTGACTCAATTCGATTGCCCGATCACTTTTATCGCCCCACCGGAGATGTCGCTGACAGACGAATTCAAAAAAGAATTGCGACAGTACAGCCTGGATTTTTCCGAAGCTGAGCATGTTGAACAGGCGATTGCCAAGGCCGATGTCATCCTGGTTGAACCGGTGGTGCAACCGGATTACACCAAGGCCCGCGATGAGCGCTCCGGCGATATTGGCCTTACGCCGGCCAATTACAAAATCACCCGCGAACTCCTGGCGACCAAGGCTAAACCGGACGCCATCCTGCTGCATTCTCTGCCGCGCATGGACGAGATCCCGGTGGATGTCGACATCACTCGCTGGTCACGCTATTGGCAGGAAGCCTTCAACGGCGTAGTCATCCGCATGGCGCTCTTGGCGCTGGTATTGGGAGCCATGGAGTAGTCTCGGCAGATCACCTGGATAAACACAATACGCAATAAGCAATAGGCGATCTGTAGCGCGGATTGCTTATTGCATTCGAAGATCGTATAGCTTTGAACCGGATTTCCTTTTCCCCACGGACGGTACCCCTGGCTCTGCTAGGGTTGGCTTTGCTTGCATACGGCCCGCTAATACCTTTGCTGGGGTTTTACTGGGATGACTTACCATATCTCTGGCTCTACCATGTCCAGGGGCCACCTGGTTTTGTGGATTTTGTTGCTTCCGACCGGCCATTTTCTGCCTGGATTTTCATGCTGACGACCACCCTGTTTGGGGAGACAGCCTGGCCTTACCATCTTTTTGCCCTGCTGCTGCGCTGGTTGACGGCCTGGGTTTTCTGGTGGGTGCTTAAGTACGTTTGGCCTGGGGAAATCCGCGCGGCAACTTGGGCAGCTTTTCTTTTTCTAGTTTACCCGGGCTTTAAGCAGCAGCCGATTGCCTTGATTTATAACCACCACTTCAGCGTACTGTTCCTGTTCCTGTTATCTCTGGTCTGCTTGCTTCTAGCAGTGCGGAAGCCGCGCTGGTTCCTCCCCCTGACTGGTCTGGGGCTGGTGTTTTCGGCCGGAATGTTCTCCATAGAATATTTTGCCGGGTTAGAGCTGCTCCGCCCTGTGCTGCTCTGGCTGGTTATGGATGAGGCTGGAGGCAGCTGGAAACGGAAGGCAGGCAGAGTGATGCGGCACTGGTTGCCTTACCTGGCTATGCTGGGCCTTTTCCTTTACTGGCGCGTGTTCGTCTTCCGATTTCCCTCTTATCAGCCGCAGGTGGTGGATCGGTTCTTACAAGCGCCTTTACCCGCCCTCTCGGAGCTGGTGAGGGTTGTAGTCACCGATTTTTACACAGTGGTCTTCATTGCCTGGACAGAGATTCTGCAGCTGCCTTCTGGACCGCTTTCCTGGCTGGCCTACCTGGCAATCGTTGCGATCGGGACCGCTGCAGTCTGGTTTTTCCTGGACAGGCTGAAATCACCTCAACCAACCGGCGGGGGGGTATCTGGCGACCGGTGGGCCAGGCAGGCTTTGGCCGTGGGAAGCTTTGCTTTCTTGCTTGGCGGATTGCCGGTGTGGATCACTGGTTTGCCGGTCCGGCTTACATACCCATTCGATCGTCTCACCCTGGGATTTCTGGTCGGAGTGGGCCTGGTTCTTGTTGGGCATCTTGAGCTTCTCTTTCGATCTCTGGTCTTGCGGCAGGTGATTCTGGTGGGACTGGTCGGCCTCTCGCTGGGGCTGCATTTGCAGAATGCAAACGCTTATCGGAGGAATTCGCAAATATTAAAGGATTTTCTCTGGCAGTTGACCTGGCGTGCGCCAGGGCTTGAGCCGGGCACCATCCTGCTCAATGAGAATCCACCCTGGACATATTACAGCGATAACTCTCTGACTGCCCCTTTCAATTGGACCTACGCGCCTGGCTCCTCCTCCCTTGATCTGAGATACATGTTCTATGATCTTGATGTTCGCCTGGGGGAGGGATTACCAGACCTGAAGAAAGGCTTGCCGGTAAATCAGGAATACCGTTCGATGCGTTTTTCTGGTTCCACTGCGGATATCCTGGCGGTGTATTACAGGCCGCCCGGGTGTGTACAGGTTTTGGATCCACTCTACACCGTGAGCTATCCTGATCTGCCGCATACATTGCAAAAAGCCGTTTCCCTTTCTGACCTGTCCCAGATCAGCCTGCTCGCCAGTTCACCGGCGAGCCCTCCCCCTAACCTTTTTGGCTCCGAACCGGAGCGAAGCTGGTGTTATTATTTCGAGAAGGCTGAGTTAGCCCGACAGGCCGGCGCTTGGCCAGAAGTGGTGACATTGTGGGAAAACGCTGCCAGGGATTCCAGGTCTCCAGCTGAAGCATCAGAATGGCTGCCCTTTATGGAAGCTTTTGCCCGAGTGAGAGACTGGGAGAAAGCTGAGCAGTTGGCAGAGCAAATGATGAAAAATCGCGATTTGCGCCCGATGGTCTGCACTGCATGGGAGCGGATCGCAGAGAGTATGGAATTAGAGGCGCCGGAGAAAGACATCATCGGGAGGATCCGGTCACAGGCGGATTGCAACGGATGAAATGGCTGCTGGATTCCCTGGAACGCCGTCAGGCACTATAATGACTGGTAAACCGGCCTGAGCTTTGATTGGACGAGTAGCAATATAAATTAAATCCATGACAGGAGAAATTGAAATGCAAACCGATCTGCGAAACCGAGACTTGATCGGCGACCTCGACTTCAGCAAAGAAGAAGTCGAGACGGTATTGGACGTCGCTTTCGACCTGAAGCGTAAGCGCGCCCTGGGCGAGCCGCATCCCTATTTGCGCGATAAGGTGCTGGCAATGCTGTTCTTTTTTTCGAGCACGCGCACGCGGGGTTCCTTCGAGGCGGGGATGGCTCAATTGGGCGGGCACGCTGCATTCATAGAGTCTAAAACCACCCAAATCGCACATGGAGATACACCGAAGGAGATCGGCGAGATCTTCGGGCGGTACTTCGACGGCATCGCCATCCGCCACGTGGACTGGGGAGTAGGAAACGGTTATCTCAACGATGTCGCCCAGGCTTCCCGCGTCCCGGTGCTCAACATGCAGTGCGAAATCTACCATCCCTTCCAGATTTTGGCCGACTTGATGACCATCATAGAGAAGAAGGGCCGCGACCTGCGAAGCAAGAAGATGGTCGTATCCTGGGCTTATGCGGCTTCTTACCAAAAGCCGATGTCCGTGCCGCAAAGCCTGGTGCTCCAGATGCCACGCTTCGGGTTGGACGTGGTTCTGGCACATCCACCGGAGTTTAAACTGATGCCGGAGATCATGGACCAGGCGCGCGAGCAGGCGCGCAAGTTCAGCACAGGTTTCGAGGTGGTGGATGATATGGAGGCCGCCTTTAAAGACGCCGACATCATCTACGCCAAGTCCTGGGGCGCCATGGTGCACACACCAGATCCGGAGCAGGGCGCCGAGATCATCAAGAAATACGCGCATTGGATCACCGATGAGCGCAAGATGGCCCTGGCCAAACCGGACGCGATCTACATGCACCCGCTGCCGGCTGACCGCAATATCGAGGTCACCGACGGGGTGATGGATGGCCCACGCTCGGTAGTATTCGACGAAGCCGAAAACCGCCTGCATGCGCAGAAAGCGGTGATGGCGTTAACAATGAGGTAGGATGTACACATGACAACAAAAAAAATCGCTGTCGTCGCCATCGGCGGCAATTCCCTGATCAAAGACAAGAACCACCAGACCGTCGAAGACCAATACCAGGCCGCCAAAGAGACTACCTACCATATCGCTGACATGATTGAAGCTGGCTGGGACGTGGTGATCGGCCACGGGAATGGGCCGCAGGTAGGCTTTATCTTACGCCGCTCGGAGATCGCTCACAAAGTGGAGGGGATGCACGAGGTGCCTCTGGATGTGTGCGGCGCAGACAGCCAGGGGGCGATTGGCTATGCTTTGCAGCAGACCTTGCAGAACGAACTTCACCGGCGCGGAATCCAGAAACCGGTGGCGACCGTTGTCACCCAGGTTCTGGTAGATCGCGCCGACCCGGCTTTTCAACACCCCTCCAAGCCGATCGGAGGGTTCATGGATCGAGATGAAGCCCACCACCGGGCGGCAGAGATGGGTTGGAGCGTCGTGGAGGATGCCGGCCGAGGCTGGCGGCGCGTGGTCGCCTCACCTTTGCCAAAGGAGGTAGTCGAGATCGATTCGGTCAAAACCTTGATCGAGGCTGGGGGGGTGGTGATTTCCGTGGGCGGTGGGGGCATACCAGTGAACGACACGGGAGACCGGCAGCTGGTCGGTACCGCAGCAGTGATCGATAAAGATTACGCCAGCAGCCTGCTGGCACGCCTGGTCAAAGCTGACCTGTTCTTAATTTCAACCGCGGTTGAGAAGGTGGCCATTAATTTTGGCAAACCAGATCAGAGGTGGATCGATCGCATGACCTTGGCTGAAGCCAAGCAGTACCTGGCGGAAGGGGCGCACTTCGCCAAAGGATCGATGGCCCCTAAGATCCAGGCCGTCCTCTGGTTCCTGGAGGCGGGCGGTAAACAGGCCCTGATCACCGATCCGGAGAACATTGGACGCGCTCTCAAAGGCGAAACGGGCACCTGGATCATGCCGGCTTGAGTGGAATAGCCTCGTTGGCTGATCTATTAATCTAGAAGAAGTTGCCGGACAATAATATAATGGGTAAAATGTTATACTTCTCTTCGATGTGAAAGCGCTTTGCCTGAAGACTATTACAAGAAATGCCATCTTGCCTACTTAAAACAGGAATAATGACTATAGGCGATTGCAGGATTTCAATGTATGCTAATAACAAACAATTCTTAATTGTTGAACCTGTTACCCTGTCGCAAACATTGATACGGATGGAAAGGAGGTTATATCGTCGATCACCCCCCTTATTATTAACCATTCCCTAAGTTACATAAATTCAAAAAGCTTATTATGGAGGAGTAAAATGAGAACGAACACCTTATGGAATCTGTTCGGATTGTTGGTCGCTATGGCAATGGTTGTATCAGCATGCGGGCAGGTTTCGACTCAACCTGCTGTCGTCGAAACTCAACCCGCAGTCGTAGAAACCCAACCAGCCGTGGTTGAGACGCAACCTGCAGTAGTTGAAACTCAACCAGCTGTGGAACAACCTACAGAAGCTCCAACCAGTGAAACGGTGGGTAGCTTCCAGATCCCGGAAATCGAAGATGGCAAGTTTAACGTCGCGATGGTGCTGATTGGCCCGCATGACGATGGGGGTTGGTCTCAAGCCCACTACGAAGGTCTGGATTATGTCGAGAAGAACGTCTCCAATGTGCACACATCGTACATCGAGAACGTGCCCGAGGGCGCTGATTCGGAACAGATCTTCCGCAGCTTGGCACGCAAGGGCTTCAATCTTATCTTCGGGACATCGTTTGGCTTCATGGACCCGATGGAAATCGTTGCCAGTGAGTTTCCAGACACGATTTTCATCCATATCAGTGGCTTCAAGTCCAACGGGGAGAATTTTGGCAACCTGTTTGGAGCCATGGAAGACATGAAATACCTGGCTGGCATGATCGCTGGGGCGCGTGCCAAATTGGATGGCAATCCTAAACTAGGTTACATGGCTACTTTCCCCATCCCTGAAGAACTTCGCCTGGGTAATGCCATCGCATTGGGTATGAAGAAGACCTGCCCGGAATGTACCATGGATGTGCGCTGGATCAATACCTGGCACGACCCGATCATTGAGAAAGAAGCAGCAGCCTCTCTGTTTGATGCTGGCGCCCAGGTCGTATTCACTGGCGCGGATACTCCAGCGGTAGCCGATGTGGCGCAGGAAAAAGGCAAATGGGGAGTTACGTACGACTGGGCTGGATCCTGCAAGGTTGAACGCTGCCTGACCGCACCGTATTGGAACTGGGGGCCGTATTACGCCCAGATCACCCAGGGTGTGATCGATGGCACTTACACGCCCGGTTGGGATTACTTCGATGCTGATACCGGAAGTCTGGGGTTATTTGGCCTCATGGAAGGGGAGGAGCTCACTGCGGGTATGAAGGACCTTCCACCTGATGTTATTCAGTTGGTCCGCGAAACTCTGGATAAAATGCTGAAAGGCGAGTTTACTCGCTTTGATGTTTTCGCCGGCGAAATTAAAGACAACAAGGGTAACGTCATTGTCCCTGCTGGCGAGAAGATGCAGCAAGCTGATCTGGATCAGTTCCCGCCCGGTGCCCCCGGCTTGGAGTGCAGTTACTGCATGTACTGGTGGGCTGATGGAATAACATCTGAATTGCCGGAAACAGGCGGCTAGTTCATAATCCTATCAGGGGGCCAGCAGCTCTTTAGGGCGCTGGCCCCTTCTATGTTCACAAATCAGGCAAATCCTGTAATAAGGGTTCCGAGGATAATGAGGCGTAATTAAGTGCCTCGGGAGTGAATTGTGACTCGATCCATGGACATAGAGAAAACACTTGAACAACGATTTGTAGTGGAAATGCGGGGGATTGTAAAACGGTTCCCCGGAGTCTTGGCGAATGACCATGTAGATTTTGACCTGCAGGAAAGTGAGATCCACGCCTTGCTCGGCGAGAATGGGGCTGGCAAGAGTACATTGATGAGTGTACTGGCTGGTTTGTACCGTCCACAAGCAGGCACCATTCGGGTAAATGGAAAGATTGTTGAATTCTCATCTCCTCGCGACGCAATCCAAGCTGGAATTGGTATGGTCCACCAACATTTTATGTTGGTCCCAACCCAGACTGTCACTGAAAACATCCTATTGGGGCTTGACAATCCGCGGTTCCGTTTGCGCTTGAGGGAATATGATCGCATCGTAACCGAGTTTGGCGAACGATTTGGGCTTAAAGTGGACCCTCGGGCGAAGATCTGGCAACTGTCTGTGGGAGAACAACAACGCGTAGAATTACTTAAGATGCTTTACCGAGGCGCGGAAATACTTATCATGGATGAACCAACTGCTGTTTTAGGACCGCAGGAAATTGAAGGTCTCTTTAAGACTCTGCGATCGATGATAGCGGATGGCAAATCGGTGATCTTTATCAGTCACAAATTACAGGAAGTCATGGCAATCGCCGATAGGATCACCGTGTTGCGGAAGGGCAAAGTCACCGCTGCCGGGCTTGATGCGCATGACATCACTCGCCAGGAGCTGGCTCGGCAGATGGTTGGCCGTGATGTCGTCTTTCATCTGGATAAAAAGTCGCAAGAGCTAGGCTCAGAAGTGTTAACGGTCGAGGATATTTATGCCGAGAATGATAAAGGACTGCCGGCTTTACGCGGTGTCTCGATTAATGTGCGGGCTGGTGAAATTGTGGGATTGGCGGGGGTTGCAGGGAATGGTCAACGCGAATTGTGCCAAGTTATTACCGGTTTACGGCATTGCACCCGAGGACGCGTCCTGCTCAATGGAGAGGAAATCCAAAACCGATCGGCGCGGATTAGTATTCAATATGGAATGGCTTATGTTCCAGAAGACCGCACTCACGTTGGCAGTTCCCCCAACCTGAGCGTTACCGATAATTTGATCATGAAAAAATATCGCCGGCCGCCTATCGCGCACGGTTGGGTGCTGGATTTACTAGCTGCCAAGAAATTCGCTAACGAATTAAAGGAAACCTATGACATTATTGTCCCCACTGTCGAAACTCCAGTGCGCTTGCTCTCGGGTGGCAACCTACAACGAGTGATCCTGGCGCGGGAGATCTCGGGTAAGCCGGTCTTCATGGTAGCTGCTCAACCTACACGGGGGCTGGACGTCGGCGCGATCGAGGGTGTCCAACGTTTGCTGTTAGCCCAGCGCGAGGCTGGCGCGGCGGTTCTGCTGATTTCTGAAGAGCTCGAAGAACTGCTCTCCTTAAGCGACCGGATTATTGTGATTTACGAGGGTAAGATCATGGGCGAAGTATTGGATGGAGATCTGGAAAAAATCGGCTTAATGATGACCGGCACAGCATTGGATCAGATTCAAAAATCAGTAGAGGTGCAAAATGTCTGAAAGTACATCCAATTCTCGCCGAATTAGTTGGTATCGCTTGCCATTTCATATTCGGTTTGAACCTCGCCAAGAGGAACCACCCAGCTGGTATTCTATTGTAATATCTCTATTTGCCATTCTGGTTGCTCTCTTAATCGGCGCGGTGGTTATTGTTTTCGCGGGTGGTGATCCCTTCCGCTCCTACGTGCATATTGCTAGGGCATCTTTTGGTAGCCTGGGCGTTTTCTCCGACACTATCGTAAAGGCTACCCCGTTAATACTGGTTGGTTTGGCTTGTTCTGTTGCTTTTCGGATGCGCCTTTGGAATATCGGCGCCGAAGGTCAATTCTTCCTGGGTGCACTTGGCGCCAGCGCAGTGGTGCTTATCCCACTACTACCCCAAGATGCCCCTCGCTGGTTGTTTATACCTACAATGATGTTGGCTGGTGTAATTGCTGGTGCGTTGTGGGGTTTTGTCCCCGGTTTCTTGAAGGCACACTTTAATGTCAACGAGATCATCACCACCCTGATGATGAACTACATTGCCTTCGCGTTAGTAAATTTTTTTATTTTTGCGGTATGGAGCGAGCGCGGATTTCAGATGAGCCCGATGTTTCCGAAGACTGCCTGGTTACCCCGCCTGGCAGATTTTGCCAAACAAGTGCCTGTCTTCCGCGGCTTGACGACCCATTTAGGTCTGATCTTTGGCGTGGTTGCTTCGGTGGTGGTCTGGTTCATCCTATACCGCAGCCGCTGGGGATATGAAATCCGCCTGATTGGGGATAACCCGCGTGCAGCGAGTTATGCCGGGATCAATATCGCTCGTAATATCATCCTGGTGATGATGTTGTCCGGGGGATTGGCCGGGTTAGCCGGGGTATCTGAGATTTCTGGCGTGGTACACCGTCTGCAAAGCGCGATTTCGCCCGGGTATGGTTTCACAGGAATTATTATTGCCTGGTTAGCGAAGCTTAACCCATTTGCGGTCATCCTGGTTTCGGTTTTATTTGGCGCATTGATCCTGGCTGGGCGGGAAATCCAACCGTCCGGCATCCCTAAAATGATTCAGGGCGTCATCTTAGTGTGCCTGATTGCCAGCGATTTCTTGATCCATAACCGGGTGCGAATTGTCCGTGCCAAAGAGGAGGTCTGATCCGTGGATCTCATCATCATTTTACAAGCAGGTGTCGCCTCTGGTACTGTGCTGCTTTTCGCCACGCTGGGCGAGATATTTGCTGAGCGTTCAGGCGTGCTCAACCTAGGCGTTGAAGGTATGATGTTGGTCGGAGCGATGAGCGCCTTTAGTGTCGCGTTGTCCACAGGCAATCCTTGGTTGGGAATGTTGGTTGCAATGTTGGCCGCCGGCTTGCTCAGCCAAATTCATGCCTTTATCACCATCAAATTGCAGGCCGACCAGGTAGTCAGCGGTCTTGCGCTTACTTTCCTGGGAGTCGGTATCAGCTTGGTTCTGGGAGAAGGTTTAAGCAAAGCCGGAACGATTTCGCTTTTACCAAACTTCTCGATCCCTTTGCTCTCAGGAATCCCATTGTTGGGTCCGATCTTCTTCACTAAACAGAGCATACTGGTATACATTGGCTACATGTTGATACCTCTCGCCTGGTATTACATCAATCGCACACGTCCAGGGATGCATTTACGAGCGGTAGGCGAGTACCCAGCTGCGGCTGATGCGTTAGGTATTAACGTCTTTCGCTTGCGTTATTTTTACGTCTTTGTGGGGGGCTTGTTAGCTGGTCTGGGAGGGGCAACAATCAGCCTGGCGATCTCTCCGGGATGGTTTAGTGAGTTAACCACTGCTGGACAAGGTTGGATAGCGATAGGCTTGGTGATTTTTGCTCAATGGGACCCATTGCGAGCAGCGTTTGGCGCATATGCCTTCGGCGCATTGCGTCGGCTGATCCTGGATATCCAAGGTCCTACGTTGTTGTTTAGTATGCCCAATCCCTTTTACTACAATCCTTATTTAGGCTTCTTTCTACAGATGTTACCTTATGCATTCACAATTATTATTCTTGTGATTGGTTCGCGTGAAGCATTACGTAAACGCCTGGGTTCTCCTGCTGCCCTCGGTTTGCCGTACATTCGGGGAGAGCGGGGAGTGTAATTTCTATATTGGGAAATTTAATTTTCATGAAGAAATATCTTGGCTATAAGTGCTCTCTGTGTGGGCAGGAATATTTATATAATGAAGTCCAATATGTATGTCCCGTCGATGGCGGGAATCTGGATGTCATCCTGGATTATGCTGCGATCAGGAATAGCATCTCTCTAGATACGATCAAAGCCTCCGTTGATCGATCTTTATGGCGCTACCTGCCATTGCTGCCGGTCGACGATCCGAGGGGCGAGGCCACGCCGCTGCGCGCCGCGGGCTGGACCCCGCACTTCAAACCGACTCTCCTCAACGATCGACTGGGATTGCGCAGTTTATGGATCAAGGATGAAAGTCGCAATCCCACGGCTTCTTTCAAAGATCGAGCCAGCGCGGTGGTGGTGGCACGCGCCAGGCAGACCGGCGCACAGGTCGTGGTGACAGCCTCGACTGGTAATGCTGGCGCAGCCCTGGCGGGCATGGCGGCTGCAGTCGGGCAAAAAGCGGTGATCTTTGCCCCGCGCTCCGCACCCCCAGCTAAAATCGCTCAATTGCTGATCTATGGCGCTCAGGTATTGCTGGTGGATGGTAACTACGACCAGGCTTTCGATTTGTCCATCCGGGTGGCACAGGAATTCGGCTGGTACTGTCGCAATACTGGGTATAATCCGTTTACGCTGGAAGGCAAAAAAACGGCCGCCTTTGAAATCTGGGAAGGCTTGCTCAGCAGACAGGTTTTCGACCGGCCCCTGGCGATCTTCGTCTCTGTCGGCGACGGGAACATCATCTCTGGTTTGCACAAGGGATTTAAGGATTTGGAGGCTGTGGGCTGGCTTGAGCAAACGCCGCGCTTGTATGGCGTTCAGGCCGAGGGTTCTGCGGCGATCGCGAACGCATTCCGCGCCGGGACAGAGACGATCATCCCAGTATCTGCGGACACCCTGGCGGATAGCATCTCGGTTGACCTGCCACGCGATGGCGTACGCGCCGTGCGAGCCTCCCGGCAAACAGGCGGCGCCTACCTCACCGTCAGCGACGCCGAAATCCTGGCGGCGATCGCCGCGCTGGGCAATGTAGGCATCTTTGCTGAACCGGCTGGTGCGGCTGCCTATGCTGGCCTGCACAAAGCTGTCCAGCAGGGTCTGATCAGTCCGGAGGACGAGGTCCTGGTGTTCAACACTGGCAGCGGTTTGAAAGACGTGCGCGCCGCCATGCAGGCCGCGGGGACCGCCCCCGTGATCGAACCCACTCTCCAGGCTGTGAAGCAGGCGATCGAGGCGACTTTGCCTTAAGATATCCCCGGTGGTTTTCTTTTGCATAACCACCTATTTTCAATCCAGGCTTTTAAGGTAAATTTCCTTATGCCTTCCCCTACCTGTTCGATCGTAGCCCCAATATTCAACGAAAGTGGAAACCTCCCCGAATTGTTCCGGCGCGTGCAGGCGACGATGGAATCATCTGGCGAAACCTGGGAGTTGATCCTGATCGACGATGGCTCCCTGGACACTTCGTCCGATCTGATCCTTCAATTGGCCGCCCAGGATCCAAGAGTCCGCCCGGTGATCTTTGCGCGCAACTTTGGTCATCAGATCGCGGTCACCGCTGGTCTGGATTACAGCCGTGGCCAGGCGGTGATCATCATCGACTCCGATCTGCAAGACCCACCCGAGGTGATCACAGACCTGATCGCCAAATGGAGGGAGGGTTACGATGTAGTCTACGCCATCCGCGCTGAAAGAGAGGGGGAAAGCTGGTTCAAGAAATTCACCGCTTCCATGTTCTATCGTTTGATCACGCGCATCACCGATGTTAATATCCCTCTTGATGCAGGCGATTTCCGCTTGTTAGATCGAAAGGTAGTTGACGTGCTGAACCAGATGCGCGAGCGACACCGTTTTTTGCGCGGTATGTCTGCCTGGGTGGGCTTTCGCCAGACGGGTGTGCCCTACCGGCGGGCAGCCCGCTTTGTTGGGGAGACGAAATATCCCTTCCGCAAGATGTTCCGGCTGGCGATCAACGCCATCACTGGTTTTTCATACTTCCCACTGCAACTGGCAACGTATATCGGCTTTTTCGCGGCGGGGATCAGTATTTTATCCATCCCGGTTGTCGTCGGTCTAAGGTTGTGGGGCGGTTCGCATGCCCCGCTGGTAGGTCAGGCGACGACTTTGATCGCGGTGCTGTTCCTGGGAGGCGTGCAGCTGATCTCGCTTGGCATCCTGGGGGAGTATATCGGCCGATTGTATGATGAAGCCAAGGGGCGCCCGCTGTATATCGTACGGGAAACGTCACGTGACACCGTCGCCCAGGAAGAAGATAAAATCTAGATAATATATAACTTCCCCCAAAGGGTATATCAGTAAAATCCGTGTGATCCGTGTCCTGATCAGCAAAGGAGAACATCTTTATGACCGTGATTGACCTGACTATCGACGAAAAGCGACGCGAGCGCGCCGTTCGTCGGGTGCGAGAGCGGAAGATCGTTATCCCGACCTTCGCTCAAATGAAAGACCCCAGCCGCATCCCGGACGAGGTGAAGGAGGCATTGCAGAAGATCGGATTGTGGGATGTCACCCCCGAAAACCTGTTCCGCATCACCTGGAAGAATGAGGCCGTAGCGCATGGCGGGGGGTTTAACGGTGTGAATTACCTGGAGTTCCCCAGTAGCCTGACCGGGAGCGAGGCGCGCATCATTGGTCTGGTCGGCAAATGGTTCCCGACTGGGGCGCACAAGGTCGGCGCGGCCTTTGGCTGCCTGGTACCCCGCCTGGTAACCGGTCAGTTCGAGCCGACGACCCAGAAGGCCGTCTGGCCCTCGACGGGCAATTTCTGCCGGGGTGGGGCGTACGATTCGGCTTTGCTCGGCTGTCAATCGATCGCTATCTTGCCCGAGGGGATGAGCCGGGAGCGCTTTGAGTGGTTGGCAAAGATAGCTGGGGAAGTCATCGCCACACCCGGCAGCGAGTCGAATGTCAAAGAAATTTTCGACAAGTGCTGGGAATTACGCCATTCGGGCCAGGACTTGATGATCTTTAACCAGTTTGAGGAGTTTGGCAACTACCTGTGGCACTACGATATCACCGGACACGCCATGCAGGAAGTGTTGGAGCATGTGATGGGACCGAGCGATGCTTATCGCGGCATGGTATCTGCTACCGGGTCGGCAGGTACGATCGCCAGCGGAGATTACCTGAAGCAGGTCTTTCCTACCAGCAAGATCGTCGCCAGCGAAGCGTTGCAGTGCCCAACATTGCTGGAGAATGGCTTTGGCTCCCACCGCATCGAGGGTATTGGCGATAAACACGTACCCTGGGTACACAATGTCAAAAACACGGACATGGTGGTAGCGATCGACGACGCGGCGGTGGTCAACCTGGCGCGCCTGTTCAACGAGCCAGCCGGGCGCGACCATCTGGTGCGGCAAGGTGTCCCAGAGGCCTTTGTCAACCGCCTGGACCTGCTCGGTTTCTCGGGGATCTCGAACCTGATCTCGGCGATCAAGTTTGCCAAGTATTACGAGCTGGGTGAGAACGATATCGTGCTGACTATCTTGACCGATTCGATGGAACTGTATGGCAGCCGGTTGCACGAAATGCACGCAGAATATGGTGAATACGGTGAACTCGATGCCGCAGCCCATTTTGCCAGATATTTGCAGGGCGTCTCGACCGATCATTTGATCGAGCTCACATACACCGATCGCCGTCGCATCCACAACCTGAAATATTTCACATGGGTCGAACAGCAGGGCAGGACCTACGAAGAGATCATGGCTCAATGGTACGACCCGCATTATTGGACTGACGTCCAGGGACAAGTGGGCGAGATTGACGCTTTAATCGATGAGTTCAACGCAAGAGTTTGATCTTAAAAGGTTGTATGCCGACACGCCTCACGCCTACCTCGTTGATCCTGGTCGCCATAATGACCGATCCGCGCGACCTGGAGATCGCCCGCCTGCTGGGATGGTACCGTATCCCCCTGCGCAAAGCGCCTAAGGTGGTTGCGGTGGATTACCTGGCTTTTTACCAGACCGGTGCGTTTGGCGCGGAGAAATGGCGAATTCAATATATTTCCAGGGTGCGGGGACACGAGCTAAACACCCGCGCCGAACTCTTACACGACGAAGTCGATCACCCACGCGCCAAGGAGGAATATTACAAGATCCAGATCGGTGCCTTAGAGCGCTTGCCGCGGCCTATCCTGGCTAGCAAATGGCGGCGGATCACCTTCCTCTATACGACTGGCGAATATTTGCTGAAGGCTGAAACCATCAACGACCTGGTCATCCACTCGGAAGAGCGCCAGACCCTGTGGAAAGCTTTGCGGGAAAGGGCATACCAGGCGCAGACTTATCAGGCGGTGGAGGTGCCCGAGTTAGACCTGGATGCGGAGATGTTGGCATTGTTGTTGGGAATAAAAGTGCCAGAGGAACCAGAGGGACCTGCACCTTAATTCGAAGGAGTCAGCTGTGTCTTTCCTAATCAAGTCTGGTAAGTTGATCACCGCCTCCGAAACCTTTGTCGCCGATATCCTCATCCAGGGGGAGAAGATCACCGCCATTGGCAAGGACCTGGAAGCTGGTAGCGCTGAGACGATCGATGCCTCTGGCAAGCTGGTCATGCCGGGAGGGATCGACCCCCACACGCACTTCGACTTGCCGATGTTCAATACCGTCTCCTCGGACGATCACTATACTGGTCACAAAGCGGCGGCATTCGGCGGCACCACCACGGTAATGGATTTTGTGCCCCAAGATTATCCAACCTTACGCGAGGCAGTCGAAGGTTGGCAGGTCAAGGCCGGCGCTAAAGCGGCGATCGATTTCGGCTTCCACATGAACATCACTCGCCTGGATGACCAGGTGGCAGCGGAGATCCCACGCCTGCTGGAGATGGGGATCACAACTCTGAAAATATTTATGGCTTATAATGGCCGGTTACGCTTGCAAGACGGCGAAATCTTTCGCTTGCTGCGCATTGCTCGAGAACACGGACTGCTTACCATGCTGCACGCCGAAAATGGCGATGTGATCGATATTTTGGTCGCCGAAGCCCTGGCAGCGGGTCACACCGCTCCGGAATGGCACGCCCACACCCGGCCAGCCTGGGGTGGGGTGGAGGCGGTGTTGCGCGGGGCAGCCCTGGCAGCCCAGGCTGGCGCGCCCCTGTATGTTGTGCATATGAATACAGCTGGTGAGGTAGACCAACTGCGCTACGCCCGCCAGCGCGGATTGCCGGTGCTGGGCGAAACCTGTCCCCAGTACCTATTCTTTACCGTC
>MGOK01000071.1:23129-24229 GCA_001795335.1 Chloroflexi bacterium RBG_19FT_COMBO_55_16
TGCGAACCCCGGACGACAACGCCGGACTCTGGCAGGGCTTGGCGGATGGCACTCTACAGACCATCGGCACCGACCACTGCCCGTTTTTCTTTGACGGAACCAAATCTATCCTATATGAGGGTGAACCCGTCGCTATCCCAGGTAAAGAGCTGGGCAAGGACGATTTCACCAAGATCCCCAATGGTTTGCCTGGAGTGGGGGACCGGTTGCCCATTCTGTGGACCTACGGCGTCAGGGCAGGGCGCATCACCCCCAACCAGTTCGTGGCCCTGACCAGCACCAACCCGGCTAAAATCTTTGGACTGTACCCGCGCAAAGGGACGCTCGCGCCAGGTTCAGACGCCGACCTGGTGATCTGGGACCCTGAGCGCCGCCTGACTTACGGCGTTGCCCATGCCCGCCACCGGACGGACTACAACCTGTTCGAGAACTGGGAGCTGGTCGGTTACCCTGAGAAGGTGTTCTTGCGTGGGGATCTGATCGTGGATAACGAGCGATGGCTAGGTAGGGCAGGGATGGGACGGTATTTGAATCGGGAGCGGGGAGCGCTGATAATCTAGTTTTTTGTGTAAAATCGCTCCCTGCGCCGTCCCCGGCGCAGGAACCGCCCCGAGACGGCGACTTAAGCAAGTAGGGAATAAAATGAAAGTGAAATTCTGGTTATCCCTTTGGATCCCAAAGACAATCATAATGTTGTCTCTCGTCATTATTTCCTTTGTTGCTTGCACCACGATTCCTTCTCCCGAACTAACCCCACCATTCATCCCAACTGTAACCCGGGCCGTCGTGCTCCTGCCTTCGACCCCCACCCCACATGCAACGAAAGCAATTCATCCGTATCCAGTGCTTGCCACAGCAATGCCTGTGTACCCGACAACACTCGTAACGGGGATGTACACTTCCTATCCACCCCCTTTCACGCCAAATCCTTTGACCCCGATTGAAACCATTGTTCCATATATATCCTCGACACCCCAGCCGCCTACACTGACCCCTACCGAGATTATACGGCCGACTATCATTCCTCCCATATTGCCTGTATCTGATGGGAATTTACCTCAGTTGACGCATGACTTAATCTATTCATCAGGGGCAGGGTT
>MGOK01000072.1:0-691 GCA_001795335.1 Chloroflexi bacterium RBG_19FT_COMBO_55_16
CGTTCGAACTTTTACGCACGTTCGAACTTTTACGCAGTTCACGCGTCACGTCTAAGCCATCCATCTCCGGCAGGCCAAGGTCCAGAATGATCATGTCGGGCTTATCGGAGCGCGCCAGCGAGAGCGCGGTTTTCCCATCCTGGGCAGTGAGCACACCGAAGCCGGCGCGTTCCAAATAGTCGCGCACTAGCTGCACGATCTTCAGTTCATCGTCAACGACGAGAATCTTTTTCATCACGATTTTCCGGGCCCCTATATTTCAGGGACCCGGTGGTATTATACGCTAAGCTTATTGAGATGAGACAGAGTCCAGGTTTACTCTTCAGCCCCTTCCGATGGCTGTCCTTCATGCGCCTGCCGATGCCATTCGTCGAACATTGGCGGTACACCTTTGGACCATTCACCTTTGCCTGCCATACCCCATGGGCCATGATGCATGTGACCATACCAGCCGCGCGGCCCATGCCAGAACAAACCGCGCAACGCCAAAAAGAACAGGAACACTAGAAATAACGGAACGAGACAGCCCAATAAACCGAAACCACCAAACCCCATAATATGCCGGCCATAAGGCATGCCATAGAAGGCATAGGGTGGCTGTAGAGGTTCCCCAGCAGCGGCTGGCGCTTTCATCGCCAGGCCCCGCGCCAGCCCAGCGTTGAAGGCAAATACGCCGAGACCCACCATTGCG
>MGOK01000072.1:699-25256 GCA_001795335.1 Chloroflexi bacterium RBG_19FT_COMBO_55_16
CACCAGCGCCAATATAATTCTAAAGATAATACTCTTGTTCATTTATTTCTCCTTGTACCGTTGATTTAATTTGTTATGAAATCTAACCAACAGTATAGGCCAGGATTGTGAACTGAGTATGAATTCAGGCGGGAGGAATTGTGGAGGCTCACAGAGAATTAAGAGGTATTCGTCTTTATAAATTTTGTTCCCAGTTGAGGATGTTATAATCAAAAAAGACAGTATTATCGAGGTATGACAGCCAGTTCAACAGGGGGTATGATCCCAAGCTATGGTCGGAAAATCCAGCCTCTACCGCCTGTACTTCACCCTGAACACTTTTGAAGGCCTGCTGGCTCTCTTCACGATCTTCAAAGAGCCCTCCATGCAAGGCTACGCCGGGTTGTTCGGCTATTCAGCCTGGCGCCTGGCGTTGGGAGCGGCCACGCTATCCTTCGTTTGCATTTGGGCCTGGTTGGCGGCGCGCGCCTGGGCCGACGCTGCCTGGCTGGCGAAGTTAGATGTAAGACAGGGAGATTTCCTGTCCAGCGGGCACAGGCTTTTAGTCCTCACCCTGCTGCTCCTGGCGGGGATCGGGCTGCTCAGCCTGGCGCTGGTCGCCTGGCGCACACCAGCGGTGCATGATTACCAGGTCTATGCCCCGATCTTTGTGGACACGCTGGTGATCTATGAAGCTTTCTGGGCGGCTTTCACCCGCGCCCTGCCTCTGGTAGCCTGGAGCCTGGCGATCTTGGTTCAGACCCTGCTATTTGTCCTGGTGAACTTTGCCAAATTGTACAGGCAGGCCGGATTTTTCAGCGCGACTGAAGTCGCCACTACAGCTACCATAACTTACAAGACGCTGCTAATTCTGGTCATCACCCTGCTCACCCTGTTCCATTGGCTGGTGTTAAGCCTGCGCCTGCGCGTTTTCACGTCCATCCCTGGCTGGTATTGGGAAATCTTTTCCCGCCCCTTCAGCCTGCGGGACGGTTTTTTCCTGGCTATGGTGGCAGTCTCTTTGTTGGGTGTAGCTTTTGTTCTAAAGAACCCTGCCCTTTCATGGCGTAGCCTTGTTGTCCTGATGCTGATTGGGATCATGCTCCAGTTGGGGTTCGGGCTGGTGGATGGCAAGGGGATGGAAGCGATTCGTCAAAAATACACCTTATCGCACCACAGGTCGTACGCCTTGATCGCTGCCGATGAAGACATAACCCCCATGCAAGTCGTGCGTGAGTACGAAGCTCGCTTCGGCTACAAGATGTTCCCCAGCACCAAGCCACCAGGCGTGCTCATGCTGTATGTCTCGCTGGGCAAGCTGGTCGACCGCCTGGACCCGCAGCCAACCAGCGAAGGGCGCTTCCTGGCACTGACGCGTTTTATAGCTTATGCCTTCCCTTTCCTGGCCTTCCTGATCGTCCCCGCTATTTACGCCTTCGGCCGGATCCTGGCAGCTGACGTGGACGCCATCCTGCCCGGCATGCTCTACGTGTTCCTGCCGAACGTGATTCTGATCCCGCTATTCTTGGATCAGGTGATGTACCCCCTGTTATTCATGGCGGGTGTGTTATTTATGTTGCTCGTGCTGCGCAAGCCCTCCTTCTGGGCACCATTCCTGGTTGGGTGTTATTTCTATTTTGCACTCTTCTTCTCGTTCTCCATGCTGCCCATGCTCCCCCTCTTCCTGGCCCTGATCGGCATGGACTATCTGACCTTCCGCCGGCAGCGCAGCTGGCTTGATCCTTTTAAGACCATTTTCAGCCTGGCGGCCGGGGTCTTGCTCATGTACTTCGCCTTCCGCTGGTTATTAAACTATGACTTCATCGTGCGTTATGAGACTGCCATGCGAGTAGTGCGTAATTTCGATTTCATCCTGCGCGTAGGTGAGACCCCGCCTGAGACATTTTCCACCGAGACTATTCGCCCGAGCCTGAACCAGGTCTGGGGTGCGATCCGCTTGAACAATATAGAACTGGCGGCCGCTATTGGCTTCCCCGTTTTCCTGCTCTTCCTATCCGGGGCAGTACGCGTCCTGGCGAGACTCCTCCGGCGACAGGGAGCCTGGCGGGAAGCGGCAATGACGGCCTTCTTCCTGACCTACGTCGCCCTCAACCTGTATGGGCAGGTGCAGGGAGAAGTTTCTCGCCTGTGGATTTTCTGGACACCGATGTTTGTGCTTTTCGCCGCCTACGAGATCGCTACCTTGTTTCCCCGGCGCACCCGGGCGGTGTTGCTCCTGGTAGCGGTACAGTTAATCACTATTTTCCTAACCTTCCAGTTCCAGGATTTCCTGGTTTAGCAGCTTTTCAATTTGATTTATGGATTCTTCCTCTCCATCAGGTACAGCACCCGGTTAGAGTCCTGGAGCTGTTCGCGAGCGATGATGGTGAAATCCTCGCCAAAGCCCTGCTCAAAGCCAGCCTGGGTGTAGTTTGGAAAAATATCCTTGCGAGTCGCCAGCATGCGAAGCACTTGCGGGTCTTCTTTGGGAATGAACTCGACGATCAGCCAGTGACACAACCCCCCAAAGAATTCTGAGAGATGCTTCAAGGGAACATTATTGGCTATAGCCAGGTGGTGGATCAAGGCCAGGGCAAAAACGGCGTCTGCCGGGCTTCTCTCCAGGAAAGATTTTCGCTCCTGAAGCTGCCAGCCAATGCTAGGGCTGGGATTAGTCAGGTCAGTCAACAATGGCAGCAGGTGCCTTTCTTTTTCAGCGCCCATTTTCAGATAGTTTTGCTCGACTGCTCCAGGGTCGAGGTCAAAGGCCACGGTGAAAATCCCCCGCTGGCTTGCAATGCGGCTGAAAAACCCGACATTAGCGCCCAGGTCCCAAACCGTCGCCGGCTGGATTTGTTCAACGAACCTTTCCACGATTTGTTTCTTGTGTTCCAGGGCAGCAGGGGAATAGTTATGAGCTGCCATATAGTCTGACCATTCCGTCCTTGCATCCTTCCAATGCAGCTTGCGTACCCCTGTCTCCAGACTATCGAGCAACCCCATCAATTGCTGGCGACTTATCCTGCGCTTTAGCATGGCTGGGTCGATGGCTTTATCGGCGAAGTGTTTTTGGGATCTGGCGTGCAGATGAATATGAATGGAGAGCGGAAAATTCAAGCGGGTCTTGGAGGGCAGCAGCCGGCTCGCCAGGTCGAGAGGGATCCCGTCAATATAAATGCGCATCAGCTGGCTCAATCGGATATCGGTATAAGCCATCAAGGCCAGCGGGGCCAAGAAATGCTGGCAAAACTGGCGATAGGCGATCCATGGCTCCCCTTCTTGATAGGACATAAAGGACAATGTGTCGATCAAGATTGGCTTGCCACCCTGGAATTGAATATTGTAGGCGCTGCAATCCTTTAACGTCAAACCAAACTTCAGCGCCCTTCTTTGGATGGCAAGGGTTAGCAATGCGGCATCCTTATACTGGCTGAAGCTCCATTCATAGGGGTAGGAAATAAACTCAACCGGGTCCGGCCTTAAGATCTTAAACGCCAGCGGTGAGTCGCTTTGGATATCTGGCTTTTCCTGGTGCGGGATCAATAAACGAGCTTCGACCAGTTCCTGATAGAGTCCCGATTCCATCAAGGATTGGTACTCGGCGCGCCCAACCTGGTTGATCTGGCGGTAAAGGACGCCGTCCTCGAAAAAGACAAATCCGCTGGGATCCCGGAAGGAGGACGCGGCTCGCCGGGTTCCCGGTTTCTGAGTCACCGAGAAGGGAGATCTTTGCGGCAATGCAGTTTCATCCTTATTGCGATTTTTGGTCACCATTTTCTCCCTCCTCTTGGTGTTTTGAGAAGAGATGGCGCACGAAGGATTTGACCTTCTTCCAATAAGCCCCCACCAAAAACAATGCCCCCATTAAGGTAGCCAGGAGCAGTTGCAGAAAGAAGCTACCCGATCCCGGATCCAGATAGGCAGGGTTCTTTGCCAGTAAGTCTGTTAACCAGGTCATGTGAAAGACTGCATATTCATTTAGAGCATCCATCGGATTTACTCCCTATTAATAGGTTTCTATTGGCTGGCTTCACAATCCAATTCAATGTAGTGGCTTTGCCTGCCAAGGATACTTTTGTCTTTCAGCAGCCCATAGTGGCCGTTAAAATATAAATCGAATATCAGGCGGAAGGTATTGACAGGGGAAAGTGAGGTGGATAACTCCTGCTCTGAGCCCCCTGGCAGGTAATAGGCATTGAGAATCCCCAGGCGTTCTGCTTCGTCGATCCTCAAACCAGCATAATCGATGGTCGCGCCATGGTCGCCTTGAATAATGATGATTGGAGGACCTTCAGACTCGGCGATGAGTCGGTCGACGATATCCAAAAGCCGGGTATTATCGTACGCGATCTGATCGCCATAGGCCACCAGTTCATCGGTTGGCGAATTATCCAACGGCGTGCCGTCAGCAGTAAAAACGAAGGGCGGGTGCGGTGAGACAATATGGGCGTAAACGAATTTGGGGCCTGGCACCTCAGCTATCGTTTTCGGGATAGCCTCCAGGGCGAATAAGACATTTTCCAGGTGAAGCGCCCTTGGATTATCGAGCACCTGTTTAATTTTATTCACTTGATTCGCTGCCGAGATAACCTGCATATCCAGCAGCAATTTCCCCGCTGAGGTATGCAGCAACAAGCGCTCGAATTCATTCAGGCCAATTGCCAGCAAATTACGACTGGATTGTATCCCGCTGGGGGTGTATTTAATATCCGTATTATCCCAGTTCAGCCATCTGTATCCAGGATCGAAGGTGACGATGGTATATCCCAGGCTGGCGAAGTTCTGCTGGACCGTGCTGGAGCGGATCATCTGGTTAAGGTCATTCCGCCGGAAGGTGACTTCGGATAACCCTGTTCCGCCATCCAGGTAAGTCATGTTCAACGTCGAAGCCATGGAGAAGCGGGTATCCGAATAATTAGCCTGGCTGCACCGGGCGACGAAGAAACCCTTCTCCTCTAGAGCGTCTAGAAAAGGCGAGTTATCGTAGCCAAGGTGTTGGGCGATAAAATCACCGCGCGGATAACCATCCATGAGGATATAGTACACATCCGGGGGCATTTGATCTTCGGGCAACCTTAAATCTCCCGCGGCAGATGCCGCCTGAGAGTGCTGTGCAGTATAATCCTTGATTTCGAAGGCCCCAATCTGAAACAGGGGGAGGAGGATTAAAGCCGAGGCGATCACATTTAAAAATCTGGTCAGGGAGGACAAATCGCGCCGGGTCTTTAGAATCCCCCACAGCGCGACGCCAAAGATGCCCACATAAAGCGGCACCAAAAAGCGATGCCTACCGAGTAGATCGCCAAATAGGCTCACATTTCTCAGCACCAAGTTAAGGTGCCCGTAAGAAAAGAACGACAGCATTACCAGGGAGGTAATCAACCCGGCTTTATGCGCGTTCTTGAGTGTGAGGAACAATGTCAGCAGGATTAAAAAGGTGATAAAGATAGAAACGATCAAAGACCTTGCCCCTTCCAACACCGGGATCTCGGCGATATTGCGGGCGATCAACGCAATAACCGGATAAACCCCGAAGAGGAGAGGATGAATGATGAGCAGTCGGCTTCTCAACGATTTAAACTTTGAAAGAAAAGTATAGACAATCAGGCAATTCTACCTTAACCCAAGGAATATACCGTAGGGGAACGGAAAAAACTCAGCCGGTCAATAATAAATCCAATTTATAATTATCGCGATTTGTTTTTCTGGTTAATACTAAACGAGCCCCTTACGGGGCTCGTCGCTTCCTGAGAGTCGGGCAGTGGTTTCGATATTTTTAACCTGCTACTGGTTGTAGGAGCATCTCTTCCAGGATAATCTCAAGCGCCATTGTGTGACTGCACCGTCCGCGGCTCTGGAAGAAATCACAGTCGCACTGCCATTCGCCATTCTGGAAATTTACCGAATGAGGGTTGTTTTGTCCCTCGAAAGTAACCTTGAACGCCTCGAAGTGGATCCGGTCGCGCTGTTGGGCATACCGTTTTGCTTTTTCGAGCTTGCCGATCATGCCATAATCCATCTTTTTTTACCTCCTTTCAAGGTGTATAAAATAGAAAAAAGGCACGCGGAAAACTCGCGTGCCGTTCATCCTAACCGAGTAAGCCTCCATGAGAAACTTCTCGCATAATTATTTGTCTCCAATTGGTTCCAGTATAAGCCGAGTCAAGAAGAAAGTCAACAGGTATTCCGGAAATTAATGATCTTATTATTTTTGAGAGGATTTTTGTCGCCCTTCCACCAAACGATAGGCCATCTAGGTAGGTTCAAGCAGAAGATAAAGTTACTCTAAAACGAAGACAGGCTTCCACTGCGGCGGGCCTGGTCCTCGGCTAGGCGGTAAAGGGTATAGCCTAAGATGGGCATCAAGATTCCAAACAGGGTGACGATGACAATCTCCAACTGGATTGGTGCCAGCTCCGGGAAACCGGGGGGGTAACCCATCAATGTAGAGCGAAAAGCATCGACATTATAGGCGAGCGGGATCAGGCGTGAGAAATTTCGCAAGAAGGGTGGCAGAGCAGAGAAGGGGAAAAAATTTGCGCAAAGGATCAGCAGGGCAAACTGGAGCAGGTTGGCCATCGTCTGGGCGGTCTCACGGATGCGCAGGGTGAGGGCGGCGAAGGCAAACCCCACCCCGAACGTGCCTGCCAGGCTCATCACTAACAGGTAAAGCCCCAGCCCTGGATTCTCAATGGGCAGGCGGCCGATCATGACCACCATCAACCCGCTTGCTGCCAGGGTGAGCAGTCCCGTCCACAGCAGCGTATTCGCCACGCGCGAGATCAGGCTGGCGAATTTGCTGGCAGGGCTCAGGTAGAGCTGCTCCAGCGTCCCCTGCACCTGCTCGTGGCGCACGTTATAGCCGATCGTCCACAAAGTATCGCTAAGGAACATGAATAGAATGAATCCATAAATGACCACGCCTGACGGGTTGCCTGTGCTTGGCTGGCTTCCATTACCTGGGTTGTTCAGATTGACGCTGAAAGTCTTGCCGCCTAACGAGAAGATCGCCACGATCAGAAAAACCTGGCCAAAAGAGGCCACAAAGTTGACCGGATAGCGCACGATCAGGATCAACTCCTTGCGCACCATCGCCCAGAACGTGCTCCAACCGGATTTTAGATTGCTGATTGCTGATCGCTGAATCCCGAGTGTTGATTTGCTCATTTGCCCATCTGCTGATTAGTCCATTTACTCTTGCTGATATTGCCTGTGGATCATTCAACTTCTTAACGTTAT
Organism: Chloroflexi bacterium RBG_19FT_COMBO_55_16; assembly: GCA_001795335.1. The sequence continues at coordinate 7,918 of MGOK01000072.1, forward strand.
GAAATTCCAACCTTTTAACGTACAAAGGTTCAGAACTGACCAACCCCCTCATTACTTCGCACGCTGGTCTCAACTTTGGCGAAGACCCAATATCCGAATAAAGGCGCAACGAGCAGAAAAGCCCACAAAACCGCCAGGTCAAGGTACCATTCCTGGAAAAAGTAGCCTACTCCCAGCAGGGCAGAGCGAACCCCGTTGGTCATCCAGGTGGGAGGAAAGAGCAAAGCCAGGGTTCTCAACAAAGGGGGAAAAACCGCGATGGGAAAGAAAACTCCCATCAAGAAGCTGACCCCCCATTGCATCAGGTTGATCAGGGCATTAGCCTCCTTCACTTTGAGCACGACTGCCCCAAAGAGCAGGGTTAGCCCATAGAGCGGTACCAGGCCAGACAGGACAAATAGAAACGCCAGACCGACTTCACCCTCGAACGGTTTCACGCCCAGGATGATTGATCCCAACACGTAGGCCGCCAGCGCGGAGAACAATGAACGCAGGCAGCTGTACAACGCTGTGCCAGCCGCCACCCAGATGCGGTCCGTCGGGCTGAGGTAGAGTGCTTCCAGGGTACCGGTTTCTTGTTCCCAACGCAGCCAATAAGCAATGTGCCAGAAAGCATAGCTGACGATGGTGAACACACTGGAGCCAATTAACATATAGGCGACATAATTGCTCGTGCCAGTGTTCTGGGCGAAGATCACCCCGGCGTTTGCGCCCGACGTTGCGCGCCCCAATAAGATCGGCATAGCCGCAAACACGATCGGGATGATGATATCCAGGACCAGCTGGCCAGGATAACGCGAAATGGTCATCAACCGCATGCGCATGCTGGCGAACAGGACAGATAAATTTGATCGCAGCGACGGAGCCCTGGTAGCCATCGAACGTTTACCTTTCCCGGGTATCCTCGGCGAGCGTGCGCCCGGTCTTGGCGATGAAGACGTCTTCTAGGGTGACTTCCTCAGGGGTGATCTTTTGAATTGCGGCTCCTGCTTCACTGAGGACGGCGATCAGCTGCGGCAGGATTTGATGGCTGTTACCCGTGACGACGGTCAGCAAATCGCCTCCATCTTTGGCGGTGCGGGTAGCCTGCTCGACGTCCGCCAGGCGGCGCACCGCAGCCACCGCTTTAGAGGAGATCACCCCCTCAATCCGCGTAACCTGGCTGCGCTCAAGGGATGTCTTTAATTCGTTGATGGTTCCCAAAGCCAATAACCGCCCGAAGTCGATTATCGCCACCCGGTCACACAGGGTTTCGGCCTCGGTCATGATGTGGGTCGTATAAATGACCGTCTTGCCCTGGGCATTCAAATCGCGTACGATGGCGCGCAGTTCGCTGGCTGAGGGCACGTCCAGGGTATTGGTTGGCTCATCCAGCACCAGGAGTGGCGCGTCGTTAATCAGGGCTTTCCCAAAGGCCAGATTCATCTTCTGACCCGACGAATAGGTCTCAACAGTTCTTTCCGAAATATCTTTCAGGCCGAGCAGGTCAATGATCTCCAGGGCGCGCTGACGCCGCTCGTGAGGGGAGAGGTGGTAGAGCGCGCCGAAGTATTCCAGGTTCTCGCGTCCGGTTAGCTTCCAGTACAGCCCGCGCTCACCCATCAGCATGCACCCTACCGAAGCTCGTACCTGGTTCTCCTGGCGCCCAATGTGATAACCATTAACCCAGGCGTCGCCGCTGGTGGGTAACAGCAAAGTGGTGAGGATCTTGATTAGAGTTGTCTTCCCGGCCCCGTTTGGACCGAGCAAGCCGAAGATTTCACCTGCATGCACTTCCATGGTTACGCCCTTCAGCGCTTCTACTGAGGTTTTCTGGGACTTTAACAATCCCTTCCGCTGGCGGACCTGGTAAGTCTTGGACAGGTTTTCAACACGAACGGTACCGGTCATATTTAATCTCTTTGGAAATGCATAATCGAAGTCGGATATTTCCCCTTATCCCAGGTCTTTTATCTTCACTTCCATCCAAATTAAAGTCTGTAATATATGGAAACCAGCTTCCTGAAAGGCTTGCACTCCACGGCTGGCTGGATAATCCATTACCATCCGCTTTCGTTGAGCTAATTGCCGCCGGGCGTGGGGCAGAAGGGCTGCGATGGCCAACTCTTCGTTTTCCGGGGTGGAGGCCAGCCACAAGTGGTCGGCGTGGTCGGGATGTGCCTGCCAGGATAGCACCCCCAGCAATTTCCGCTCCCGCTCAGCCGCCCACTGGCGCACATCGACCGCAGCCAGGAACCGGTAAATCCCTCCCCACAAGTCCGGGCGCAGCGCGTTGAGGTTGAACGGAAAATGCCATGTCAATTCGGGTGGGTACATGCGTTCTAACCAGGCACGCTGCTGAAGCCAATGCTGTGAGCGCGGTGGGATGAACCTAACCCCGCTTGACTGCCAGCTCTCCCCAAGGGAAGCGAGATGTGGGGATTTATGATTACTTTCCCAAGTCGTGCGCCGGGCGCGTTCGGTGAACCCAAAGGACTGGTAGAGGTTAAACGCGGGAATATTTTCTTCACGAACATGCAGCCACACAGCGGACGCGCCACGGTTGTGAGCATGCTCCAGGGCAATCTTGGTGAGGGCCCGCGCGATACCCTTGCGGCGGTAATCGGGATCGACCGCTACATTGGCGATCAGGTAACGCTTCTGTCCCAGTAAGGTGAAGGGTATCAAGCTGAGATTGCCTGCTAGGTGGCCATTTTCTTCCCATACATAACCAGATAGGGGCATCGATATATGATCGGCGACGTTCGCTGCCCAGCGCAAGTAACTCGGGTTGCGCGCTGCGGTATGCATTTGCTCAACGTAGCGTTGGCCATCTTCGTCCAGGGTATCGGCGAAGCAGGCTTGCACTAGGTCGGCGACAGCGTTTAAATCGCGCCGCACGTCAAACGGGCGCAGATGGCTGGCAGGCGGGGTCAGATGTCTGGTAATGGCGCTCATTTGGGTCGCTCGAAGACTTAGCCACTCAGTCCGCTAATTCCCCCATTTTACACCAGAGTATGGCAGATTGAAGCTCAAAATCCACTCGCTTTCCTCTTGCGCCCGTTGTAGACAGGTTGTACAATATCCAAACAATTGTTCTGTAAATGCAGTCGGGAAGCCAGGGAGAAAAGGCATGGCCTTGGATTTTCAACAAATTCGAGAACAAGTCAGCCAGCTGGGCGAGAACGCGCCTCGGCGCGAACAGCGCCTGCAGGAATTGAGACAGCAGGCTTGCATACTCCTGGAAAGTAACGCCCATCGGATAGAAGACCTACGTCTGAAAGTACAAGATGTGGTTCGCAGCCATGATCCCTCCCTGCGCTGCGCCTTGCCCATAGCTGAAGCGCTTAACGCCCATTTCCGTCTCCCAGAGCTTCGCGAGCCGATAACCATTCTGGCAGCGGATGGCTCCCAGATCGCCCCGGACCGCCATGCCGAAGTGCAGTTTAGTGTGATCAACGTTGGGGCGGTCCAGATGTGCCTGGGATCGTCAGAGCCGACAGTCACCAGGGTTATGAGCCGCTTGTATTACGACGAAGACCTTTACACAGCTACCGGCACGATCACCGATGCCACCCTGGCTCTGCGACGTGACTTTCACGAGCGTCTGATGCTGGCTGATCTAGCCGGCCATACTCCGCCCCCAGTGATAACCTTTACCGACGGGCCGATGGAATTATGGGGAGGGAAAGTAGGTGAAGGGGAAGAAGCCTCCGAATTCCGGAAAAGCCTGGCTGCATATACCCAGGTTCTGTCGAACCTGTACGAGCTCCAGGTCACCACCGCCGGGTATGTAGACAAGCCTGGCGCCAACCTGGTACTGCGCCTGCTCGAAGTCGCTCAAACCCCCGAAGAGGAACTTGCCGATATACGCAAAAGGCACCCCTTGCGTGGCGTGAGCGATTTTGACTTGTTTTACGATCTGCTCGAGGTGGGAGAACGCTCGGCGGTCTTCGCTATTCAATCCCAGTCGGCTAAGAGCTATACAGGCCCGCTAGCCCTGCACTTCTTCTACCTCAACGTCGGGCGGCAAGGCCATCCCTGGCTGGCGCGGGTCGAGATCCCTGCCTGGGTCGCTAAGAGCCCACGAATGTTGGACGACTTACATGCCGTCCTCATCCATCAGTGCCGCACCTTGGGCTCGCGCCCTTATCCTTACCTGCTCCATCGCGCCCACGAGACCGCGCTGGTGAGCCTTCAGGAGAAAGAGCAGATTACCACAATGATCACCCTTGAACTGCGCAGACGCGGGGTTAAGGTTGGAGAAAAGTCCTACAAGCAGGCTGCTAAAGAACTTTCCAGCAGAGCGAGGTATGAAGGATGACGACCATTGAGATCGGACGAATGTTGCGCGCCGGAACCTCCGGGTTTGTTGTGGGCTGCCGGGTTAGCCAGTTGAATCTCCCTTCTTTTGGGGCACTGGTGAGCGTCCCTCTGGAAGATGGCTACCAGATCTATGGTCTGATCCAGGATATCCACATCGATGACGACGGGCTGGTGCGCCAGCTGGTCACTGCCGATGGGGTAGACGCGGCTGTCATCGCCGACAACCGCCTCAACCGAAATGTGCCGGTGGAGATGAGCGTGCTGACAGTAGGCTACCAGCAGGATGGCCGCATCTACCACCTGTTACCGCCGCGCCCGCCGCTCAGCCTGGACATGATCTACTTATGCAGCGCTGAGGACCTACGGCGCTTCACCCGCGCCGGTCGGTTCGGCTACCTGCGCCACATCCTGCGCGCCAAGGACCTGCCTGTCGGCGAACTGCTGGCGGCTCATCTCCAACAATCCGACCAAGCTCACCGGGCAGCAGGAAATTCTGACTGGGCTGCGGCCGCGGCCCAGGAACTAATCACTCTGCTGCGGGACGATTACCCGGTGCTGATGAGCGTATTGAGCGCATTGTCGGATGCAATCGAATTGTAGATTTTAGAAGGACGATTATGAGCAATCAGCACTCAACAATCAACAATCAACAATCAGCAATCGGCTTTGTCGTTGGCGGTGGGCTGAAGGAAAATCTGCGCGTACGCCTTACTGTGCCCTCTCAATCTGTGCAGGAAGGGGCGTTCGTCGTGGTCGAGAGCGGCGAGTGGTTGTTTTATGGCCTGGTGACAGACTTGCAGCTAGGCGCCACCGACCCGCGCTTCGCCGACGAACAAAGCGAGACCCGCCTGCCGGTCGATCTGGCGCGCCTGCTCCACGGTCAAACGCTCTATACCAACCTGGAGCTGTTGCCGGCATTGATGCTGGAACGCGGCCCCGATCCCGTAAGCCCAGCATACCAGATGTGGGCTGACGAAATAGCCCAGGGGCTGCGACCCGCACCGCGCCCATTACCGGTTAAGACCATCCCCGCTCATCATACCCCAGTCCGGCTGGCCGCCCCCGGCGACATCGCTGAAATCTTCGGCAAACCCGAAGAGAGCGGCAACTTTCCCATTGGCTATACTCGAGAGCAAGGTCATTCAGTTTGCCTCAACCTGGATAAGTTTGTCCAGCGTTCCTCCGGGGTATTTGGTGCCACCGGCACTGGCAAGTCCTTCCTAACCCGACTGGTGCTGGCCGGCCTGATCCATTTCAACCGCGCCTCGGTGCTGATCTTCGATATGCACAACGAGTATGGATTTGACGATACTGCTTCCGATACCGGCGAGCGCGTCACCGGCTTAAAGGCAAAATTCCCCAGCCGTGTGCGCGTAGTCGGCCTGGGACAGGGCGCACAGATCCGCGGCCAGACACCCGACTTCAACCTGGAGATCGCCATGCGCGACATCCAGCCAGAAGACATCGATCTGCTAACTCGCGAACTTAATTTGAAGGAAACCACTCCTACTACCCTTGAAGCCCTGGTGAACTCCTTTGGCCGGGAGAGGTGGTTCTCTGCCTTTCGAGAAATGGTCAACGGCGCGCTGGTCGAGGATGAGAACGGCAAAAAGGTGCCTGCCCCAGGCAGTGTGGCGTTTTGGGCCAACGACGCCGGGGTCAATGTGATGGCTGCCGAAGGCCTGCACTCCAAGCTTGGGCGCGTCTTCCGCCTGACCTACGTGGTCGAAACCCCAGCCAGCGACAGCATCAGCGAGATCATCAAAGCCCTGGAGGCCGGACAACACGTCATCTTGTCCTTCGGAAAACACGAGAGCGACCTGGATTACCTGCTGGTAAGCAATTTGCTGACGCGGCGCATCCGCCAGGCCTGGGAGAAGCGCACGAACGACTTCCGCGCTTCAGGCCAGGCTGAGCCGCGTCCGTTATTGATCGTTCTGGAGGAAGCTCACAAGTTGCTCAACCGAGAGATGGCTGCCCAGACGACTTTCAGTACAATCGCCCGCGAGTTACGCAAGTACTACGTCACTTTGTTGATCATCGACCAGCGTCCATCGCAGATTTATGACGAGGTCATGTCGCAGCTGGGCACGCGCATCTCTGGCTGGCTGGGTGATGAGGACGATATCCGCGCTGTGCTTTCCGGCCTGTCTGGGCGTGAGGCGCTGCGTGGTATGCTCGCCCGCTTGCAGCCCAAGGAGGAAGTCTTATTACTGGGCTGGGGGGTGCCGATGCCCCTGCCAGTGCGCTCCCGCCGCTACGATGACCAGTTTTGGAAAGAGCTGTTAGGGAAAAGGGAAAGCACGCGATCCGAATCACAAATTCTTAAGGAGTTAGGTTTCTGATGGCTTATGAAATTGAAGACCGTAAAATTGAAAAGGTGGTTTGAATCATGGACAAATTAGTCTTTATTGGTACTTCGAATGGCCTAGTGACCTGTGAATCTCGGGGAGAAGGCTGGCATGTAGTCCGCTCCGCTCTGCAAGGCCACTATATCACCTCCGTGGCTGTTGATGATGGTGTCGTCATGGCCGGAACCCAGGACGGGATCTATCGCTCGGATGACATGGGGCTTATTTGGCTGGAAGCGGACACCGGGCTAACCATTCGCCATGTCCGCTGGTTGGTTTTACACCCCAATAATCAGCAGCGCGCCTTCGGTGGGAGCGAACCAGCGGGAATATTTGTCTCTCAAGATGGCGGTCGGTCATGGCGACTCTGCCCCGAGGTGGAGCAGCTGCGCAAAAAGCATGGCTGGTCCTTGCCATACTCCCCGCAGGCTGGCTGCGTGCGTGGCTTTGCTTTTCTTGGCACTCGCGGCTATGCCGCCGTCGAAGATGGTTGCGTACTGGTATCAGAGGATGCCGGGGAGACCTGGCACTTACCCACAGGCAGCCGGGGCGACCCAGATCACATGCCACGTCCCGGGTTTGTCCATTCGGACGTTCACTCGATTGAAGTTCATCCGGTCTCGCCTGACCTGGTTGCCGCCCCTACCGGTGGTGGGTTCTTCCTGTCATCCAACGGCGGGTCGACCTGGGAGAACCTCTACCGGAACTGCTATTGCCGCGCCACCTGGCTGGACCCAGCTGATCCCGACCATATGATTTTGGGCCCGGCAGATTTTGTTGACCGCAATGGCCGCATCGAGCAGACTCGCGATGGCGGCCGCACCTGGCAGCTCGCCTCCGTCGATTTGGATGTCCCCTGGCGTCATCATATGGTTGAGCGATTCACTCAAGCCGGTGACGGATTGCTTGCAATTCTCTCCAATGGCGATTTGCTTTCTGCTAATTCGAGCGATTTGAATTGGCAGCAGATCCTCCCCGAGGTGAAGGATGTTAATGCGATCGCCATAATGAAATGACGAATAACTAACCACCAATGGCGAGGGTATTCGTAGTCCATCCTTCGTCAACACCAAGGGAGTAACCCAATGAAGAGATTAGAAAACCAGGTTGCCATCGTCACCGGGGGAGGGACGGGCATCGGGCGCGGCATCGCCCTGGCACTGGTCGCTGAAGGCGCACAAGTAGTCGTCTGCGGACGGCGGCAAGCCCCTCTTGAAAAGTCTGTCCAGACCATTCAACTTGCCGGCGGCGAAGCCCTGGCCGTGGTGGCTGATATCTCTGACGAAAGTGATGTCGAACGTCTGGTGCAGACCTGCCTGCAAGGCTTCGGGAAGGTTGATATCCTGGTTAATAATGCCGCCATCGACGGCGGTGGTTCTATCCACACACACGCGGTCGAGGAATGGGATCGTATCCAGGCAATCAACTTGCGCGGCCCTTTCCTGACTGCGCGCGCAGTGCTCCCGATCATGCGCGCCCAACATCACGGCCAGATCGTAAATATCAGTTCTGAATCTGGCCTGGAACACTACCCGGGAGATGGCGCTTATGGCGTCTCCAAGCACGCCCTGAATGCCTTGGGTGAATACATCCAGCGCGAGAACCAGGAACTCGGTATCCGCGTCAACACCGTCTGCCCCGGCATGGTGGTTACGGAGATGACACAAAATTCCCCGGGATTGGATCACAGTAAATGCCTCTACCCGGATGATATTGCCGACCTGGTGATCTGGTTAGTGACGCGCCGGCCTAATATCAAGATCGGTACGCCCATTTTGATCCAAACCATGGAAAACCCCTGGACTTGATCGAGAGAACCCTCTGATGAAATTCTTTGATCTCGTGAACATATCTGAACGCTATCTAGACCTGATCAATCCCATCTCTCCCGAGAAGATCATTACACTTGGTAAAATGCTCCGGCTAAATTCCAATAGCCGGGTGATCGATTTTGGCTGCGGCTTCGGGGAAATGCTCGCCCTGTGGGCGGAGCTGTTTGACATTTCTGGCGTGGGCATCGACGTCCGCGAATATGCCTGTCAACGGGCGCACCAGCGGATCGCTTCGGCTGGATTTGCCGACCGCATCGAAATATCTTGCACCGAAGGAGCCTCCTATCCCTTCGCTAGAAAAGCTTTTGACGTCGCCCTTTGCAGTGGGGCGACTTTTATCTGGAATGGCTTTGCAGCTTCTATTCGCACCATGCGGGAGGCCATTAAAGACGGCGGAAGGCTCGCCATCGGTGAAGTGTTTTGGCTTACCGACCAGGTGCCATCTGAGTTCCGCCTCCAGCAGAAAGATGTCAATATGGAGATTGACCTGCTGGCCATGGCTCACCAGGAAGGCTTCGATTTCGAGTACATGCTGCGCGCCAGCCGCGAAGACTGGGACCGCTACGAAGCTGGCAATTGGTATGGATTGGTACGTTGGATCGAGGAGAATCCCGATCACCCGGAACGCGAGGAGGTGATCGACCATCTTCACCAAAGCCAGCATGAGTACCTGCGCTATGGCCGCCAGTATTTTGGCTGGGCAATTTACATTCTTTCCCCGATGGATTATTGAATACCATTTACGATCTCTCTACAGTACGCGCCCTGGCTTTACACGCCCAAGGCTTGACCATGCCCAACGGTCTGGAGGGCGCTCCAACCCAGGAAGCGATCTCCGCTACAGTCAAACAGCTAGGCTGTGTCCAGTTAGACACCCTGCAGATGGTGCGACGCAGTCATTACCTGGTCTTGTGGAGCCGGCTTGGTCGTTATGATCCCGCGGATTTCGACCGCCTGATCTACGATCCCAACGAGCGCCGTCTGTTTGAAGGCTGGCAACACGCCGCTTCAATTATTCCCCTGGAAGATTATCGCTATCAAATCCCCCACATGCGCCGGCTGCGAGAAAACCCGGCCGGGATGTCTCTCAAGTGGCTTCAAGATCCAGAAAGCAGCGAACTCTTAAATAAGGTGATGGAACGAATTCGCCAAAACGGTCCGGTGCGGGCAGCGGATTTCGAATATAAAGGTCCTAAGCGGAGCAGCTGGTGGGATTGGAAACCGGCTAAAAATGCGTTAGAACACCTTTATGCCTGGGGTGATCTGATGATCGCTGATCGCAACAACTTCCAGCGCATTTACGACCTGCGCGAACGTGTCTTACCAAATTGGGTAGATACCAGTGAGCCAACCTGGGAAGAGCGCCACCATTATTGGGTTGAACAAGCTGCCCGGGCGTTAGGCATCTGCAAGCCTATCCAGCTTGCCGAATATGCTTATATGAAACGCGGGAAAGCCCGATCTTATGTCGAAAACCTGTTGAAGGATGGTGTTTTGATTGAGGTGCGGGCAAGTTTGAACGATGGGAAAGTCCATTCGATGGTCATCCACCGGGAGAGCTTACCTCTCCTGCACCAGGCCGCCGATGGGGTAATAAATCCGGGCCGAACTACGTTTCTCAGCCCGTTCGACAACCTGTTCTGGGCGCGTGGCCGGGACGTCCAAATCTGGAATTTCCGCAACGTTTTGGAAGCGTATAAACCGGAAGCACAGCGCATTTGGGGTTATTTCTGCATGCCGATCGTGCACAGAGACCGACTGATTGGTCGGTTTGATCCAAAGATGAACCGAAAAACCGGTATCATGCAAATTAAAGCAATTTTTTTAGAAGCGGGAATTGAAATCAGTGATGAGTTCATTGCTGATATCGCCACAGCATTGCGGGATTTTTTAACTTTTCACGCTGCTAAAGACATGGTTATCGAGCGCAGCGAGCCTGCTGAACTTGGATTAAAATTAATGGCAGTGTTGTGATCAGGCATTGCAATGTTAATAAATCAGGGGTAATCATACGAATTACGCATTACGTTTTACGTATTTCTTTTTAAGAGCCCCTGTCGGTCGTTTTCTTACCGGTCTATTATTCACGCATATGAATAAGTTTATCCCATTCGACCGCATATCGGAGACGGATACCCTCATAGCTTTCCACCATCCTCAACCATCTCACCCCTTGCATATCCTGTTAATTCCCAAGAAGGGTATAGCCAGTCTGATGGACTTAAGTGAAGAGGACAATATCCTATTCGTTGATCTGGTGAGAACTATTCAAATGATTGTTAAGCGATTCTCGTTAGAGCCAGGGGGATATCGCTTGATCGTGAACGGGGGAAAATACCAGGAAATATCTCAACTGCATTTCCATCTGATCTCAGAGGATTTTTCTCAATCTCCGTAATTATTAAATATCCCAATTACTTTGTCGGCATAATAATAACCAACATTCATCGGTCCATAATACTTTAGAGCTTCTCGAACACTGCCATATTTTTTAACTAGTCCAGCAAGCATTCCAGTCCCATATTTGATGTTGAAGTCAGGGTCTTGGAGCTCCTTAATTGTCGGCCGGTTTGTAAAACATGGACCATTCTTACACTGGAAAGTCGCCGCAATCCCATCTTTTGGCATGACTTGCATTAATCCAACTGCTCCACTACGTGAATACGCAACAGGGTTGCCTCCGCTTTCTTGCCATATTAATGCAGCAATCAAGTCTGGATCAAGGTCATTCTTCTGTGAGTATGCAGTAATCAGCTTGCACCATTGACGGATGCTTTCAGGGTAATTTCCACTCACCAAGCATTTCTTAGAATCATTTTTATTCGATTCTCCTTTTTCTTCCTTATTATCCTGAGTCTTTTCTTCGCTTCCATTCGACGTTACGTGTGCAAGGTTATTTTTCTCTACCTGATTCCCAATGTCATCTGAATTATTTATCTTGATCTCTGAAATTAATGCTGCTGGCCAGGAGACACCCTCGGTTATTTTCATTGTGAAGGAAGCCAAGATCAAACTTCCTAGTATTGCTCCAGGAAATATTAGCTGTACTACTGGACCCATTTCGACCTCCAATAATTCATATCACCAGTTGACGAATTAATCGCACAGCAATAAAATAGCACAGATGTTCTAATTTGTCAAGAATCTGAACTTGAAAAACCTTGACAAAACGAACATATGTTCTATAATTAACCCAAGTTGCTACAATTTTTAGAATCTGAGTGCAGAGTATCCAGCTGGCAACTTAGGCAAATTAAATCGGAAAACCATGAGATTAAGGAGGCAACATGAGTACAACCACCGCACACAATCTGAAGTTTATTGGGCTTACGCGACGCTTCAACTTGAGGCGTGGATTAGCCTTCGGCATCATGATCGTCGGTGCCCTGCTCGCCTTTGAAATATTTAATTACAGCACGACGGTTTTTGCCCTATCAGACCTACTCGGGGACCTGGATTTCGCTGGTTTACGATGGGCTACTATCCTGGCGATCGCATTTTGTGGTATTGACTTTGCGGGAATCGCCAGGCTTTTCACCCCCGAAGAAGGCGCTAATGAGCCAACAGAAGTCTGGTATCTCTTCGGCGCCTGGTTACTCGCGGCGACCATGAACGCAATGCTCACCTGGTGGGGCGTATCCATCGCCCTGCTCAACCGGGAAAACTTGGGGAATGCGGTCGTTGAACGGGAAACACTCTTAAGAATAGTACCGATCTTCGTAGCCATCCTCGTCTGGCTGATCAGGGTTATGATTATTGGCACCTTCTCTGTTGCCGGGGATCGACTCTTTAGCCAGGCCGATCGGCGGATAGGGCAAGGTCAATATGGAGCCTATCCTTCAAACAGACCCACCTCAAACCGAGTCAATCCCTCCGTAAATTCTCCTCGCAACCCGAATGGTGTGACACCAGTTGCAGCTACCAATCACCGGAGCGCCTATAAACCGAGTCAACAAACCGAGCAACTCTATACCCGCCCTGAACCAACATATCACCCATTAACGATGAGCGCCCGGTCAAGCGGCAACAGCGGAACAAACCGTTCCTCACTCCCACCAAACCGATAAGTTGGTTGTCATTGCTTCGATCCTGCATAGAACGCAGGGTCGAAGCAATCCTCTCTTAGCTTGAAAGAGATTGTATCTAAGATATGCAATCCCCCACAGCCAGAGGCAGCCATACCACGAATGTCGTCCCCAGTCCCTCTTTTGAATCCACTTCTATCCTGCCTCCATGATTGCGGACGATCCAATAGGCGATTGAAAGCCCCAGACCAAAACCTTTGCCATCTCGTGAACGGGTGCGCGATTTCTCCCCACGATAAAACCGCTCAAAGACATGCGGCAGATCATCCGGTGGAATGCCGGGGCCAGTGTCGTGCACAGTGAGCTTGGCCTGGTTGCCAACTTTACCCAATCCCACGATCACCTCACCCCCGCTGGGTGTGTAATTTATAGCATTCCCAATCAGATTTACTAAAACTTGCTTGAGCCGATCCTGGTCGCCGCACACGAGCACCTGATCGATATCACCCAGGCGTAGCTGCAATCTATCGCGAGCAAGTATACGCATTTGCTGAAGCCCCTCCAGGACCAGTGTATCCATTTCAACTACACGCCTGTCCAGGGGAAGTTTGCCAGATTCCGCCTGAGCTAAGAGCAACAAATCGCCGACCAGGCGAGTCAGACGGTCAACCTCGGTGTCAATCCCGCTCAGCGATTCTTCATCTGAAGAACCCATGTGCCGCATCAGATCAACATTGCCTTTGATGACCGTGAGGGGAGTGCGTAGCTCATGACCGACATCTGCCAGGAAGCGTCTTTGGGTGTTAAATAGACTTTCTAGGCGGCCGAGGGTCTGATTAAAGGCATGCATCAGCTGGCCTACTTCGTCGTCCGGCGATCCTTGATAGGAGATGCGGCGGGACAAGTCGTCTGCTCGGGTGATCCGGAGCGCAGTTTCTGTAACTGCTTTCAGAGGGGCCAACGCGCGACGGGTGCTCAACCAGCCGACCAGGCCGGCCACAGCCATCGATATAACCGCGCCGATCAACAAAACGGGCACGAGCGCCCCTAGGGTAGCATCAACTACTGCAAGACTGCTGGCCAACTGCAGCTTGCCAATCAGATGTCCTCCGACCTCCAGTGGGACACTCAACACACGTAAGTGCACCTCATCGATATAAACATCGCGAAAGATCGGGACAGATGACTGCCAGCCGAGGCTATCAAAAGGACCCAGGAAACCTGGGAGGTTGGAGGATATCAGCTGCCCATGCCGGTCCCACGCCAGGGCGTAAACGCTTTCAACCAGGTCAAGCGAAGGCAACTTGATCACTTGCATATCCCTCGCCGACTCCACTTGCACGTTGTTGCGAATTTCTTCGAAAGTCTGGATCAGTTTTTCGTCGATTTGATTGATCAGCAGGTAATTGACAAAGAGGTAGATTGTAACGCCAAAGAGAAGCAATATCCCACCCAGTAGTGTTGTGAAGAGCAGCGTTAGACGCGCGCGCAGGGACATTCAGGGGTTAGATGGGTTCACGCAGCACGTAGCCCATACCGCGCACTGTATGGATCAGACGAATTTCCTCCTCAAGCTCGAGTTTCTGGCGTAAATAGCGGATATATACTTCGATGATGTTGCTCTCGCCGCCAAAATCGTAACCCCAAACCCGATCGAAAATCATATCACGCGTCAGAACCTGGCGCGGATGGCGCATAAAGAGTTCAAGAAGGTCATACTCTTTGGCAGTCAAGGAAATAGTTCGTTCGCCGCGATACGCTTGACGGGTGCCAGTATCCAGCGAAAGATCTGCAAACCGCAATACCTGGGGACGGCTGGGTTGAGCCCGCCGCAACAAGGCGCGGATGCGCGCCAGGAGTTCATCCAGATTGAATGGCTTGACCAGGTAATCATCCGCGCCCATGTCCAGGCCGAGTACCCGGTCGTTAACCGTATCTTTTGCGGTCAGAATCATAATCGGCACAGGGCCGCCAGTGCGTAGGCGTCGGCATACCTCTAATCCGTCGATTCCTGGCAGCATCAAATCTAAGACCACTAGGTCAGGGGGATTGTCCCGGGCAATTGCCAGACCAGTATGACCGTCGGTCGCGGCATCTACCTGATAGCCTTCGTAGGCCAGTCCGCGGCGGAGAAACTTGAGGATCGCCTCATCATCTTCGATGACCAAGATCCGTGCACTCATAAGCCCTCCTGTTTTTCAGATCTTCGCAAAGGGTCTGCGAGCGACATATTTTCTTAATGAATATACCACAGCCTGGGAAAAGAAAAAAGGCCGCCGGAATCCTGGATATTAAAATGACCTGGACATAGGGCAGCCTATTCCTCAGGATCTAAGCGATTTAGGCCAGCTCGATTACAGCACCAGCAGCTTCAAGCTTGGACTTGGCGTCATTGGCGACTTCCTTGCTAACGCCCTCCAGCACCTTAGCGCTAGCTGTCTCGGCCATATCCTTGGCTTCTTTCAGCCCCAGGCTGGTCAGCTGGCGAATAGTCTTGATGACCTCGATCTTCTTCGGCCCAGCTTCCTTAATTACCACGTCAAATTCAGTCTTCTCTTCGACGGGCTCAGCCGCCATCGCGGAGGGAGTAGCGGCCGCCGCCATCGCGACGGGAGCAGCCGCAGATACGCCCCATTTCTCTTCAAGCATCTTAACCAGATCAGCAGCCTCCAGAACAGAGAGTTCACTCAGCTCTTCGGCTATTTTCTTTAGATCAGCCATTTTAACTTACTCCTTTTTATAGATTATTGTCACTTAGAGTTGTTACAAAGCAAATTAATCATCTTCTATCCGGCTATCCTGCTAACGCGGCTGCATCTTTCTCAGCATAAGCCTGGAGAATCGCAGCAACTTGGCGAGCAGGTTCAGCCAATATCCGGGCGACCTTGCTGGCGGGGGCCATCAGGGTACCTAGCAATTGTGCGCGCATGATTGGCAGCGGCGGCAATTCAGCCAGAGCGATCACCTGTCTCATGCTCATCGGTTGGTGCTCCAGGAAACCGCCTTTTATCTTGAGGGACTCAACGGATTTGGAGAAATCTGCCATTGTTTTTGCCATGGCAGGCGCGTCCTCAAACGCGAATCCAGCCGCGGTGCTGCCCTCAAAATATCCTTGCGGTATCGGGAACCCAGCCTGCTCAAAAGCCAGGTTAGCCAGGGTATTCTTGATGATATGGAATTCTCCACCCACCTCGCGGGCTTTTCCGCGCAGGCTGTCGACATCTTTCATTGTTAGCCCAACATATTCCACAAGGATGATCGCCCGGCTTTTATCGAGCCACTCCTTGTATTCCGCAATCAGTTCCTGTTTGCGTTTCTCTGATATAGCCAATTCTTTCTCACCTCCTTCCTGTAATGAAAAGTCTTTGCCTCACACAGTTGCCGGGCAAAGACTCTCCTCTCCGTGGAACGGAGTCGTTATCAGCTCAAGGAGTGGCCTTCACCTCGGCAGGGTATTAAGCTGGCAAGCTTCTCAGCCCTTGGCGCCTGCTGTCTCTGGCGAAGCAGTTGGTTTTAACCGGCTAAAGCCGGTCGAAGAATATTGATTAAATAGGTATCGTCCTTATTCGTGTATCTCCATCGCCTGGGCCTGGATGGGATCAACCTTAATCCCGGGGCCCATGGTCGTGGACAGGGTTATGCGGCGAACATAAGTGCCTTTAGTTGCCGAAGGTCGCGCCTTCCTGATGGCTTCCATCAAAGCTGCCATATTCTCGTACAACTTCTTCTCATCGAAAGAGGTTTTCCCAATCGGAATATGCAGGTTGGCAGTCTTATCCACCCGGAACTCGACCCGGCCGGCTTTGGATTCTTCAACCACTCTCGCGATATCCTCGGCAGGCACCACAGTACCTGCTTTCGGGTTCGGCATCAGGCCTCGCGGACCAAGAACGCGGCCCAATCGACCAACTTTTCCCATCATATCAGGGGTGGCAATGGCTACGTCGAATTCGGTCCAGCCTCCTTGGATTTTCTGCAGGGTCTCATCGTCGTCAGCCACGACATCTGCACCTGCCTCACGGGCCAGGGAAGCTCCTTCGCCCTGGGCAAAGACCAGCACCCGCACGGTTTTTCCGAGGCCATGTGGTAGCACGACAACATCGCGCACCTGCTGGTCGGCGTGCCGAGGATCGATGCCCAGGCGGATATGGATTTCGACCGTGGCGTCAAAATTCACCGTCGAAGTTTCTTTAGCGAGGCCAATCGCCTCATCTGGCTCATAATTACGGTTGTGATCGACTTTCGCCGCCGCTGCAAGATATTTCTTACCATGTTTAGACATTAGGTCTCCTTTGTGGTGATAGCGGGCAGGTATCGCCCTCCCACAGGTTTCTATTCCACTACCTCTAGACCCATATTTTGGGCCGTACCTTCAATCTGGCGCATCGCGCCTTCCAGGTCAATCGCGTTCAGGTCTTTCATTTTCTGTTCAGCGATCTCACGCACCTGGCTGCGCGTTACTTTACCAACCTTTTCGCGTGGAGCATTGGCGGACCCCTTCGCCACACCAGCTGCTTTTTTCAATAGCACAGATGCCGGTGGAGTTTTCAAGATGAAATTGAAGGATCCGTCGGTGAAGATGCTGATCTCGGCCGGGATTATTTCTCCTGGACGATTAGCCGTACGGGCATTATATTCTTTACAGAAAGCCATCAGGTTGATCCCGTGTCCTGCGAGGGCCGGGCCAATGGGGGGTGCAGGATTAGCCTTGCCGGCCTCAATCTGCAGACGAACGATTGCTTTTAGTTTCTTTGCCACAATTATCTCTCCTGAGTGGTTTTAACGGGTGATCGGGAAACACCCTCCCACCTGCTTCGATCAGGCCT
>MGOK01000073.1:0-12749 GCA_001795335.1 Chloroflexi bacterium RBG_19FT_COMBO_55_16
CAGGATTTGGGCAGTTGATTGCGGAAGGGTGTCACGTTTTCCTCCGTGCCGCCGATTAACACCCGGCGGACGTTGTTCTCGGCGAAGAAGCGGGCGGCGAAATCGATAGCCTCTTTCATATTGCGTTCAGCCACCTCTTCGGGGTATTTGGTTTGCCCGGCGACGCCGCCTCGCTGCCCAAGGGCCTGGGAGCCACCTCCCCTTTTCGTGCGGCGGACGCTTTCTCCCACCAGTCCCTCCTCTTCGCGCAATTCTCCCAGGTGAAAATAGAACAGGCGCGCACCTTGCTTGTCGATCAGGGCAACGCCATACCCTCCATATGAATCCAGGAGATCTGCGACGGGTTTTACGTGGGGGCGGTCGCTGATGCGGACCCGGTCGCGCAGTGGAACCGCAAAGGTATATGCCCGGAAGAATCCCTCTGGTTCACAGGAGAAGACAGCAATGCTGCGTCCGGTCCAGTCATATTCGTGATTGAAAAATCGATCAACAACCCTGGCGTCTTCTTTTAGTTCGATATCTTTAAGCATGCCGCGCAAACGGAGCTTATAAGCATCTGCGCTGCCTTCCGATGGATCTGTATTCACATAAACGCTGAGCACAGGATGGCTGGCTTTGTAATCCAACAACTCTCGCAAATCACGTTCGGTAAACATAGTCATCTCCTTCTCTGTAAAGAATCGGGACGCTTGACAAGGTGAAAACGTGGAACTTCAGGCGGGGAGAATGAGGCTCGGTCTCAAATGTGAAAAGCTACCTATCAGGGACGTTTATCGAGGGTAAGCTCCAGCTCTAATTCCTTATTGTCTCGCAAGATGGTCAGCTTTACGGTGTCACCTGGGTTTGTGCTGTTTATTAAATAGGAAAGCATTTCACTGAAAGTTAAAACCGGATGATCGTCGATGGCGATAATCAAATCGCCGCCGGCAGCCAGATTGGGAAAATCGGTGGAGAGGAATCCGCCGCGCAGCCCGGCTTTATCCGCTGGGCCCCCTGGAGTCACTTCGGTAATGTAAGCACCGGTGGAACGCGGCAATCCAAGCGCCTCTTGTTCCATCAGGCTGATGGAGGGTAAACTCGAGACGCCAAGGTAGGGATACTCGTATTTCCCATCAGCGATTAACGCAGGGACGACGCGTTTGACGATATTAATCGCAATTGCAAAGCCAATCCCAGAGTTGAGGGGCTCAGCTTGGGAGGTAAAGTTAAACGTACGGATGGCGCGATTAACTCCGACCACCTCGCCGTTCAGGTTTAACAGAGGACCGCCAGAGTTGCCAGGGTTAATAGCTGTGTCGGTTTGGATGATGTCGCCGGCTGAAAAAGTGGCGCCCCCCGGGGCGGCGTGCATCGAATCTAGCGTCCGGCCCAAGGCTGAGATGATGCCGGTGGTCATCGAGCTGCTCAAACCAAAGGGATTACCGATCGCGATCACAGTTTGCCCGACCTTGAGTTGGGAAGAATCGCCCAGGGGTAAGGGATGGAGCTCTTCGGGTGGGGCAGTTACTTTAATAACCGCCAGATCGGAGTCCAGGTCGGTGCCGATCACTTCCCCGCGGGTCTTGAAACCGGAGGGGAAATCGACTTCCAAGTCGGTAAACCCTTCAATGACGTGATAATTAGTCAGGATATGCCCTTCTTTGTCTATGACAAAGCCGGAACCTAAACCTCCGCTGCTTTGCGTCAGCACCTGGATCGCGACGACACCCGGATTGATATTCTCGAATAGACGAATAAATAAATCCTGAGAGGCGGCCGGTCCTAAGACTATCGGTGCATCGTCAGTCTGACTGGTGTCGCCGGTCGGTTCGACAATGATCGGTGCGGATGTAATCTCTGGTACATCCGTGATCGTAACCTGATCAGGTAGATTGGTCAGGATTTGACACGAGAAAGCAAAAACAGTTAAAAGAGAAATTAATATCAGGAGTTTAGATTCACGTTTCATGCAACATACCTCTCAATTCGGGGTTCTTGAACATCAACAGAATTTGTAATAGGTATCAGGTTTCGGTTGGTGTTTTTAGTTCTTAAGCCGAGCTAATTCTTCAAATAGTTCTTTCTGGCGCGAGGTCAGGTTGCGCGGGATCTGCACCGTAACCCGGGCAAAAAGATCTCCAAATGCATTAGGATTCCTCAAATGCGGCATACCACGACCAGAGAGCCGAAAAGTCCGTCCTGGCTGGGTGCCCGGCGGGATTGAAAGTACGACGTTCCCAGACAGAGTCGGTATGATGACCTCCCCACCTAGTACTGCGGTGTACAAATCGACGAGGACTTCAGTGTAGAGATCGTCTCCTTTACGCTCGAAGCGTGGATCGTCGGCCACCTGGATTACCAGAAATAGGTCACTTTTGGGAGCACCCGGGCTGGTAGAGATGGCTTGGGGCACGCGTACCTTGGTGCTGGTACGCGCCCCGCGGGGAATAATTATTTCTTTCTGGCGTCCATCCACTTCGATCCGCCGAGAAGTCCCTTGAAAGGCTTCAGTCAAGCTGATTGGGACCTGCTGTTGGAAAGGTTGCGATGTACGGCCTGCATTGCGCGGTACACCTCCTCTGCCTCCGTAAGATGCATTAATATCCTGCATGCCTCCGAAAATCCGGCGGAAGAACTCAGAAAACTCGCCTAATCCCGCGCCGCTGAAGATATCCCCCAAATCTCCCACTTCGACGCGTACATTGCCGCCTCTTTGGCCGCCTCCTTGGCCGCCTCCTTGGCCGCCTCCCTGAGTTTGGGTGAACCAGTCCTCCCAGTTGAAACCTCCTGGCGCACCTCCTCTTTGTTGCCAGCTTGTATAGGACTCGCCTAATTGATCATAGCGTGTCCGTTTCTGAGGCTCGCTCAAAACCTGATAAGCCTCATTGATTGCTTTAAACTTATCTTCCGCCTGCTTATTGTCGGGGTTGCGATCTGGATGGTATTTTAGCGCCAGTTTGCGGTAGGCACGTCTGATTTCATCGCCGCTTGCCTTACGGTCAACACCCAATATCTTGTAATAATCTTTGTAATCCATAAAAATCTTCTTTGAGGGTTCAGGAATATCCCCTCATTAGCGAGACCTGACGATAAGAAATCTAGCATATAGATTGTATGCCACTCGGGTATTCTAAGTCAAGCAAATTATGCATATTTTCGATAATTCTAACCGAATTCTATAATAATATTAGGAGTTACACAGTTGGAATGAGGATGGCGGTGTTTGGGCGGGCAACGCCCGCCCAAACACCCCCCCCAATCCCTGCAACTGCGTAAGTCCTAAATATTTAACTGGGGGGGAGACATAACATTGCGTTAAACAGCCTCCGCCGGGGCGGTGAGGTGAACCCGGCGGAGGCTTTCGCCAAAGGAGGAAACAGCGATGAGCATCAGGAGATGTCCTGATTCCCGTCTTTGTTCTGTCATCATAATACCTCATAAGGATTATCTTGTTGATTGCCAAAGATCATAAGTTCCGGGTGATATTACTCATGTCAAAAGAATCAGATTCCTGTGTGGATGATGTGATGCCAGCTATGAATTCACGAACGATATGCTCTAATTCTGCATGGCTCTGGTAAGTTTTCAAGTTCAGCGCGGGGTGCGTGTTGCCGGAGATCATCTTCGACACAGGTTTGCTTTGCTGGTAGCAGCATAATACTGGCTTTCCGATGCACAAGGCGTAAGAAATCTCGTAACCAACTCCGTGGGATGGGGTACTGACTTCGGCGATCAGGGCTTGGCAGGCGTTGATCCAGTCAATATCGCGGGTGTAAACTTCCTGCGGATCGACAACTGCTTCCAGCTCGATCACATCTGGTTGGGAAAGGTGCGCTGTGGGGACGATGTGCCCGTCAGCTTGAAGGGTAGCGACGATGGTATGGTAGGCGGTCTCAGCTTCCCGACCACCAGTAATCGAGCAGGCGAAGTAAACATTCATTTGCGCAGGTAGTTTTTAGCGTAATAATCGCACAGGTCTTGGAGAGGGCATATTGAACATTTTGGTTTGCGCGCCTGGCAGATCTCTCGGCCCAGCCGGATGAAGTTAAGGTGGGCGGAATAGTAGGTCTCCGGTGGCAAGATATTGGCCAGGTGGTCGTGAGCCTTTTCTGCGTTCTTCTTCTCGGGGCGGATACCGAGCCGTCCGGTGACCCGGTAGATATGGGTGTCAACCGGGAAAGCTGGTATACCGAGGGAAAATTGCATCACAATGGCGGCAGTTTTTGGGCCGACCCCTTTGAACTGCAACAGCCAGCGCCGGGCTTCTTCGGGAGCCATATCCCGCAGAAAGTCCAGGTTGAGGTTTCCTCGCAGACGGGTGATCTCCCGCAGCACGTTTTGCAGTCGAGGACCTTTTTGGTTCGCCAGGCCTGCCGGACGGATTGCGGCGATGACCTGGGATGGGTCGGCGTCGCGGATTTCCTCCCAGGTAGGAAAGGAGCGACGGAGAGCGTCGAAAGCGCGATCGCGATTGGCATCGTTGGTGTTCTGAGAAAGGATCGTCGAAGCTAATTCATCAATCGGTGGGAGGGGTTGGCGCCACTCAGGATAGCCATAGAAGTCCAGCAGCTTTTGATGGATAGAAATAGCGCGTTGGTGCAGGTTCATCCTTTTTCGAGTTGGAAGCAAGGTCGCGACTGACCAATGGCGAGATGACGAAGGTTGTAAAGGGTGCGGGTGGGACCGAAGCCAGATAGAGCTGTCAATTCATCTGTTGAGAGAACGTCTAGTTGGCGCAGAACTTCTAAAGCCACAGCAGGCCGAGCCCGGTCCTTTGCATCACCATCTAATATTTTGAAAGCGATGCCCAGGGCGGGCGATCCCGGGGATAGAACGCTGGGGAATACCCCTAGGCCCTGGTAACCTTCTGCTCCGCCTTTGGAGAGGATGCGCCCATGGGTTTGTTCCATAAAACAAGTGTCAAAGCGTCCAGGTCCAGCGACCATGAATGGGAATTTGGTCACGGCAGTGGTAATTATCTGGCAGACAGCTGCCCGGCTGGCTGGCAGGCCGATTGGATCACATAAGCGGGCAATTGCTAGAGCTGCATGGCGAAGCGGAACGGCGAAGTTAGGCGCTGAGCAGCCATCGATCCCAATTTGGACCTGTTCAGCAGGTAAATTACACATCTCGGCGAATGTCTGAACAATAACCTGTTGGACGGGGTGGCTTGGATTGAGATAATCCACGGTCGGCCAGTTTCGTAAGCGTGCGAGTGCCAGCATGCCGGTGTGTTTGCCGGAGCAGTTATTATGGTTGGGAGTCGGTTGTTCTCCAAGTTGACGCATGGTTTCAAAAGTCGGCTCGTGGTAAGGGGAGTGAACGCCGCATAAGAGGTCAAATTCTGCGACGCCAGTTTTTCTTTGAAGTTCACGAACGACGAGCATGTGTTCTTCAGTGCCGGAATGCGAGGCGCAGATCAGGGCGATTTCGGTGGGGGTCAGGTGGTAGGCGGCTTGCCCACCGTATTCGATCAGAGGTATCGCCTGGAAAGGTTTGGCCGTGGAGCGCAAGAAGGTTACGGTCTCGGGGTCCCCATACCAGGCGATCAGGGAGCCATGGGCATCTACGACTGCGATGGAACCAAAATGAATGGACTCTACGATCTCACCGCGAGTGAGTTCGAGAAGAGGATGTAATTGTGAGTTCCTCATGAATTTTGAGAGCTGTTGTGCGATTAGTCTTGTTCAAAGGATTCCAATGGCCGATAACTCCGGGTATAGTAATAATATAGGCCATGGCGTAAACGCTGGATGTATTGCTCCCGCCGCTTGGAGGGCAGCGGCATATTAGCGATTAACCCCCCGATCAGCGTCTCGGTGTTTTCTGGAGGAGCATTTCGTTTGGCAAGCCGTTCAAGGCCTTTGAGAATGCTCTTGAGACTTTTAAGTTGGGCGCGGACTGCTTCATTGCCAACCGGGCCACCTCGCCCACTGATCATTGTATAGTCTTTATACGAAGAAATCAGCAATTCCAGTGACTCTATCCAAGCTGGCAAATCCGCAGAAGCCAGGAAGGGCGGTTGGTCGAGAAGGATAGTATCGCCAATGAAGACCACACTCACGGTCGGGATGATCACCCAGATCGAGCCTAAGGCTGGGCCGGGGTGATGCTCCAGGATAACCTCTGGGCCACCCCAATTGAAATTCAGGCGATTTGAAAAGGTAATATCTGGGAAAGCCCAGCGAGTGCCGAGCACATCGTTGCTCACCTCCCATTCTGCCCCACTTTCGGTGGTCTGGCCCTTAAAAACAGAGGGCCGGTTGCGAAAAACCTGGGCTGTCTTAAGGTGGGAGATAATCGTACAGTCGATGGCGCGCGCCCCGATGGTGCGGTCCAGGTGAGCATCCAGGTTGACCAAAATCCGGTTCTGGCTCATGGCGAGATTACTGATCACGGAACGCCAGGCGCGCGCATCTTCTGCGCGCAACGGAGCATCAATCAAGATAGTACCGTGAGGAAAGACTAGGGCTCCAAGCGTAACACCGGGGTACACATCTTCATAATATATACTACGCGCAACTTGGTGCATGAAGTCTCCTTAGCTTTTTAGTACAGGAAGTGTGAAGCAAAATCGGGCTCCTTGGCCAGGTTGGCTCTCAACCCATATGCGTCCACCATGCCCCTCGACTGCTAGGCGACAATATGCCAACCCTAAGCCGATGCCTTTTGGACCTTTTTTTGCGTTCAAGCGAGTATATTTATCGAAGACGCGCCTCTGATCTGCGGAAGGTATTCCGGGGCCGGTATCTTGAACCCACATATGAACCCATTCGCCGTTCAGGTTTCCGCCGACGGAAATTTCGCCTCCGGGGGGTGTGAATTTCACGGCATTTTCGAGTAAATTTGTTAGCACGCGCCGGATCATATCCCCTTCTACCATAACGTGGGGTAAGTTGGAAGGCACACCGAGTTTGATCACCTGGTCTTTGGTCTCCGCGACAGGCAAGATGGCATCGACAGCTTCGCTGGCGAGAAGGATCGGGGCGGTTGGGAATGTATTTCCGACCGGTTGCCCAGATTCCAGCCGGTTAATGTCGATCAACGAGTTGGTGAGGCGTTGGATACGTTCGGTGGACCGCAGGGCGATGTTGAGCAAAGATCGAAAGGCCGGATCACCTTCCTGAGGCAGCATGGCGTCAAATACGTCCAAACTGGAAACGATGTTGGCGAGCGGCGAACGCAGGTCATGGTAGATCATCGAGATCAGGTCATCCCGCAGGCTATCCAAGTTTTTACGCTCAGTTATGTCCCTCAGGATCCATTGTAAGTGAGATACACTGTCGATCAGCACTTCCCTTGCGTAGACCTGTATCGGAACCTGGCGGCCTTCTCTGGTATGGAGAACCGATTCGTAGAACAGTGTGCTTCCTGAGGAGAGTTTCATGAAATCAGTGCCAACCTTTTCCTGGTTAACGGTGTGCAATTGGCTGATAGACAGGTTAAGCAATGCCTGGTTATCGAAGTTTGTGGTTAATTCGGCCTGGCGATTGGCTTCGACGATCTTCCCATCCCGATCAGTGATGATGATCGGGTCAATGCTGTCCTCAAATAGTTCGAGGTAACGCTGATGGGCTGCCTCGATTTGTTCGAAAAGTTGAGCATGATAGATGGCTGTCCCGGCCAGAGTACCAATTCCAGTCAGAACCTGGAGGGCGTCAGGATCGAAAACGCCGTCTTTAGGATTGATGGCTTCGACTACACCGATAACCTTGCCCCGCGCCTTAATCGGGGCGCAGGCGATTGCGCGGGATTCAAAACCGATCTGGCGATCAATTGCAGAATGAAAGCGCGGGTCTTTGGTAGTGTCGGAGACTATGATTCCCTGGCCTTCTTTGGCTACCCAACCAGCGATCCCTTCACTTTGCTTCAGTTGCAGCCCGACGATGCTTTTGTCTGATTTGTCGGATGAGATATGGAATTTTAAGATCTCTTCCCGTGGGTCGATCAAGGCAAGAGACACCACTTCCACGCGCAAGGCAAGGGTGATTTGTTCTAGAATGCGCTGCAGCACTTCCTCGAGCTCTAGGCTGCCGGTGATTACCCCCGCGCTCTCAGCTACGGCGGTCATTACACGTGTCTGGCGCTGACTCTCTTCGTATAGCCGGGCGTTAAGCACCGCGATCCCAGCTTGATCGGCAATAGCCTGGACCAGAGCCAGGTGCTCCGGTGTGAAGAATCCTGGGGTAGGATTTACCAGGGTCATAACGCCCACGAGGTGGTTGCGCGCCAAAAGGGGAGCAGAGACGGCCGACTTAGGTCCGGTCCTGTCTTTTGCGTCGTCGGGACGGCGGAACCAGCGTTCATCCTGGCTTGTATCTGGGATCAAGACTGCTTGTTTTTGGCGCGCTACCCAACCTGCCAGGCCTTGTTCGAAGGTAATCCGTAGCTGTTCAGTAGTATGTTCGATGATTTGCGTCCCGACGATGATGGTTGAATCAACTGGTTGGCCCTGGTTGTCGAGGACGATGATGGTTCCGTTGACCGCACCCACATTACCCATGGATAGGAGAAGCACGCGCTGCAACACAGTCCGTAAATCCAGAGCTGCCACGAGCTCACGGCCGATATTGTAAAGCAGCTCGAGGGAATCCCTGGATATTTCAGACTGCTTTACTTGAACGGTCATACTCGCTCATCCTTGGCGATCATCAGCGAGAGAAATAGTACTACCTGGTGCAACCGATCAGCGCTCCAACTTTAGGACCCCCGGCTCCCGACCACCCAATCGAGATCTTTCCTGGGTTCGGGGAAGTTATGCTCATTTGGGGATTTTCGATTTGACGTTGAGTATAGCATATTTGAGCACCCAACGCTGACGCAAGTGTTATTAAGAACGTGTCAATGCCTGGGTAGGTCTAACATGAGCACCTCAACGGTTAGGCGAGGGTTGACGTTGCGCTCAAGTAAATCGAAAGTGCGTTCGAGGGTAGAGACTGTGCGCTGCACACTGGCGAGGTCCAGGTGGGAAGTCAAGTTCTTGATCTCCTCCACCCGATCCAGGTTGGAAAGTGGGGTGGAGGTGCCGCTGGCGCAGAGCATAACGTCCCGCCAGAAGGAAAGCCACACTGCAAACGCGCCGCGCATTGATTCTCTATCCTTCACCATGTCTTCAGCGTAGGCGAAGCGCTCGACTATGCTGGCATTTAATAGCTGGCGCTGGTCATCCAACCACGTGCTGCGCTTGACCAGCAAGTCTGGGTCGTTATGCAGGGAGAGGGCGTAACCTGGCCGGCCATTGGACAGGTGGGCGATTAAGGTGGCTTTCTGCGGGGGAACCCCCCAAAGGGTTTGTAAGCCTTGGTCTAAAACATCCAACGGTAAGGGACGCAACCGAAGCACCTCGCAACGCGAGACAATGGTAGGCATGAGACGCTCGCTGCTTTCGGCGGTTAACACCAATATCACCCGGGATGGGGGCTCTTCTAAAGTTTTGAGCAGTGCATTGGCTGCGTTGGGGTTAGCCTCTTCGAAACGCAGCAGGATTGCTACCCGGTAAGCAGCTGAGTATGGGGAGAGAGACAGGTTATGCTGAAGGGCGCGGATTTGGTCGACTTTCAACGTCCCGCCAACCTGCTCGGCCTGGAGGATGGCCAGATCAGGGTGACTCATGCGCTCCATTTGTTTGCAAGACTTACAACCCCCGCATGCTTCTCCTGGGGCGGTGGGTTGAGGGCAGTTTAACGCTTGGGCAAGGTGCAGAGCTAGGGTACGCCGGCCTACGCCTTGAGGGCCAATAAAAAGGTAGGCGTGACGCTGCGTCTGGTGAGCGACATGCTGTCGCAGCATTTGAACAGCCCACTCATGGCCAAGCATGCCCCAGTTCATAAGTTGATTCCAGTCGAAAGAAGGGTGGCAGACAACAAATTAAAAGGTTTTAACCATTTTGTTTTATTAAATTGATCGGATCATTGAGTTCAACTTTGTCGAAAACGACAATCAGCTGCTGTGGCCGGATGGCTAAGGGCTCGTTGAGACGGCTGCTTGCTAATTCGACATATTTAGGAATGATCTCGTAACCGACAAATCTTCTGCCCAGTGCTCTGGCAACTTTAAGGGTTTGGCCTGAACCTGTAAACGGATCGAGAATCACTTCAGTAGGATAAGAATAGAGCCTGATCAGCCGATAAGGGATTTCCTCCGGGAAAGGCGCAGGGTGGTGGATGAATCCTGGCGGGACGGGAGCAATATGCCAGATGTTATTGGCGATGTCCAGAGTAAATAAACGGTTGATAGGATACTCCGATTCCGCTTTTTCTTCCGGACTCCGGCCGGCAAATATCTTAGGTCCTGGTTTGCGGAAAACCAGGATGTATTCATTCATGATATTAGGGTAATAATACCCAGGAAAGGGCTTCTGGATCGTTACGCCAGCGCGTTTTATCCCGGCAGTGCATTTATGCCAGATGATATCCTGGTGAAATAACCAGCCCTTTTGAGTGAAACGAGCTGCCAGGTCAAAGGGCACCGGGTAGAGATGCCCGTCCAACAGGATAGTGCCGATCACAATCGCACAGAATCCACCCGGCTTGGTGACACGGAATACCTCAGCAAACACAGCTTCCATCCAATTCAGGTATGTCGGGTAGTCCGTGAACCCTTCGGCGTAGGTCCGGGTGCGGTAGGATTGATCAGCGTTTGCGGCATGAAGATCATAGTCAATTGCGTTCCAGTAAGGTGGTGAGGTGATGGTTAAAGCAACGTGATCATCGTCAATCTCAGGCATGGAGGCGCACGAATGGGGAAATATCTGATCAGTCATTGGATCATCCATTGAGAGAATAATTCGAACAATTGGTCTGGGAAATTATACAATACAATCACCGTTTTTCCTGGTTCCGGTTGACACCCCTCGCGCCTGACGTTACAATCCTTGCGTATGGATATCCTAGCAGATTTGAATTCTCAACAGCAGTCAGCTGTGATGGCGGGCGAGGGTCCGGTGCTAGTCCTGGCTGGCCCTGGCTCCGGGAAGACACGCGTGCTGACGCAGCGTATCGCGTATTTGATTGGGGCGGTGGGCGTAAATCCTTATAATATCCTGGCGGTCACATTCACGAATAAGGCGGCGCGAGAGATGGAGAGCCGAGTCCAGGATCTGCTCGGGGTGCGGGCGCATGGCTTGACATTAGGCACGTTCCACGCTACCTGTGCGCGCATCTTACGCCGTGAAGCTGAGCACCTGCCCTTTAATTCGAATTTTGTAATCTTTGATAGTGATGACCAGCTCGGAGTGGTCAAGCAAGCCCTGGCGGATCTCAACCTGGACCTCAAGCATTACACCCCCCGAGGGATTCATGCCTCGATCTCGAATGCCAAGAACTATCTACGCTTGCCCGAAGATTACCCTATTCAAACTTACCGTGATGAGGTGGTGAAGCGCGTCTACACCCGCTACCAGGAATTGTTGTTTGATAGCAATGGTGTGGATTTCGATGACTTGCTTCTGTGGACTGCGTATCTTTTAGAAGAAACCTCTACGGTACGGGAGAAATACGCCCGTCGATATGAGCATATTCTGGTGGACGAATTCCAAGACACCAACCTGGCCCAATACGCGCTGGTCAGGCACCTGGGTTCTATTCATAAGAATATATTCGTTGTCGGCGATACAGACCAGTCCATTTACGCCTGGCGGGGAGCAGACTACCGCAATGTGATGCGTTTTGAGCAAGATCATCCAGAGGCGCAGGTGATATTGTTGGAGCAAAATTATCGTTCCACGCAATCGATCCTAAATGTGGCCATGGCGGTGATCGACCGCAACCCTTACCGCACGGCAAAGCGGTTGTTCACCCAGCGCGGTTCCGGCGATAAGATCGCGTTGCACGAAACCTATGACGATCGAGAAGAAGCAACTTATGTGGTGGATATGATCGCCAGCCTGGTCGGGCTCAAACAAGCCAAACCAGGTGATTTTGCAATTATGTACCGTACCAACGCTCAATCCCGCCTCTTAGAAGAAGCCTTCCTGCACCGGAACCTGCCTTATAAATTGGTAGGGGCGCAGCGCTTCTATGGGCGGCGAGAGGTGAAAGACGTGATCGCTTACCTGCGCCTGGCGCATAATCCTGCCAATGATATCAGCCTTTCTCGGGTGATCAACGCTCCACCACGGGGGATTGGAAATAAGAGCCTGCTGGCATTGCGCACACACGCCCAAAAGATCCACCTGTCCTCCGGTGAACTGCTACTCGAACTCGGCTGGGGAAGCGGTTCCGCTCACTCAGAGGCATTCACAAGGCGTACTCTCGCCTCGCTTGCCACTTTTGGTGCCCTGTTGGTTGGCTGGCGGGCAATGGTTGCAGAGGTTCCCCCATTAACGCTGATGGATGAGATCCTGGAAAAGGTGGGTTATCGCGATTATCTTGACGATGGCACAGAAGAGGGACGTGAACGTTGGGGGAACGTGATGGAATTACGCCGTCTGGCAGCGGAATACACTGAGCGCGATCTGGCAGCGTTCTTGGAGGATGTAGCACTGGTCTCCGACCAAGATACGCTGGAAGACTCGGTAAATGTGCCGACGTTGCTGACACTTCATGCCGCGAAAGGATTGGAATTCCCGGTCGTGTTCATCGTTGGATTGAACGATGGCACCCTACCGCATGTGCGCTCCTTCGACGATCCGGAGGCGATGCAGGAGGAGCGGCGTTTGTTCTATGTAGGCATCACGCGCGCTAAAGACCGTCTCTATTTGGTGATCCCGCTCAACCGCAGCGCCTATGGGTACTCAGAACCGACCGAAGAATCGAGATTCTTAAAGGACA
>MGOK01000073.1:12760-19545 GCA_001795335.1 Chloroflexi bacterium RBG_19FT_COMBO_55_16
CTCGTGGAGGAAGAAGGTCATTTGCGCCGGCGACCAAAGGCGGGTCCTTCCTACCAGCCTGACCGCTGGGTGTCTCCTTCACCCGCCGCGGCACGGGCGCTAAAACCCCAATATTCACCGGGGTCGCGGGTCCAACACCCAGTTTGGGGGGAGGGAATGGTGCTCAGCAGCCGTATTCAGGATGATGATGAGATTGTAGATGTTTTCTTCGCGGAGGTAGGCATGAAACGTCTCGCAGCCTCACTGGCGAGGTTGCAGTTGAAGACGTGAAAGCGTATAATCCTGGCATGCCTATCCTGGAACCAAATTCATTAGAATTTATCAGCCGCGGCGCTGAGCATACCCGGAGAGTGGGTATACGTTTGGGTTCCTTAATCGGCACGGGCAATGTGATTTGCCTGGTGGGTGACCTGGGATCTGGGAAAACCACGCTTGTGCGTGGTCTGGCGGCGGGCTGGGGGTCATTGGACTTGGTTTCCAGTCCATCGTTTGTATTGGTAAATCTCTATCGCCGACCGGATGGTGGGCGACTCTATCATCTGGATGCCTACCGTTTGAGCGGCGCGCATGAAGCGGAAGACCTTGACCTGGAGGCAATGATCGAAACCGGTCCACTAGTGATTGAGTGGGCAGAGCGAATTCAATTTATCTTACCGAAAGAACGTTTATGGATTACTTTGCGCTGGATTAATATCGAACAGCGCGACATGGTCTTTTCGGCCCGCGGCGCATATTATCAGAAATTATTAACAACTTTCCGCAAGCGCGTCTATGGGAGCCTGTAATGTTGTTAGCCATTGACACCTCAACACGCGTGGTAGGAGTAGCCTTGTACGACGGGAAGCAGGTGCTGAGCGAGGTGATATGGACTAGTCAGGAATATCATACGGTTGAACTGGCCCCGGTGGTAGCTGAATTGTTAAGGCGCATGAAGATCACGGCATCGGAATTGAAAGCAATAGCTGTCGCACTTGGGCCGGGTTCATATACTGGCTTAAGGATTGGCCTGGCCCTGGCGAAAGGGATGGCTCTTGCCAAGCATCTCCCTTTGGTCGGGATCCCATCTTTGGATGTGGTAGCTGCAGCCCAGCCAGTGCGAGAACTCCCCATGGCAGCGGTGCTGCGGGCTGGTCGCGGGCGTCTGGGAGTGGGATGGTACAAATCCGAGAAGGGGACCTGGAAGTCGACTGGCAATCCTGAAGTGCTGACGGCTGAAGCTTTAGCAGATCGTCTGAAAATGCCAACCCTGGTATGCGGGGAGTTAACGGATGTAGAACGCCATCTATTGGCCCGCAAACGCAGGATTGCGGTGCTTGCCACGCCAGCCCAGTCGTTGCGCCGCCCCTCCTATCTGGCAGAACTCGCCTGGCGGCGCTGGCAGGCTGGGCGGATTAACGATCCTACCAGTCTGGTGCCTATTTATCTTCATTTTAGTGAGCCAATTCCGGGATGATTACGACAATTGCCATTAACATCCGGCCCATGCAGGTAGATGATGTGGAACAAGTTTGCTCCATCGATCGCCAGTCTTTCAACTTACCCTGGCCGGACAATGCGTACTACCATGAGCTGAGAGATAACCCGGCGGCCAGGTTATGGGTAGCCGAGGACGTTAAATTGTCAGGTGAGCGCAAGATCGTGGGGATGATCGTGATGTGGTTAGTCCTGGACGAAGCGCATATTGCTACGCTCGCTGTTCATCCCGACTTTCGTAGGGAAGGGATCGCGAAGCGTTTATTGATGGTTGCCTTGCAGGAAGCGATCCAGAATGGAGCACACCAGGCCATGCTGGAGGTGCGCGCGAATAATGAAACTGCACAAGATTTATACAGGCATTTTGGGTTTGAGGTAGTCGGTTGCCGACCGAGATATTACCGGGACAATCATGAGGATGCGCTATTAATGACATTGGGGGAGCTGAGGGAGGCAGTACTTAAAATCGTTTATCAATTGTCAGTGGATAGTTGAAAGTGGTCTTTGGAAGAAGTGCTGAAGGGCAAGGAAGATCTGGATATCCCAGGAGAAGAGGTGAACTTTGAAGGCTGAAGGGGTCTTAAAGCAAGTGGCAGATGAAGTGTCTAGTTGTGAGAAATGTGTACTTTACCATTCGCGGAAATTGGCTGTGCCGGGGGAGGGACCGGTCAATGCTGAGATCATGTTCATTGGGGAAGGACCTGGTTTCCACGAAAACGAACAGGGACGTCCATTTGTCGGCGCGGCCGGCAAGTTCCTGGAGGAGTTGTTAGCCAGGATAGGTCTGAAGCGCGAACAAGTGTTTATCACGAATGTAGTGAAATGCCGGCCTCCAAGCAACAGAGATCCGCACCCGGAGGAGGTAGAAACCTGCACCAGTACCTATCTAGAGCGGCAAATTCAGGCCATTAATCCTAAAGTGATCGTTACTTTGGGGCGGTATTCGATGGGCTTATACTTGCCCAACGCCAAGATTAGCAGTGTGCATGGTCAGGCTATGCAGGTAAGGGGAAGGCTGATCGTGCCCATGTACCATCCAGCCGCTGCGCTCCACCAGCAATCACTTAAGCCAGAGATAGAGAGTGATTTTGCCAGGTTACCTCAATTGATCTCCAAAGCCACGGATGTCCCCGAATATGTCGAGCAGGCTGCTCCTGAAGAAAAGCAGGAGCCGAAACAGTTGAGCCTTTTTTGAGGTGAAAATGAATTCGATGCGTGAAGCTTTGATTGCCCGTATACAGGATAAAACCGCGCAGGTTGCCATCCTGGGGCTCGGCTACGTCGGTTTGCCATTGGCCACGGTCTTCGCAGAGGCCGGCTTCACAGTCACGGGTGTCGAACCTGACAAAGACAAAGTAGATGCAATATGCCGAGGGGAAAGCTACATTCAGGATGTGCCAACCAGGCAGGTGACACGCTTGGTGGCTTCTGATAAGTTGCGCGCTACCAGCGAATTTTCCGTCCTGCAACAGGCCGATGCAGTCAGCATCTGCGTCCCTACCCCGTTGAGGAAAACTGGCGATCCGGACCTGTCTTTCATATTGGATGCTACTAGTGAATTAGCCAGGTATATGCACCCGGGAATGGTAGTTGTACTCGAATCGACAACGTATCCTGGCACAACACGTGAGATCCTGCTGCCTAAGCTATCCGAGGGCTTGGGATTGACGGCCGGCGAGGATTTTTTCCTGGCATTCTCGCCGGAGCGTGTGGATCCGGGTCGCAAAGATTGGACCACTTATAACACACCGAAAGTCATCGGAGGGATCACGAGAGCGTGTACTGAAGTCGCTGCGTATTGGTACCAGCAAGCCCTGGAGACGGTTGTGGCTGTATCATCGACAGAGTCCGCCGAGATGGCAAAATTGCTGGAGAATACCTTTCGCATGATTAATGTCGGCCTGGTCAATGAAATGGCGATCATGTGCGACCGGTTGGGGATCGATGTCTGGGAAGTCATTGAAGCGGCGGCTACCAAGCCTTTCGGCTTTATGAAATTTACCCCCGGTCCTGGGTTGGGTGGGCATTGTATCCCGATCGATCCCCTCTACCTTTCTTGGAAGCTGCGCGCCTTGAATTACACGGCGCGGTTTATTGACCTGGCTTCGGAGATAAACACTGGTATGCCGCGCTATGTGGTTGGCAAGATACAGGATGCCCTGAATGAGCACAGTAAGCCGTTAAAGGGCAGCCGGGTGTTAGTGGTTGGAGCTGCCTACAAGCCAGATATCGATGACCTGCGAGAGTCTCCTGCTCTAGACGTTATCGGGTTGTTGCGACAAAAGGGGGCCGAAGTGCTCTATCACGATCCGTACATCCCACAAATCCAACACGATGATTGGAATTTACATAGCGTACCGGATGTAATCGCGGCTGCCAGGATGGTAGATTGCGTGGTGATCGTCACAAATCACAAGTCTTATGATTACCTGGCCTTACTTGAAAATGCGGCCTTGATCGTGGACACACGCAACACGCTGGGTTCTTTCGGACGTGATCACCCGAAAGTCGTGAGACTTTAAATTGAGAGAAGAATAAATGGCTCATTATTTAGTTACTGGAGTGGCCGGTTTCATCGCCTCGCGTGTGGCTGAAATGCTGCTAGATGCCGGGCACAGCGTGGTGGGCGTAGACAATCTGAACGCTGCTTACGACGTGAGGATGAAAAAATACCGCTTAGGAAAACTACAAGGCCGTCCTGGCTTTGAGTTCCTGCGTTTAGACATTTCCGATCGGGCTGCGATAGAACAGCTGGATACGCAGGCGGGGCGGGATTCAAGGGCTCATGGCTTTGAGGCGGTCATCAACCTGGCAGCCCGGGCCGGTGTGCGCCAATCGGTGGAGAATCCATGGGTGTATGTGGATACCAATATCACGGGGACACTTAACCTGCTGGAGTTCTGCCACCGCAAGGAGATTGGCAAGTTCATTCTGGCTTCTACTTCCAGTATTTATGGAGCCGATGCACCCTTGCCGACTCCCGAGGACGCCGATAGCGACCACCCACTGCAAGCCTATGCGGCCAGTAAGAAGGGGGCTGAAGCGCTGTGCCATGCTTATCATTATTTACATGGCATCGATGTGACAATTGTCCGCTATTTCACTGTCTACGGACCAGCGGCGCGGCCCGACATGGTTATGTTCCGCTTTGCGCAATGGATCCGGGAAGGCTTGACAGTGAAATTAAACGGTGATGGAGAACAATCGCGGGGTTTTACCTATATTGATGATATTGCCCGCGGTACGATCCTAGGCCTCAAGCCATTGGGCCATGAGATCATCAACCTTGGGGGACACGAATCGATCAAGATCAATGAGTTGATCCGAATGTTCGAGGCGCTGATCGGGCGGAAAGCTCAGATCGAGCAGCTTCCTGCGCACCCGGCGGACATGCTGGCAAGCTGGGCGGCGGTCGATAAGGCTGAGAAATTGCTGGGTTGGCGCCCTCAGGTCTCTCTGCGGGAAGGCGTTTCCAACCTCGTAGCCTGGTATGAAGCCGAACGCGCCTGGGCAAGCCAGATTCGCACCGAGTAGATGAAATTCCCTGCTGATCGGTTGAGGAGGCATCTCCCTGGCCTGTTCGGGAACGAATTAGTTTGGCGGGTAGTCAGGAATTCAGGCTACCTGTTTAGCGCCACGGGCATTTCGGCTGGGATCAGCATGCTACAAAGCATCCTTGTAGCGCGCCTGTTGGGGGTAACCGATTTTGGAATTTTAGGAACAATCACCGTGTTTGCCAGCGTGGTTAATAAGTTCGCCTCTTTCAGGATGAGCGAGCTGGTGGTTAAATACGTCGGCCAATATACGGTAAATGGCGACCAACGACGGGCTGCGGCGGTATTCAAGGCAGCTGGCCTGACTGAAATGCTAACTTCCCTGTTCGCTTTTGGGCTGATCTGGCTTCTGGCTCCTTTGGGAGCGCGTTATTTTGCTAAGGACATCAATACCAGCGGGTGGTTTATCCTGTATGGATTAATTGTGTTAGCCAATTTCGCGGCTGAGAGTTCAACCGGTTTAATGCAAATCTTCGATCGGTATCGAGTGTTGGCAGGAATCACGGTTGGGCAGAGCCTGCTCGTCCTGGGTCTGATCAGCCTGGCTTATATCAACGGGGGGGGGTTACTCGAAGTGATGTTGGCTTACATGACAGGAAAGATCGTCGGTGCGCTGACCTTAACTTTAGCGGCTGTGTGGGAGGCGACGCGTCGCTGGGGCTGGGCATGGTGGCGTGAACCGCTCGACTTGCTACGCGATCATCTTCGGGAATTGGCGCGTTTTGCGGTGAGCACCAATATCAGTGCTACCATCAACCTGGTAAATAAGGATGCAGAGCTGCTGTGGGTTTCGGCGCTGAGCAGTCCGACAGACGCAGGTTATTATAAATTGGCTTTGAGCCTAGCAAATATGGTGCAATTGCCGGTCAGCCCATTGCCCCAGGCGACCTATCCTGAACTTTCGCGGGAAGTGGCGCGCCAGAATTGGAACAATGTACGCTATGTGTTGCGTCAAGGTTCGTTGATATCATTCACCTATAGCGTCGCGGCCTGCCTGGGTTTGCTTCTCCTAGGCCGGCCGATCATCCAATTTATATATAAACCCGAATTTTTACCGGCATACTCTGCGGTACTAATTCTGATGGCGGGTTTATTAGTTGCCAACACATTTTACTGGAATAGGGTCGCTTTGTTGGCGTTGGGCTTACCGGATTACCCAGCTAAGGTAAACCTGGTTGCGGCAGGTCTTAAGATCGCCGGGATTTTATTGTTCGTTCCGATCTATGGATATCTGGGAAGCGCGGCTCTTCTGGCTGGTTTCTATTTTGTCTCCATAACCTTGAATGTGCGCAAAACATTGTCGGTGCTGCGGGAGCGATGAGGAAACTCAACATGAAGGTTGCGGTAGTTGCCCCAACAAGCATCCCAGCCAGACGTGCTAACACTTTCCAGGTGATGAAAATGACGCAGGCTCTGGTCGCCAGCGGGCATACTGTCCGCCTGGCGGCACCGGGGTGGCCACCTGTTGACGGTGAGCCAGGGATGCTTTGGGACAACATAGCTCATCACTATGGGTTGCAACACGCTTTCCCAGTTGAATGGTTGCCTGCCTATCCGCAGCTACGCCGATACGATTTTGCCTGGCGAGCTGTACACTGGGCACGCGGTTGGGGAGCTGAGTTTTTTTATACTCGCCTGCCCCAGGCAGCTGCGTTTGCCAGTTCATTGGGTATGAAAACGATTCTGGAGATGCATGACTTGCCACATGGTTATATGGGTCCGGTGTTGTTTAGGCAATTCCTGCGGGGGCGCGGTGCG
>MGOK01000073.1:19557-44961 GCA_001795335.1 Chloroflexi bacterium RBG_19FT_COMBO_55_16
TTGATCTCACGAATCTTGCAATCCGAATTGACTGCCAGGTTTGGTGTGCCTGACTCTCTACCCTTCACGATGGTTGCTCCAGATGGCGTCGACCTAGCGCGGTTCGCAAATTTAGCTAGTCCAGAGGAAGCGCGCCATACGCTGCTCTCTACTTTCATGAGGTACTTCAATCAATCTGAAGCTGCCTTTCTGCCTGAAAGGTTTACTGCTGGCTATACTGGGCATCTCTACCCGGGGCGCGGCACGCAGCTCATTTTGGACATAGCGGAGCGATTGGGGGAGATAAATTTCCTGCTCGTGGGCGGCGAGGCAGGGGATGCCGCTAGCCTGTGGGATCAAGTCAAAACCCGCGGAGTGGAGAATGTTACCCCAATCGGGTTTGTCCCGAACGCCGATTTGCCGTGGTTTCAGGCCGCCTGTGACGTGCTCTTGATGCCGTACCAGCAACGCGTGGAGGCGTCTTCGGGAGGAGACATTGCCCGTTTCCTCAGTCCAATGAAGATGTTTGAGTACATGGCCTGTGGGCGGGCGATCCTGTCCAGCGATTTGCCCGTACTGCGGGAAGTGCTCTCTCCTACAAATGCTGTATTACTCCCCCCAGGGCAAATCGAGGGCTGGGTGGAGGCTTTAGTGGAATTGCGTAATAATCCCGAGCGTCGGTTTGCTTTGGCTACCCAGGCACAATATGATGCAAAGCAGTACAGTTGGCAGGTCAGGGCCACTCGAATTTTGGAAGGACTAGAATAGTCGGTACTGAACAGCTGTGGATGTTTATGAAAATGTTTCATCTGAGCACTTCTCTTTCAGGTTATTTCTCAATTCTTGGCCACTGACATTATTTGCTGTGATGGTAATTCTCGCTTATCCTGGTCTTGAGAATCATCAAGTACGACCATTACGGATTTGAAGGATGATGAATGTCAGTTCTACTTAAACGATTATTGCTGTATCTTACGATTGCGATCTTATTCGGGGGATCGTTCCTGTTGATTTGGGGTCGGGCCATGCAGCGGGGGTACAATCGTGACGAGAACCAGTTTGTCGCCAGCGGTGAATTATTGGCAGAGCAGACATTACTCCCTTATCGAGATTATCCATATTTCCACATGCCGAACCTGATATTCGTATATGCGCTGGTCGATAAGGTTACCGACTATAGTTTGTTAGGGGCGCGAGCTGTTTCTGTAGTTTTTTCTATGGCTAGCATCGTCTTGATTTTCTGGATTTCCTACAATTTTTTCCGAGGGCAAAGATTATCCATTCGGATGACCGCGTCAGTGGGCGGTGTGATCCTTCTACTGGCAAACCCATTATTTGCCTATACAAGCGGGCTGGCCTGGAACCACGACCTGCCGATCTTGCTGGTCTTGCTGGCCTTTAGTGTGCATGTTCATGGCTCCGAGAGAGAAAATCCAGCTATCTGGACGTTGATCAGTGGAGGGCTGATCGGGCTGGCGATCGGAACGCGGCTGACATTTCTCCTCGTAGCTATCCCCTTTTTTGTCACTTTGTTTAATTTCCCAGGCATAATCACTCCTAAAGCGAGGCTAAAAACCCTCCTGGCATTCTGCCTTGGGATGATCCTTGGGCTGACCCCCTCGTTATTCCTGTTCGCGATCGCTCCAAGGGAGTTCATATTCGGCAATGTCACCTACGCTCAATTAAACACCGCATTCCGTGAGGAAACAGGTTTTATCGGCCCGATGGGCCTGGTAGAAAAAATGGAGCACTTACGAACCAAAGTGCTCAACCAACCTGGCAATTTACTCCTATTTCTGGCGATGATTTTTTTCGCTTACACAACCGGCATTGTCGATTACAGGAAGAAAAGGCGGGCCACCGTTGAATCCTTATTGATCTTATTAATTATCCCATTCCTCGGGATTGGGTCTTTGTTGCCTACGCCTACATTTAACCAATATTTTTTCTCCCTTGTGCCATTTGCTATTGTAGGCATTCTTTATGGTCTGGCGAGGTTCAATGAATTATCAGGCCAGCGGATCACTTGGCCTCTGGTGTTGTTCCTTCAAGTTGTGGTTTTATCAAGCGTTTACTTTATCGATGATGCCCCTCACATTGCGAGGTTGGGCAACCCCAGGTCCTGGTATCCCTTGCAAGTTCACCGCCTGGGTAAGGAGATCCGGGCTGCCTCAATGGATGCAAAAGTTTTGACGCTTACTCCGATTTATCCGTTAGATGGCGGGGCTGAGATTTACGCCGAGTTTGCTACCGGAGTGTTTGCCTGGAGGACGGGGCATTTATTGACGAGTGATCAGCGGCAGGTATTCCAGGTCATTTCGGAAGATGAATTAGAGGATTTCTTAAGTAAAGACCCACCTGGAGCAATTCTTGTCGGCTTGCACCCGGGGCAGGAGGGACCCCTAATCGACTATGCCCGGCAAGAAGGATATAAAGAGAATTTACTTTCTGAGGATTTGAATTTATGGGTGCGTTAAATCGCATAAAAATCAGGTTATCCTCCACGCCTTGGGGATCCTGGCTCTTGTCTGCTCTGGGTGTGCTCATGCTGTCCCTGGTATTGGCTTGGGTCTCAGCGGGGAAAAGGCTTTTCGAAAGCTGGGGAACCTTTCTCATCTCGCTTCTCTTGGGATTGGGGATAATGCTAGTCGGCTGGTATGCTATAAAAACTGACAAATCGTTATCCTTACAACGCTGGCTAGGATGGCTGGTTATTGGGGCGGCCGTTTTGCGTCTGGCGGCCGGAGTGGTCTGGTTCAAGGTTTTGCCGGTCTGGGGATATGGGTCTCCAGTGGAGCAGGCGGGTTACATTATGGCCGACGCCCATGCCCGCGACATGGCGGCGTGGGAACTCGCCAACCGCGAAGTTCCGCTGTTGACTGCCTTTCGGGGTTACCATAAAGTTGATCAATATGGGGGTCTGTTGTATATTAGCGCACTCGGATACCGTTATCTGGGTGGAGATATCCACTATCCGCTGCAGATGATCTTGATCACGGCTGCAGCGTCTGCACTGACGGTGCTGTTCACCTGGGCATTCGTGCGGCGCGCCTGGGGAGAAGCACCAGCCCGAGTGGCCGCCTGGTTGGTGACTCTATTTCCGGAAGCGATTTTATTGGGTAGTTCACAAATGCGCGAGGCTTTCACAATGCCGTTGGTAGCGGCTGCCCTGTACGGGCTGGTGCGCTACCGGCAAGACCGCTCCTGGCAAGGGCTGGGGTGGGTGCTGGTTGCCTTGATCCTGTGTATACCTTTCTCTCCGGCCTTTGCAGCGGTATTATTGACCATGCTGATCGTCACTGCGTTGGCTATGGATGGATGGCATGCCTTTCGCCAACCTCGCTTGTGGCTGCTTCTAGCTGGGCTGGCTGTTGTGGCCGGTATCGGTATCTGGCTTGCATGGGGGCGGATCGCGCCAGATGGGATCTCTAATCCAATCGCCTTGGTAGGTTGGTGGATTAAGGAATCAACCCGGTGGCAGACTTATTTCGCAAAAAGGGCCTCTGAGCTGGTCAAGAAGGTATTTCGCACTACACCAGAGTGGTCCCATGTGCTGATATTGATGGGAATTGGCGTGCTACAGCCTTTTCTGCCAGCCGCCCTGATAGATAATGCTGCTCCGATATGGCGGGGAATCGCCATCTGGCGAGCTTTGGGATGGACGATAGTTTTGCCGTTCTTGCTGGCCGCGCCGTTCCTTGCCTGGAGGAAGAATGGCAAGCGGGGTCTCGATCAAGGGTTGAGTCTGGTGGTTTGGTTGGGAATCCTTTTGGCCTCGCTGCGCAGTGGAGGGGATACATGGGATAACCCGCGTTATCGGGTCGCTTTCATTGGACTGCAGGCAGCATTAGTGGCCTGGGTGGGTTTAGAGGGACGGCGGCAGGCCAGTCCCTGGTTGAGGCGATCGGTTGTTGCGGTTGGTTTAATGATAGCCTGGTTCCTACCCTGGTATTTGCACCGTTACACGACATTTATCTGGCCGGTAACCGACCTTTTCAAAACGATCCTATTAGGGGTGGCAAGCGTTGGGCTGTATTTATTGTGGTCGGTAATCAGGAATCCGAGAAAAGAGAATAGGCGATCAAAGGATGAGGATTGATGACTACTCCCTAATCTTTATTCTCGATATTTGTAACCTTGACCCAAGGGGGGGACGGGTTATAATTCAGTCATTGAATTTTGCAGGCAGGAGATGATAGATGCCCACCGCAATTATTACCGGGATTACTGGCCAGGATGGTTCGTACCTGGCGGAATTCCTGCTCGCCAAAGGTTACGAAGTCGTCGGGATGGTGCGCCGGTCAAGC
The DNA here is from genome assembly GCA_001795335.1 of Chloroflexi bacterium RBG_19FT_COMBO_55_16. Next base: position 23,844 of record MGOK01000073.1, read on the forward strand.
ACGATTACCTTTGAGCGCATCCAGCATATTCAGGACGAAATCACCATCATTCAGGGGGATTTACACGACCAGAGCTCGTTGGTCGATGTGATTGAACGCTACCGTCCGGATGAGGTATATAACCTGGCAGCGCAATCCTTTGTTCCTACCTCTTGGAACCAGCCGGTGCTCACCGGGGAGGTGACCGGATTGGGCGTTACTCGTTTGTTGGAAGCCATCCGGTTGGTCAATCCACAGACGCGATTCTATCAAGCTTCGTCGAGTGAGATGTTTGGTAAAGTGCGAGAAGTGCCACAAAACGAACGCACACCTTTTTATCCGCGCAGCCCTTACGGAGTTGCGAAAGTCTACGGCCATTGGATTACAGTTAATTACCGGGAGTCGTACGATCTTTATGCTGTTTCAGGGATCTTATTTAACCACGAGAGCCCCCGGCGAGGTCTAGAGTTCGTCACCCGCAAGGTTAGTTATGGTGTTGCGCGGATCAAATTAGGCCAGGCAAAGGAATTGCGCCTGGGAAATCTGGATGCGCGGCGAGACTGGGGCTATGCTGGGGATTATGTAGCGGCGATGTGGTGCATGCTCCAACGAAGCACAGCCGAGGACTTTGTCATCGGAACAGGGCAGACGCATTCGGTGCGAGAATTTTGCGAACTTGCTTTTAACTATGTTGGCTTGGATTACCAGGACTACTTGGTACAAGACCCTAAGTTCTATCGCCCAGCAGAAGTTGACGTGTTAGTTTCCGATCCACGCAAGGCTAACCGAGAATTGGGATGGCAACCACGGGTCGGTTTTGAAGAATTGATCCACATGATGGTAGACGCTGATTTGAAGCGATTAGCCCGGGAAATCGACTGATGCAGAAAGCCTTGCGTTGGGGGAGCCGGGTCTCTCACACGCTCGTTGCAGAGGGATTGGCGCTCCTGGGGGGATTCGTTTACCTTTACCAATCTTGGTTGTATGCTCATACGCAAACCTCAGTCCTTGACGAAGGGTCATACCTGGTCAAGGGCTTTCTGTTTGCGACAGGAAAATACTGGCCTTATCAAGATTATGGTCCCTGGAGCAACCACATGCCGCTGGCTTTCCTGATTCCTGGGTTCGCCCAAGTATTATTTGGCCCAGGATTACGGACGGGGAGGTATTTTGCGATAATTTTAGGCGGGTTGATGTTACTTGGGCTGTATCTCTGCGTTCGGCGGTTAAGCGGTAAATGGTGGGCTGCGGGCGCAGTTCTGGCAATTGCCATGAACCCTGCTGAGATAAAGATATTCAGCATGGCAATTTCGCAGGTCTTGATCGCTTGCATGCTGGTGTGGATGCTGGCGCTGTCCCTCGGAGAAGGACGACCTCTGTGGCAGATCGTTTTCGGGGCTGTCCTGGCTGGGGCGTTGACCTTGACGCGTCTGAACCTCTTTCCGGTGCTGCCCTTGTTCGTGGGATATGTTTTTTGGCAGCACGGAAGGCGAGCTGGGCTGGCAGCCTCCCTGACCGGGAGTCTGGTTTTCCTGGTCGGGCACGCCGTCTTTTGGCCGGGGATTATGCATTTATGGGCGACCTGGATCCCGACCGGATTAGCGCCTTTTCTGGAGCGCTGGCGACCGCCAGAAGCGATCCCGGTGTGGAATCCAACAGTTGAGCTGCGGGATCGGGTGTTAAGTTTTTTATGGGGGATCCGATTTCATTTTGTCGCCGTTGTCGGCGTGATCACTACCTTGCTGTTGTGGCCGAAGGGAGAATGGAGGAACAAGGCGAACTACAAGGCGAGCGTCTTCCTTGTCATCCTGTTTCTGCTGCTGTTTATCTTGCATGCTTATGCCGCGTTAGGCGTCCATTCCCAAACAGTCGACGTAATGGGGAAGAACTATTGCGTGGCGTGTTTCCCGTTATATGTTGGTTTCTTCTCATCGTCTGGGGTGGTACTGGTTGCAGCATCGGCAAGCTCTTGGCGTTGGCAAGTGGGCGGTTGGCGAAAAATTGTGATCGTCGTACTTATCCTGGGGTTGGCAGGAGGTCTGGGATATGCCGCGTTTTCCGAGATTGGTGAAGACCTGTATCGCGCGCTGGGTGCTCCATTGCTCAACCTCCAGGTTCCTCGTATTCGTTCCCTGCAATTATTACCGGGGAATGTAGCTTTGAGGGTTTTATTGCAAAATAAGTTTGGATTAGGCCATGTGGGTTTAACGCAACTATCCCTGCGGGCGATACCGTTGTTGGTCGGGATAGCGACAGGCTTAGTGATTCTTCTCTTGGTCTGGTTAATCGTCCGGTGGCTTACCCGGCGCCAAATTTCGATCCATGCTTCCTTTAGCGCAATCTGCCTGGTATTGTTTTTGACATTAGGTTTTTTATCTTCCCCAACGTCTCTCCTGGGAGGGGGATATCACATTTATGATTGTGGTGGGGACGTGATCGATAGTTATGAGGCGGCTGGCGCTCACCTGAGCAAGGTGATCCCGAGGGGTTCGCAGGTGTATTGGTTGGGAGGTGATTCTGCTGTCCCGCTGCTTTACTTGAAAGATGCCAGTATTTTCCCACCGCAGATCAACGGCATTTATACATTCCGTATCGGCGGTGATGCGGATGCGCTCGCCCGATATGGCTTTTGGAACGAAGCCCTCGCAAGGGAGTGGGCTCAGCAGGCTGATTTTATTCTCATCGAGGAGGGACTCTTCGGGGGTTGGCTGGGTGAGCTGGTTGAGGCAGGAGATTTTAATGAACTTATGCCATCGCCCTTAACAGTTCCCTGCCGCGAAAAATCTAGCGTCCATGTTTTTATGAAGGTTAAATAACCTGTGTATTGGTTGCGTTCTGATAACCCAATGCTTATCTTTAGCTGGCTGGCAACCGCTGGAGTATGGACTCTCGGGGGTTGGCTGATCGCGACGCACGCTTTTCGCCTGGAGGAGCGCGAACGATTGCTGGCCGGTTTTGGCCTTGGCATGGTGATGTATTTATGGTTTATCAACCTCCTGGGCCATTGGGTTGAGGCGACGACAACCTTTATCGCAGCTGCCTTCCTGGTGGTTGGGGTTGGCATGGCCTTTGCGTGGAAAGGGGATCGTCCCTTATTGCGCCGTTCGGATTTGAGAGTCTGGCCATGGATCGTCGTCGGGTTGATCTTGATGGCGATCTTCACCCGCCTGGCGCGGGGTATGGGTATTTTCGATGAGCCGAAGAATCTTTCCATCGTGTCGACGATGGCAGCCGGAGATATTCCGCCACATCACTATTTAAACTCGACAGTACCCTTTGCATACCACTATGGTTTCCAGTTGTTTGGCGCGAGTCTCGTGCGACTCGGAGGATTGTTGCCCTGGAGCGCCTTTGATTTAAGCAAAGCGATCTCTGGCGCATATCTATTTCTGCTGCTCGCCCTGTTCGCCAGGCGCTACTTAAAACATAACCTGGCAGGACTCCTGGTAGCGGGCATATTGGCGTTTGTCACGGGTACCCGTTTCTTATTATTCTTGATGCCATCCGGTTTAATGGCTCAGATCGATGCACTGATCCGGGTGCGCTCTCCGGATGTCGTGGTAGGTATGCCATTGTCCCAGGCCATCCTGCAAGGCGTGGTTCTCGACGACGGACCTCCGGCGCCTTTCCTCTTCGCTTTCATGGATAGTTTCGGGTGGCCATTGGTGATGGCAATTCATATTGGGCCCAGCGTGTTTTCGTTCATTGTCCTCTTATTGGTTTGGATGGTAGCGCCAAGGATGAAGGGTAAGGCGGCGGCAGTGGTATTGATGATCTTGTTCTCTTTTTGGGCTATTGTTTGGGAGTCAAGCTATGGATTGTTCCTGATCGCAGGTTTGCTTATGGCGATTATTACGATCTGGAAACAAGGTCGAGCGACCGAAGAATGGGTAAAATGGACGATCGTCGCTTTGTTAGTTTCGGTTCCTTTTGCTATTCTCCAGGGCGGGACAATTACCGAAGCACTTCGTAAAATCATATTTGGATTAGGCAACGCAGCTTCCGCAGCGTCCAGCGAGCCAGCATCATTGGGAGGGTTTGCATTGCGTTGGCCTCCAGCGATTTATTCCAAACACCTCGGTTCGCTGGAGATATTTTCACTCCGAGAACTGTTCGTTGCGATCCTCGAATTAGGACCGGTGGTGCTCTTTACCCCTTGGATTACCTGGTGGACGTGGAAGCGATTTCGCCTGGGGGATTGGATGCTAGGAGCTGCGGTAGTTAGCGCCTGGCTTGGATTCGCGCTGCCGATTTTTTTTTCCTACGAATACGATCGCGATATCGTGCGCTTTACCGAGCATGGGTTGTGGATCTGGAGTTTGGTCTTGATCATCATGGCGATCGAACAGGCTTCAGCCCAGGTCAAGGTTTTCACAAGATTGGCATTCGGTGGATTAGCCTTGATGCTTTTAGGTGGATTCGTTGTCACCGGTTCCGAGTTGAGCGCAGCCTCCCAATCTGTGCTCTCTGAGCAAGGAATATCTTATTTAGACTCTTATGTTGCCAGAGAAGTTTGGGACCAGCTCCCTCCTGATAGCGAGGTATTCGACTCCTATCCCTGGCGGGCGACGATGATCACCGGACGATTGACACGCGTCGTTCAGGGGAATATGTCCTATAATTATGGGAGTTCGCCTGAATGGGAAGCTCTGCGCGCGGATCCATCCGTGGAGCGATTCCTTGATAATGGATTTAGGTATGTTTACATCGACGAGAATTGGTGGAAGGGACTATCGGAGGCTGCACGCGCTTCGCTAAGTGCACCGTGCGTTCAAGTCGTAACTGAGCATGTGGACAGTGAACGAGGCAATTTCAGGCGCCTGGTTAATCTCGACCAGTGTGAACCATGAGGAAGGAAGAGTAAAGGAACAGTGGAATTAAATCAGACGACAACTGCTAAAGATGAGGATCGATTGGCCAGCGGGGAGCAAGTCTGGTTAAATGTCTCAATCGTCATTCCGGTCTATAACGAAGCTGAGAGTTTACCGGTGCTACATGAAGCTCTTCACCAGGCCTTGGACAATAAACCGATCGAATGGGAAGTAGTGTATGTTGACGATGGCAGCAACGATGCCAGCTTGCCAATCCTGATAGAGGTTGCATCAAATGATCCGCATCACGTTTGCGTGGTGGAGTTGCGCCGAAATTTTGGCCAAACCACGGCGATCGCTGCCGGGATCGATCATGCCCAGGGTGACATCCTGGTTTTGATGGACGCGGATTTGCAGAACGATCCCGCTGACATCCCCATGATGTTGGAAAAACTTGTGCAAGGCTATGATGTGGTGAGTGGATGGCGGATTAACCGCCAGGACCCATTTCTCACCCGCAAGATGCCTTCGCGCATCGCCAATGGGTTGATCTCCTGGGTCACGGGCGTTAATTTGCATGATTACGGCTGTACATTGAAAGCCTACCGACGCGAAGTGATCACTGGTTTCCGCCTATACGGAGAGATGCACCGCTTTATTCCAGCCTTTGCAGGATGGGTTGGTGCAAGGATTATCGAAGTGCCTGTAAACCACCATCCGCGCCGTTTTGGGAAAACGAAATACGGCCTGGAGCGGACTGTTAAAGTCATCCTCGATCTGTTTACCGTCAAGTTCTTGAGCAGCTATGCTAACAAACCGATCTACCTGTTTGGGGGCACAGGTATCTTTTTATTTGTTGGGAGTTTGATTACACTCTTGTATATCATTGTGCGGAAGATTTCGTTTGGTGAATCGCTGGTGCGTTCGCCGTTATTGCTAATGAGCGCCATGTTATTTATTCTTGGTTTTCAATCGATCCTCATGGGGTTGATCGCAGAGTTGTTGGTACGCACATACCACGAATCGCAATCCAAACTGACTTACACCGTGCGCAAAGTAATTAACGGCAGGCAAGATAAAACATGACAGAACGGGTGATGAATGCTCTAACAGGCCGGTTCGCGTTCTTATTACGCTTATTTGGCACATTGTTAGCAGCTGTGTTGTTAGTTTACTTGCTCAGCCAGCAAGGGTGGGGGGAGATTATTGCCGCAATTCAACACATTCCGATCTGGCGTCTGCTTCTGGCGATGGGTTTGATGATGATTTCGCGCTTTGCAGTCGCGGGACGGTGGCATGTGTTGCTGCGGTCGGCTGGAGTGTGGATCGCAGTGAGTGAGACCCTTCGGGTAACTTTCGCAGGGTTGTTTTCAACCAATTTCTTACCCACCACAGTCGGAGGAGATGTTGTTCGGCTGGCAGGTGTTATACAACTAAAATTTGACATGGCGATTTGCGCGGCTTCCCTGATCGTCGATCGGTTATTAGGCATGGCAGGGATGGCCATGGTTGTGCCTTTTGGATTGCCCAGTTTCCTCGAATCAAGCGCCTCAAGTAGCACCTTAATTTATGAACCTTCCTATCTCCTGGCAAGCTCTCTCGCAGCACCTTTAAGAAAGTGGGGAAAACCTATGTGGGAAAAAGGTACGCAGATGCTTCACCGGATAATAGCCGCACTGGCAATATGGCGGAAACACCCCCGTTCTTTGCTCATCGCCTTCGTGTTCTCGTGGATCAACATGCTATGCCTCTTTAGCGTGGTTTCGCTCATCTTAAATGGCATGGGGGAAAATATCCCTTTTTGGCTGATTGGGGGCTTGTTTAGCATCGTCTATTTTGTCACCCTGCTGCCATTCTCTATTAACGGATATGGCATCCAGGAAGTATCTATGACTTTTATCTTTTCTACAGTTGGTGGAGCGTCGCTCCAAAGCGGATTAACCATGGCGCTCATATTCCGTACTTTGATGATGATCGCCAGCTTACCCGGGGCAGCTTTTGTACCTGAGTTGTTAGCTGGAGCTAAAAACCGGCCTGGGACTCAAGAATGAAGGTCAGCGATCCGTTGCTTGGATCTCGCCTCGTCCTTGGAATAACCAGCCTTTTGTTAGGGACGATATCCTTTCAAGCAGCTAGAGAGCTGATTGAAAGAGACCTCCTGTTCGCGTCTGTCCGTTGGACAGCGGTTTGGGTGGTTGAAGTCTTTAGTATGGTGCTGGTTTTGGTACTGTTCTGCGCTACCTGGTTCTCCTGGTGGAAATGGATTGAAGGATTGTTCGAGGGGGGGCTGAAGGTGATGAGCAGGTTGGGCGCCTTCAACCTGCTTTTGTTCTTCATTCTGGTGGCGGCATATTCATTTCTAATTCTCAGCCCTGTGGGGCGCTATTTAAAGGATTTCTCGATCCGCCTGGTGATGTTTTGGCTGGTGGTTCTGGCGGGAGCAACCTTGTGGAAAGCTTTCGATAAACACCGAACGTGGGGGACTGTTCTGATCGCATCCTGGCTGTGTGCCGGAATGGGCTACAAACTGGCGACCTTCATCCCGGATATCTCAACCTATCCTTTTACCTTGAATTGGTCTGAAGCGAGCCGGTATTACTACTCTTCTCTTTATTTTGCCGAACGGATTTATGGCATTCATGTCCTACTCTCCCCACTTCACCCCAGCCGGTATTTGATGCAAGCAGTTCCTTTCTTGATCTCTGGAATCCCTCTTTGGTTCCACCGCTTCTGGCAGGTGTTCTTGTGGTTGGCAACAAGCCTGGCTGTGGTTTACCTCCTGGACAAGCGCCTTTCGCGCGACACCAATTCTACAGGAAGTTACCCCCCAGCCCTCTTTGGACGCCTGTCGAGATTATTGTTTATGACCTGGGGTTTTCTGTTCCTTTTCCAGGGGCCAGTTTATTACCATTTATTGGTGATCCCGATTATCCTTTTTGGGGGTTTCGATGGAGACAGGTTCTGGAAATCTCTGATCCTGGTCGGGTTGGCCTCAGCTTGGGCAGGGATCAGCCGGATCAACTGGTATCCAATGCCGGGCTTGTTAGCGGCAGTCCTGTATTTCCTCGAGAAAGACTTGCGGATAGATTTAGCGAGGGGTGCATTGCGGTCTATCAGGGATTACCTTGCCAGACCGGTTGTCTGGGTTGGATTCGGAACTTTGATCGCTTTTCTTTCGCAGGCAGTCTTTATCCTATGGTCGGGTATAGAGTCAAAAGAAATCACTTCCAGCTTTATGTCTGACTTGCTGTGGGACCGCTGGCTGCCAAATGCGACATTTCCCCTGGGAATATTGCCTGCGATCTTATTGGTATCAGCGGCGTTGCTCCTTCTGTTATGGAGAGGATTGAGGGGTTTGCATGCAGTTCGGCAACTTGGGTTAGCTGCTATCCTGTTCGTTTTGTTCTCCGGTGGGGTTATCGTCAGCACTAAGATTGGTGGAGGCAGCAACCTGCACAATTTAGATGCCTATTTGGTGATGTTATGGGTAACCAGCAGTTATGTGTTTTTTAGTAAAGTGCAACGGACTGGACCTGTTGTGGAAGGAACAGTATTGCCAGCTTGGGGAGTTATCTCATTCGCAGTTTGCGTCCCGGTTTTATTTGTGATCAATTCAGGTGGCTATAACCCTTTACCAGATAAGGGAACCACCGAAAAAACACTGGCTACCTTGAGCGGGATGGTCGATTCAGCTGTCCAGGCAGGGGGAGAGGTTTTGTTTATGTCTGAAAGGCAATTGGTGACTTTTAACACATTACCAGGTATTCCATTGGTGGATAAATACGAGAAGGTTTATTTGATGGAAATGGCTATGGCGGGTAATGCTGACTATCTCAATGAGTATTATGCGGATATTCAGAGGCGGCGCTTTGCGTTGATCATTAGCGATCCGATGCGGGGCAGTATCAAGGGGAGGGAATATCCTTTTGGAGAGGAGAACGATGTTTGGGTGGAGCGTGTGATCGAGCCTACGCTTGAAGTTTATCAAAGTCAGGTATTGTTTAAGAACATGGGCATCGAAGTGCTGGCGCCAAAACCTTGAGAAAGTCTAATAGGGTCTTAAACAAATCGATAGAAGCCAGGGATGCTGCGAAGATTGAGGGGTTTCAAGGAAGGCAAGGCTGGTTGTTCGGGCTGCTGCTGGCTGTCCTGGTACTGGCGCTCTGGGTGCCGCGCGGATTGGCGCTGGATCGGTTCGTCACGGTTGACGAGCCAAAGTGGTTGGCTCGTTCGGGTAACTTCTACCTGGCCCTGGCGAATGGAGACCTGGAGGGCACCTTCACCCGGGAACATCCGGGGGTGACCGTTACGTGGGCCGGGTTGATCGGTTTCCTCTGGCGGTACCCGGCTTACGCTGGCGAAACGCCGGGTCGCTTGACCGAATCCGGAGAGATTGCAGAGGTTCTAAAGGAGCACGGTAAACAACCGATCGAAGTGTTGGAAGCGGGGCGAATCGTCATTGTGTTGGCAATCACCGCCGTGCTGATGGCTGCGTTTCATGCGGCTGTACTTTTGTTTGGCTTTTTTCCGGCGCTGATTGGCTTTCTCCTGATCGCTTTCGATCCTTTCCTCATCGGGCTCTCCCGGCTTCTACACCTGGATGGCCTGATGAGCTCCCTGGTCTTGCTTTCGCTGTTGGCTTTTTTAACTTATCTTTACCGCGGTCGAAGACTCTTCGACCTTGTGCTTTCGGGTTTGGCCGCCGGGCTGGGCTGGCTGACCAAATCACCGGCTTTCATCTTAGTTCCAGTGGTTGGATTGTTATCTCTGATTGAGTTTGGAAGAGAAGTTTTGAAGGCGCGGCGGTTACGGTGGATGGATATCTGGCCGGTAGTTTGGCCGCTTCTATTATGGGGTGGGATCGGCAGCTTGACTTTCGTATTATTATGGCCAGCAATGTGGGTGAATCCGTTGAGCGTTCTGCAGCGTGTTTTCACCGAGGCAGAGATTTATGCGACCGAAGGACATTCTACCGAGATCTACTTCGCCGGAAAGGTAATTACGGGCGACCCAGGATGGCGTTTTTATCCGGTAACCTACCTATGGCGCAGCACACCGGTTGTGCTGCTTGGATTAGGGCTCTGGTTGGCAGGATCACTTATTCGGTACCGATCCACGAAAATTAAACCAGCAACCTGGCCGGCAGCTGCGCTGGTCCTCTTTGCGCTTCTCTTCACCGTTTTTATGACCTTCGGATCGAAGAAGTTCGACCGCTACCTGCTGCCAATTTACGCGCCGCTTGACCTGGTCGCTGGCATCGGCTGGGTAATGGCGGCAGGTTGGTTGGGAGAACGAATTTATCTTCGGAAAGCCAGACTGATTATTCTGTTCCTTTTGGTCACCGTCGTCCTCGGGCAAGCTTTAGGCGCCTTGCAAACTTATCCTTATTACCTAAGTTATTACAATCCCCTGATGGGGGGCAGCGCACAAGCTCCACAGGTTATGATGATCGGATGGGGAGAAGGCATCGACCAGGCGGCGCGTTATCTCAATGGGAAACCAGATGCGGAGCGGATGCGAGTGATTTCCTGGTACCCGGATGGGTCTTTTTCTTATTTTTTTAAAGGCGAAACACTTGGAGCCGCTCCTGAATGGGAGCAAACAGAGCCAATCGTTTTTGGTTCAGATTACGTAGTCACCTATATCCACCAGTGGCAGCGTGGCTTGCCCTTTCCTGAAATGCTGGCATATTTTTCAAAACAGACACCGGAGCAAGTGATTATCTTGAATGGGCTGGAATATGCCCAAATCTACAATATGCACACACTTCCCGGGCCCGAGGGTAAGTAAGGTGAAAACAGACACCAAGTTGACCATGGCCATCGTGACGCCTATTCTGATCCTGGCGATCTGGCTGCCCAGAGGCCTGAAGCTTGACCAGTTTGTAACACCAGACGAGGCTGCCTGGGTAGGGCGATCGGCGAGTTTCTATTATGCGTTGGCGCATCGCAACTTCCCTGACACCTTCCAGCACAGCCATCCTGGTGTCACCGCTACCTGGGCAGGAGCCTTCGTCTTTTATCGCCAGTATACAGCGTTCTCCTGGGAGGCTACCCGGCGCCCCCTGAAGAATTGGAAATATATTGAACCTTTTTTGGAGGCACACGGGCAAGATCCATTGGAAATCCTCAAGTCTATCCGGTTATTAATCGTGCTTGGAAATACAACGGTGTTAGGGCTGGCTTTCCTTTCTGCCAGGAGGTTAATCGGCCTTTGGCCAGCAGCGATCGGTTTCATACTCATTGCCTTTGATCCGTTTCATGTCGGGTTAACGCGGCTTTTACACCTGGATGGGCTGATGGGAAATTTGATGCTGCTCGCTGTCCTGGCTTTTATGAATTTTACCTACCAAGGCCGGCACTTACTCGATTTGGCCTTGGCAACAACGGCTACCGGGCTGGCCTGGTTGACCAAGTCTCCCTCATTGTTCCTGGTGCCTTTTATTAGCTTTTTGATGGTAGTGGAAATCTGGAATCGTCGGCAAGGTAACCGCCGATTGCAACTTGGTGACTGGTGGCAATCGATTTGGCCGCTAATTATTTTATTATTGGGGAGTGCGTTGGTTTTCGTACTCCTCTGGCCAGCGATGTGGGTCGATCCCCTTGGCACGCTTGAAAAGATGAGCACCCAGACAAAGATTTACGCGATAGAGGGTCACTCTCTGAATACTTTTTTCAATGGGCATATCTTTGAAGGTGATCCAGGTTGGGCTTTTTATCCGGTCAATTATCTCTGGCGGACGACACCGGTTGTTCTGGCCGGGTTGTGTCTGGCGGGTCTTACTTTTCGCTTGCGCTGGTGGTCTTTTGAGCAGCCATTCAGACGGCGAGTTGCAGTCTGGCTGGTTTTATTCGCAATTCTATTCATGCTCCAGATGAGCTTTGGCGCAAAAAAGTTCGATCGTTATATCATCCCCAGTTTTTTGCCCCTCGACCTCTTGGCTGGAATGGGTTGGGCTGCCCTGTTTAGTTGGCTTTGGAGGCGGTACGACCGGTTACTAACGCGGGTCTTGATCGTGGCTTTGCTGATTTCGTGCATGGGTTGGCAAATTCTCTTGACAGTCCAATATTCGCCATACTATTTGACCTATTACAACCCACTGCTGGGTGGCAGTATCAAAGCCCCTGGAGTGATGATGATCGGTTGGGGTGAAGGGCTGGATCAAGCCGCACGTTACCTCAATACTAAGCCAGACGCCAAGGATTTGCGCGTAATGACCCATTATCCAGATGGAAGTGTGTCTTATTTCTTCGATGGGAAAGCAATGGATTTGCCCGATGTTTGGGAAGGTCCGGATGCCGACCAGATGGATGGTATTGACTATCTGATTTTATACGTTCACCAGTGGCAACGCCAGATCCCTGATCCCGCCATGGTGGAATATTTCTCCACAAAAAAACCAGAATTGGTTATTAAGATTAATGGATTGGAGTACGCTAGAGTTTACAACCTCCATGATTAAGGTTCTGCGCGTCTATTTCTATTTATTACCCGCAGAAGGGTTGGTCGCTCTAGTTTTCCTATTATCTATCCCGACAGACCCTAAAAATGCGGTCCTCTTTGGATTTTCACCGCTCCGCTTGGGGCTCCTAGGAACTATGCTGGTATTAATCGCTATCTTCTTCACTGTAACTGTATGGATAAGGCGTTACCCGATTCGACTCGCTAAAACCTCAAACTTTATAGAGGCCCTGGTTAGCAACAACCAGATTTTCTGGTTATTAGTAATTTTCCTCACTCTTAGTTTCATTCTTAGCACCTTTTTACTTTTTATATCGAACGAAGGTTTTGCAGGGACCTATCTTATTTACCTGGTCAGGCTGTCGCCCTTCTTCTTTTGGTTTAGCTGCTGGTGCTTTCAAACGATTGGGGTATTGTTGATCTATCGTTATGGGTCAGATTACCTGGAGGAGAGAAAAGTCAGCCTACAGCGATTCGGCCCTTGGGTTCTGATCTTGGCTGTGTTGTTAATGCTCTGGGTCGTGATCGCCTGGTCGAAGATCGGCCTCGCGCCCGATGACGAAAGTTGGCTTGGGCGCGGGTGGGGGAGTCCTGGGGTTCCCCTTATTTTCCAGCAGGTCCTGCAGGCCTGGGGGACTGGCTTGGGGCTGGTTCTCGCGGGATTATTGGCTGCTTTTAGTTGGAGGAATGCCGTGCTGTTCAAAGTTTTCACCGGCCAGACCTCTCTAAATAAAGTTGATTTATTGATCGCCCTCTTGCTTTGGTCCTTTACATCATTTATCTGGTTGTCTGAACCTCTGCAGGAAAGCTGGTATAATCCGCAACCCCGCCCGCCAACTTATGAATATTACCCGTATTCAGATGCTGCCATCCATGATGTGACATCTCAGAACCTATTGATTGGGGAGGGTTTTAAGTGGGGTGAAGAGCGGATCGTTCGCAGGCCTTTATACGCGCTTTTTTTAGCTTTCCTGCACCAGATTGGGGGCCAGGATTACGAGCGGGTAGTTGCTTTACAGGTGCTCGTCCTAGCATTTTTTCCGGTGCTGCTTTACCTCTTGACAACCTTATTGCATTACCGAGTCACCGGGATCCTCGTAGCCATTATTATTATCTTGAGGGAGAAAAACGCGATCGCATTATCCAATGCAATCGATGTATCTCATGCCAAGCTGTTGATGACAGACCTGCCAGTAACGGTGGGCGTGGTTCTTTTTACTCTGCTGGTATTTTGGTGGCTGAAAGAACCAAACAAGCGTCGTTCAGTTCCGCTCTTGGCCGGTGGCTTATTGGGGCTATTAATGTTGATCCGTCCCCAGGTGTTGTTACTGGTATCTATCCCAATATTATTGGGGGTCATTTCAATGCGGCGCTTCAGGCATTGGCTGCAAACATCTCTCCTGCTTGGGGTAGGAGTGGTGCTGGCATTGATCCCTTGGCTATGGCGGAACTGGCAGATTACTGGCATCATTGTGCTTGACGAAACTTCGCAATTGAGTACTCTAATCCGCCACCAGACAGATACCCCTGAAGCGATCGAAGATGAGCAGCTACCTGGGGAGACGGAAGCGGAGTATTCACAGCGGTTGGCCAACATGATTGCCCGGTCGGTACTCGATCATCCCGATTATATGGCCAGGTCGATTCTTGTGAACTTCTTCCGCAATGAGATTTTTAGTGTGATCATCTTGCCAACCTCTCTGCAATGGGAAAGCGTTTCCACATATGTTAAGAGAATGCCCTATTGGTTCCAATGGGACGGGGAACTTGCCAAGGGTTCAGGAGTTTATCTCGCATTCAATTTATTATTCATTGCTTTAGGCATCGGCATAGCCTGGAAACGCCATCGCTATATAGGTTTGGTTCCATTGCTGGTCAATCTCGTTTACAGTTTGAGCAACGCTCTGGCCCGGATTTCAGGATGGCGATTCAATCTACCTGGGGATTGGGCGGGAATTCTCTATTACGGGATCGGTTTAAGCGAAGTTACACTGTGGATTGTATCCACCTATTCCGGCGGTAGATTAGAAGCAATTACACTATCTTCGCCAATTGGATACACTCAGTCAGAATCCTCGACAGGTAAGGTGGATGTCAGTCTATGGCCTTCCCCTAAGGTCTTGGTAGGGACGATGATTTTGATTCTATTATCCGGGAGTGCATTGCCGATCGCGGAGATAGTTATCCCAACGCGTTATCCTAAGCAAACGAAGGCCGAATCAATTAAGGTTCTCATGGAATCAGGCGCTTGGCAGGAAATTTCAGTGCATAGTGAATTGTCAGTGGAAACGGCCTTGGACGATGATCAAGTTGTCCTGCTGAATGGGCGGGCGTTCTATCCACGTTACTACGAAGCGGGAAAGGGAGAACCGCGCAGCTGGCCGGATTTTATCGCCCGGAGCTGTGATCGGTTAGAGTTTTTCCTGGTTGGACCTCAAAACGTCCATGTGATCTTGCCTTTAAAAAGTGTGCCGGCTTCTTTTTCGAATGGTTCAGAGGTAATCGTACTTGGATTCCAGGCTGAGGATTACCTGGATAGCATTGCGGTCTTCTATCTCAACTCGCAATCGCCCACCTTATTTCGATCAGATATCCCTATTTTTTCCTGTTCAAATAAGTGACTGTTGAGGTTTATTAATGTATTGGAGTAGAACGGGCAGTATTGTCGATATCTTTATCTGGCTTTTGCTCAGCGCCTTTTGGTGGCTGGGCGGTTGGTTGCTTGCTGCACAGCTTTTTCGGGTTAGATCCAGTGAACGGCTGGTGGTGGGATTGGGGTTGGGCTTGGTCCTTGAAATCGTCCTAAGCAATGTTTTGGGACAGGTTGTGCAACTTTCTTTAGCTTATTGGGCCGCAGCGCTCCTGATATTAATTTCCGGCATCCTGATCGCCTGGCGCAATCGCGATACCGCCTGGTTCCAGTTTAAAGACCTGAAAGCCTGGCCGCAGTTGGCAGGATTGTTCGGCCTAACAGCGCTCTTTACCCTTATTGGACGGGGATTGGCCATATTTGATGACTATCACAACCTGCCTTTGGTATCGACTATCGCTGCGGGGGATTTCCCGCCACACTTCTATCTAAATCCCCAATTCAGCTTGGCGTATCATTATGGCCTGCATCTCTTCACCGCTATTCTGGTGCGGATCGCTGGTTTCTTTCCTTGGAGCGCATTGGATCTGACTAAAGCGTTGACTATTGCTATGACGGTAATCCTCTTTTGGGTCTGGATACGCCGGGTGACGCGTAGCGATACCGCGGCTTACTTAGGGAGTTTCTTGCTGCTGTTCGGTGGCGGATCGCGCTGGTTGATGTTGTTCCTGCCACAACGTTTGCTGACGAAGATAGGCTCCAGCCTGGAACTTTTGGGTTCAGCGGTGCAAACAGGACATAACCTGTACCGAAATCTTGGGCGCCTTTGGGTCATCGAAGGTGCCGGACCGGTTTCATTCCCCTTTGCCTATGTCAACGGCATATTTTATCCGCTATCCATGAGCTTAGGGGGGAGTGGCGCTTTGCCGTGGCTCACGATCTTGCTCTTGTTGCTCTGCTTCCAGCGAAGTTGGACTCCTCTTGCTGGGTTGATCTACGGCTTGGTTCTGTCTTCTCTAGCCTTGACATCGGAGATAGTGTTCGTTATTGTGGTGACTGGTCTGACCTTGGCGTTGTTGTTACAAGGCTGGCGAAAGCGGAACTGGCGATCGGTAATGCAATGGGGTTGGGTGATGGTTCCGGCGATAGGGCTGGGGTTGGTGGCTGGGGGTGTGTTGACGGGGATCATCCGAAGTTTAGCGAGGAATTGGTTCGGGTGGACCTCGGTTGAGAGCTACGGTTTTGCTGGTTTTGCATTTCAGTGGCCTCCTGTAATCCTTTCCGCTCACCTTGGTAAGCTCTCCTTAGCCAACGCGGGACAAGCTTTGTTGGCATTGATGGAAATGGGTCCCATATTCCTTATGGCCTGCTGGTCGATCGGTTGGGGGTTCACCCAAATGCGGCGAAGAAAATTAATCCAGGCGGCGTTTGGTCTGGCTGTTCTATTCGGGTTTGTGATCCCATTAGTGTTGGATTATCAGGAGCGAGAGCGCGAAATCTCACGTCTGATTGGTTCAGCTTTAATGTTGGGTATGATGTTGGGATTTCCTCTCGCCTGGTTTGCCTGGCAGAGGGGGAAAACATGGGGACGAACCTTGTTAGGTTTAGGGTTTTTTGTTGGAACATTTGGTGGCCTGGTACTCTTCTCCATTCAGTTGATCGCTATTTCCAGGCCGCAGCTGTCTTATTTTGTCGCGCCGGTCGATTCGGTGATCAGCCAGCGTTATTGGAATCGGCTCCCCGAAGATTCCCAGGTGATCGATCGCGTCCCTTTTCGAGCGGTTACGCTTTTCGGAAACCCAGTCCGAAGCAGCACAGGAATTTATGAACCTCTTGAAGATTGGAAAGCGATGATCCAAAATCCCAATCCGGCTGCTCTTGCCCGGGCGAACTATTCCTTTGTTTATTTGGATGAAATTTGGTGGGAGAAGCTCTCTCCGGAGTCCCAGCAAGCCATGGCGAAGCCTTGTGTTAAAAAGCTGGTGGAGCTGTCTGGCGAGGAGGGATTTCGACGGTTGCTGGATGTGAGGGCCTGCCAATGAGATGGCATTCAAATACCCCTTGACCACAGCGAGACAAGAGTTATAATTCAATTGTTGAATTTTAGAGTTGCCTATGGAAACCTCCCCTGATCCGAACCGCGAAATGGTTTTGTTAGAGCAAATTGAATTTGATCCGGACGTTACCCAGGCTTCCCTGGCGGCGCAATTAGGAGTCGCGGTAGGCACGGTAAACTGGCATTTGAAGCGCTTGATCGCCAAGGGCTATGTCAAGGTCAAGCGTGCTCAAAGAAGAAAGTTACGCTACATCATCACTCCGGAAGGGATTGCTTTCCGCGCTCGCCTCACCGTGAGTTACATCGAACAGTCGCTGCACCTATACCGCCTGGTGCGTGAGCGTGTCCGGAATGCACTGGTAGAAGTGAAGCGAGCTGGCTTCAGTGGAGTACGGATCTATGCTGAAGGTGACATCGCCGACATCTGCCGCTTGACCTGTTACGAACAGGGCATTTCCGTCCTGGAGTCGGAGGAGGTTCCAGTTCTAGATGTACGCGGCTTGAAGGTGATTATCCGCCTGCCAGAATCGCTGGGAGCGATTAGGACCGGTGTAGAGATTAAGGAAACATGAGTACTGAAAGGCACGTACTGATCACCGGTGGGGCGGGGTATATCGGATCCCTTTTAACAGGCCATTTGTTGCGCCTGGGCTTTAGGGTCACGGTGGTAGATGACTTACTTTTCGGAGGCGAGTCCTTGCTGGCTTATTTCCCCTTTCCGACTTTCCATTTTGTCAAAGCCAACGTTTGGGAGCCGCGTGCGATTCGCTCTGCAATTCGAACAGATTGGCCTGCGCCGGAGACCATCGTGCACCTGGCGGCGATCGTCGGGTTCCCCGCCTGCCAGGCAGTCGGTCGGCAGGTCGCATGGCGCTATAATGTGGAAGCTACGCAACGCGCCTTCGAGCAGGCGGTTGAGCTGGGGACAAAACGTTTCATTTACCTTTCATCTTACAGCAATTACGGTTTATCTACTGATGGACAGCCGGTTACTGAAGATACTCCGCTAAACCCACAATCACTTTACGCAGAGACTAAGGTCAATGCTGAACGTTACCTTATAGCCCAGGGAAATGCTCCCTGCGCACCGCTCCTCTTTCGCCTGGCGACTTTGTACGGACTTGCCCCGCGTATGCGCTTCGATTTGATTATTAACCAGTTCGTTTTGGAAGCTTACACGAAGCGGGAATTGCTGATCTACCAACGGGGTTACTCGCGCTCGTTCATGCATATCCGCGACGCGGTGGGTGGAATAACTTTAGGATTAGAGGCACCAGAGAAGTTGATCCGTGGACAGGTCTATAACCTTGGATCGAATGAGGGAAATTACTCAAAAGATGAGATCGTTACTTTGATCCTAAAACGTATGCCTGAGACAGTCGTTCACTATAAGGACTTGACTTTTGGAGGGGACATGCGCGACATCTGCGTGTCTTTTCTAAAAGTACATTCTGAGTTGGGCTTTGAAACCCACTTGACCGTTGAGGATGGCGTGCGCGAAGTGCTGAACGCCCTGCGCTCCGGGATCATCAGCGATCCGCTTAACCAACGCTATCGAAATGCACAATTTATTGTCCAATGAATCTATCGGATACGATGTACAGTCAACAACCTTCAGCCTTAAGCCATGAGCCTTTTTGGGTAAACAAGCGGGTCGTCGTTACTGGGGGCGCGGGCTTCTTGGGTTCCTTCGTTGTGGAAAAGCTGCAGCAGCGCAGGGTGCGTGAAATCATTGTCCCTCGCGTCGAGCAGTATGATTTAACTGATCTGAACGCCATCCGACGGCTCTTCGACGAGGCACAAATATTCCCCAGCTACGAGCAAGAATCTGGGGCTGGCAGTCAATCTCCGGAGATGATCATCATTCATCTGGCGGCTCTGGCGGGGGGGATCGGTGCCAACCGTGATCGTCCGGCAGAGTTCTTCTACCAGAATCTGATGATGGGTATGCAACTGATTCACGAAGCCTGGAAACGCGGCGTTGATAAATTTGTCGCCATTGGCACGATCTGCGCCTACCCAAAATTCACGCCGTTGCCATTCAGGGAGGTGAACTTGTGGGAAGGATATCCAGAGGAAACCAACGCGCCCTATGGTCTGGCGAAGAAGATGCTGCTCGTCCAATCCCAGGCCTATCGGGAGCAATACGGTTTCAACGCTATCTATCTCTTGCCGGTAAACTTGTATGGGCCGCGGGACAACTTTAACCTTGAAACCTCGCATGTTATCCCGGCATTAATCCGCAAATGCCTGGAAGCCCGAGAGCACGGCGAAAAAGAGGTGGTGGTGTGGGGTGACGGTTCACCAACCCGTGAATTCCTGTATGTTGAGGACGCGGCCGAGGGGATTCTGCTGGCTGCTGAACGATATAACGGTTATGAACCAGTCAACCTGGGTTCCGGACACGAGATCCGGATTAAAGACCTGGCGGACATGATCGTACGCCTGACCGGATTTAAAGGGAAGCTTGTCTGGGATACCTCTAAGCCGAACGGTCAGCCGCGCCGCGCGCTGGATGTCAGTCGGGCTGAGAAATACTTCGGCTTTCGAGCGCAAATGCCTTTTGAAGAAGGACTGCGTAAGTCTATTGAATGGTATCAGGAGAACAAGGATAAAGGGACAAAGGATAAGATATAAGGGATACTCCATGATTGGTTTTCGCCTATCCTCCTAGAGACTTATGACACAGACAGCGATTTCTACCAAACCGAAAGAAGAAGTGCTTATCCTGCAACCAACGCGTGGATGGGGTTCGCTCAACCTGAGTGAGCTGTGGGTCTTCCGGGAATTGATTTACTTCCTCACCTGGCGAGACCTCAAAGTGCGCTATAAACAGACTGTTCTGGGAGCGGCTTGGGCCATTCTGCAGCCATTCCTGTCGATGGTCGTATTCAGCGTCTTCTTTGGTGGGTTATTGAGAGTATCATCGGATAATGTACCTTATCCGATTTTCTCGTATACTGGCCTTTTGCCGTGGGGCGTCTTCTCCAAAGCCCTCACCGACACTGGTCGCTCGTTAGTCACCAACCGCACCATGATTACCAAGATCTATTTCCCCCGTCTGGTGATCCCGTTGTCATCTGTGTTAGCCGGTGTGGTTGACTTCTTACTCGCATTCGTCGTATTGTTAGGCATGATGTGGTATTTTCACATCCGCCTGACGTCGAATGCCTGGTCTCTACCCCTCTTTTTGCTTCTGGCGCTTGTGACGGCATTGGGGGTTGGCCTGTGGCTTTCCGCAATGAACGTGCTCTACCGCGATATTGGGTATATTATCCCGTTTCTAACCCAATTATGGTTTTACGTCACGCCGATTGTCTATCCTTCTAGCAAAATCCCGGAAAAATGGCGTTTGTTGTATGCTCTCAACCCATTGGTGGGAGTGGTGGAGGGTTTCCGTTGGGCCTTGCTGGACACCGAAACGGCTCCTGGCCTGATGGTGACAATTTCGGCGGCTATCGCCTTAGTCATCCTGATCAGTGGATTGTTCTATTTCAGGCGGATGGAAAGAACTTTCGCGGATATGGTGTAGTGCAAAATGAACGCTCTCGCTATCCGAGTCGAAAACCTTGGTAAAAAGTACCGCATCGGCCTGTCTCCGGAACGGTATCGCACCCTGCGCGACAGCCTGGTACAGGCCGTGAATGCTCCCCGGCAGTTGTTCCGCTCTGCGGAAAAACGGGAGAATAGCACTATCTGGGCCCTGCGTGAGATCTCTTTTGAAATCCAGAAAGGGCAGGTGCTGGGTGTGATTGGGCGCAACGGGGCGGGTAAAAGCACTTTATTGAAGATCCTTTCGCGGGTGACCGAACCCAGCGAAGGATACGCTGAAATCCACGGACGGGTAGGTTCTTTGTTGGAAGTGGGTACGGGTTTTCACCCTGAGCTAACCGGAAGAGAAAATATATCCCTGAACGGAGCCATTCTGGGGATGAAACGCGCCGAAATCGAAGCCAAGTTCGACGAGATGGTGGCATTTGCGGAGGTTGAGAAGTTCATCGATACCCCTGTGAAACGCTATTCCAGCGGGATGTACCTGCGCCTGGCGTTTGCCGTTGCTGCTCATCTGGAGCCGGATATCCTCGTGGTAGACGAGGTATTGGCAGTCGGCGATGCCGAATTTCAGCGGAAGTGCCTGGGTAAGATGAGCGATGTCGCCCAAGAAGGGCGAACTGTGTTATTTGTCAGCCACAACATGTCAGCCATCTCGCGGATGACAGA
>MGOK01000074.1:0-9359 GCA_001795335.1 Chloroflexi bacterium RBG_19FT_COMBO_55_16
GTTTTAGTCAGCATCGGTACAAAATCAGAGGGCATCATTCCGGCACGCGAGTTGGATCAGGTCGACTCGGACGCGCGGGATGCGTTTACAGTTGGCCAGGAGATCCCGGTCTATGTGGTGAATCCAGAGGATCCCAATGGTGTTGTGCAGCTGTCTTATGTGCGCGCCCTCGAAGAGCAAGACTGGCAACTCGCCGAATCCTTGCTGGCTTCGGGAAAGTCCTACGAAGGTAATATCATTGGTTTCAATAAAGGTGGCCTGATCGTACCTATGGGCCAGTTGCGTGGCTTTGTACCGGCTTCACAAGTCAGTGTGTTGCGACGCTTGGACGCGAGCGGAAACACCCCCGAACAACGCTGGGGGGCGATGGTCCATGACCCAATCACGGTGGCGGTGATCGAAGTCGATCGCGAACGACGGCGTTTGATTCTCTCAGAGCGGGCTGCTTTGCAGGAGACGCGCGAATCGCTCAAGGAACGCTTGCTGGATGAGCTAGCCGAGGGCGATGTTCGCCTTGGCCGGGTCACCAGCCTGGCTGAGTTTGGCGCCTTCGTCAATATTGATGGCGCAGACGGCCTGGTACATCTCTCGGAAATCTCCTGGGAGCGGATTGAACATCCTAAGGAGGTGTTGCGCGTTGGACAGGAAGTCAAGGTAAAGGTCATCGGAATTGACCGTGAGCGCAAGCGCATTGGCCTGTCCATCCGCCAACTCCAGGAGGACCCCTGGGTCAAAAAGACAGAACATATTCGGGAAGGGCAGCTGGTGGAGGGGACGATCACCCACCTGACCAAGTTCGGCGCTTTTGCCCGTCTGGGTGAAGAGATGGAGGGCCTGATCCATATCTCAGAACTCAGCGAACAGCGCGTGGCGCATCCCAAGGAGGTCGTCCACGAAGGGGATGTGCTCACTTTACGAGTGATCAAAATTGAACCGGAGCGGCATCGCATCGGGCTTAGCCTGCGAAAGGTTGACTCACCCGCATACGCCGACCTGGATTGGAAGACCACCCTGGCCGAGGTGGTCGAAGAGGCTCACAGTGAAGAAACCACGCCCACCTTGACCGAAATGGAAATGGCTCAGGAGGAGGTAGGCGCAGAAGCAGAAGAGATGAGCGAAGCGCCCCTGGAGCCTGAAGTGGTGGCAAGCACAGAGACGGGAGAGATAGGAGAAGGGCTTTCTGATCCTGAGGTGGTGGTAAGCGCAGATACGGAGGAGATAGGCGAAGCGCAAGCTGAGTTTGAAGACGCGGTAAGCGCAGATACAGAAGAGATGGGTGAAGCGCAAGCTGAGTTTGAAGACGCGGTAAGCGCAGATACAGAAGAGATGGGCGAAGCGCAAGCTGAGTTTGAAGACGCGGTAAGCGCAGATACAGAAGAGATGGGTGAAGCGCAAGCTGAGTTTGAAGACGCGGTAAGCGCAGATACGGAAGAGGAGGGCGAAGCGCCGGCTGAGTCTGAAGGAGCGGAAAGCGCAGATACGGAAGAGGAGGGTGAAGCGCCAGCTGAACCTGAAAGCGAGATTTGATTTATTAGATTCCACAGGCGCACCAGCTTCTGGTGCGCCTGTTTATTTAATCAACGATGTACCTAAGAGTTTTATTAACTTGCAATACTTCCGAGGTTGAAATCCACTCAGGTTAGTCAAACTCTGGTAGAATTCAATTAGACTAATAGTCTCATATTCATTTGCTCTCACAGCCCGTGGCAGATGCGGGCAATTTTATTATGTAGGCGATTGGCGGAAAGGATTGAAACCTGATTGGGGTGGGGTAACCGCCAATGGGAACGTGTAGCTTAGGAGGTATGCTTTGTCTAGCATGGAGCGTTTTACGCAACGGGCGAGAAGGGTGCTCAGCCTGGCTCATCAAGAAGCCGAGCGCATGCGCCAAAATTACATCGGAACAGAGCACCTTCTCCTGGGTTTAATCCGGGAGGAAGGCGGGGTAGCCGGACGGGTGTTGCGCGAGTTAGGATTAGAATCTGACCGTGTTCAGGAGATCATCGAGCGGCTGGCTGGAACCGGTGGTTCTCGTGGAGGCAAGCTGGATCTATCGCCGGGCACCCAGCAGGTGCTCGAATTTGCGGTGGATGAAGCGCGGCGAATGGGCCATCACTATATCGGCACCGAACACATCCTGCTCGGGTTGGGGCGCTATAACCAGGGCGTGGCCGCGGATGTGCTCCGTAAATTGGGCGTGACCCCCGATCAGATTCGGCGCCAGACACGGCGTGTCCTTCAAGAAAGCAGTTCCTCTCGCCGCAGTGCAGCTGAGCGGAAATCTACCAATGCTGAAAAACAACGCCCCAAGACCCCGATGGTCGACCAGCTGGCCGTTGACTTGACTGCGCTCGCCGAGGAAGGCAAGCTTGATCCAGTGATCGGCCGGAAAATGGAGATCGAGCGGGTTATTCAGATCCTGGCGCGCCGTACGAAAAATAATCCGGCCTTAATCGGGGAGCCGGGCGTTGGCAAAACGGCCATCGTCGAAGGCCTGGCCCAACGCATCACTGAAGGTGACGTCCCTGCCCCGCTGCTGGATAAGAGCGTCTTACAACTGGATGTTGGTTCCTTGGTCGCCGGTACGATGTATCGCGGGCAGTTCGAGGAACGGCTGAAGCGGGTGATCGACGAGCTGAAATCCGCCGGCGCCATCCTTTTCATTGATGAGGTGCACATGCTGGTGGGCGCTGGCGCAGCAGGATCGTCGGTTGACGCCGCCAATATCCTGAAGCCAGCCCTCTCGCGTGGCGAACTCCAGGTAATTGGGGCCACCACCCTGGACGAATATCGCAAGCATATTGAGAGCGATGCCGCCCTGGAGCGCCGCTTCCAGCCCGTTATGGTTGAAGAACCCAATATCGATGAGACAATCGAGATCCTGCGCGGCATCCGCTCAGCTTATGAAGAGCACCACCGCCTGACGATTTCGGATGACGCCCTGGATGCGGCGGTACGCCTCTCCGCCCGCTACGTCACCGAACGCTTCCTGCCAGATAAGGCCATCGATCTGATCGATGAATCCTCCTCTCGCGTGCGCATGTACAAAAGCCCGGCGGCAAAAACCGCCAAGGACCTGGTGGACCAGTTGCGCGAGATCCGCCAAAACCACAACCTGGCCCTGGAAGACGGGCGTTACGAAGACGCCCAGGAGATCCTGGAGCGCCAGGAAGGGCTGGAACGGCAGCTGGAGCGCCTGCGCACCGGCTGGGACCGCAGCTCCAGCCCCGTAGTGACCGCCGAGGACATCGCCGAAGTCGTATCCATGTGGACCGGGGTACCGGTGATGCAGATCGCTCAGGAAGAATCACAGCGCCTGCTCCAGATGGAGGAGGAGATGAAAGCGCACATCGTCGGCCAGGAAGAGGCGATCGAGGCGATCTCGAAGGCGGTCCGGCGGGCACGCGCGGGTTTAAAGGACCCGCGCCGGCCGATAGGATCCTTTATTTTCCTTGGCCCGACCGGAGTTGGCAAGACTGAACTCACCAAGGCCCTGGCCAAGTTCCTCTTCGGCAGCGAGGAAGCCCTTATCCAACTGGATATGTCAGAATTCATGGAACGGCACAATGTCAGCCGGTTGGTGGGCGCACCACCTGGTTATGTTGGCTATGAGGAGGCTGGACAGCTCACCGAAGCCTTACGCCGTCGGCCGTACTCCATCGTGGTCTTTGACGAGATCGAGAAAGCCCACCCGGAGGCGCACAACATGCTGCTCCAAATCATGGAAGAGGGTCACCTCTCCGATGCCCGCGGGCGCAAGGTCGATTTTCGCAACGCACTGATCGTGATGACCTCCAACATTGGCGCCGACATGATCAAGCGCCAGACCTCGCTCGGCTTTGAACTCAAACGCGATGAAGAGGTTGAAGAGCGCCTGTCATATCAGGAGATGCGAAAAAAGTTGCTTGACGCACTCAAGCGCGTCTTCCGCCCGGAGTTTATCAACCGGGTCGACGCAGTGATCGTATTCCGTTCCTTGACCAAGGATAATATCAAGCAGATCGTGCAATTGGAGCTGCGCAAGGTCAGCGAGCGGCTTGAGGAGCATGCCATTGTGCTCAATGCCACTCCGCTTGCACTGGATACGCTGGCGGATCTAGGCTACGACCCTGAAATGGGTGCCCGCCCCCTGAAGCGTGTCATCCAACAGAAGGTCGAAGACGCCCTCTCTGACGCCCTGCTCTCCGGGGAGTTCGAGGATGGTGATACTGTGATTGTAGACGTGGTAGATGGGGAGATCAAGCTGCACCGCGGCGAAGAGAAGACGCTCGAGCCCGAGGCAATAGCGGCAAGCTAGTTAGACAAGAGTTAAAATTCCAAAGAGAACGCGAAGACACGATTCGCGTTCTCTTTTATTTTGCATAATGCAAGCATTATAATACCTGTATGCCAAAGACTCACACGCAATACGTCTGCCAGCAGTGCGGGCGTAAGTCGGCGCGCGATATGGGGCGTTGCCCGCAATGCGGCGCCTGGAACAGCATGGTGGAAGAGGTGGTCGCCCCGGTTGCAGCCAGGGTGAAGGGCGCCGGGCGCGGCTTGTTAGGTGGCTCTACGCCCCTACGCCTCTCCGAGATCGGTGAGGACGTCGAAGAGCGCCTGCTGCTGCCCATTGGAGAGTTCGCTCGCGTCCTGGGGGGAGGTGTAGTGCCCGGTTCAATCGTGTTGATCGGTGGCGACCCGGGCATCGGCAAGAGCACTTTGTTGTTACAGACTGCCCTGGAAATGGCGCGTGACGAGCGCGTGCTTTATGTCTCCGGTGAGGAATCAGAAAGGCAGATCAAGATGCGCGCTTTACGCTTGCTGCGCGGCGATATTGGAGCCGGAGCTGCCCTGGCAGGAGTGGCTTTGCCGGAAGATCTCTTCCTGGTCACCGAGACGAACCTGGAGCTGATCCTAGAGCACATTTCTGGTCTCCAGCCGCGCCTGCTGATCGTAGATTCGATCCAGACCACGACCCTACCCGAGTTGTCGTCTTCAGCTGGCTCAGTCTCCCAGGTGCGTGAAAGCGCTTCTCGCCTGCGAGAACTGGCCAAATCCTCAGGGGTGTCCGTTTTTCTGATCGGCCATGTCACCAAAGAGGGCGCCATCGCCGGGCCGCGCGTGCTCGAACACATTGTGGACACAGTTCTCTACCTGGAGGGCGACCGGTTTCAATCCTATCGCTTGCTGCGTTCGGTTAAGAACCGCTTCGGGGCTACCTCAGAGGTGGGGGTGTTCGAAATGAGCGAGCGCGGCATGGCCGAAGTCTCAAACCCATCAGAGGCCTTCCTAGCCGAACGCATGGTCAACGCGCCTGGATCGGCCATCGCGGTGACAATGGAAGGCACCCGACCCATCCTGGTAGAAATCCAGGGCCTGACCAGCCAAACTTCTTTCGGCATCGCCCGCCGAACCCCGAATGGGGTCGACTTCAACCGTCTGCTTCTGACCGTGGCGGTGCTCACCCGGCGGGTTGGACTGCGGTTGGGCGAGCAAGATGTGTTCGTTAATGTAGTCGGCGGGCTGAAGGTGAGCGAACCGGCAGCTGATCTGGCGATCGCGGCGGCGATCGCTTCCTCCAACCGTGACGTCTCTGTACGCGCCGATACCGTCTTGATCGGCGAGATTGGCCTGTCCGGCGAGCTGCGCATGGTAGGACAGATGCCGGCCCGCCTGCGTGAGGCGGCGAAACTGGGCTTTAAGACGGCGGTAGTACCACGCCGTTTGCGGCGCGGCGAGCCCTGGCCGGAGGACATCCAAATTGTCGAGGCGCGCTCCCTGCGCCAGGCGCTCGAACACGCATTGCTATCAGAATAATTCCACTGTAAACTCGGCTAAGGGTCGAACAAGAGCGAAGAAACCCTTCGGCGGAGCGATGCCACGCTTTAGCAACGTTTCGTTAAGCGAATTGTTCTACACTTTTCTTAATATAAAATCTACGTAAACCTACATTGACGATAGGGGGCATGTTCTGATAAATTTACGCAGGATTCAGCGGATATTCCGGAGATCAGATGTTCATCAAGCGTTTTCAACTGGGCCTGATCCATGTCGCCGTGGCGATGACCCTGGTACCGATCAACAGCACGCTTAACCGAGTGATGATCAAAGAGTTGGCCCTCTCTGCAACCCTGGTGGCGCTCCTGGCCTCTCTGCCCTACGTGTTCTCACCGATCCAGGTGATCATTGGCTCATTCGCCGACCGGCATCCCCTGTGGGGGTGGCGGCGGACGCCTTATATCCTGGTTGGATTGGCCCTTTGCGTGCTGGGCGTAGTGCTTTCCCCTCTGGCTGCCTTTGCCATCGTGGATGATCGCTGGGTTGGTTTAGCCTTTGGGGTGTTGGCTTTCGGTGCCTGGGGGATGGGTTTTAACTTTGCAACGGTTTCCTATCTTTCCCTGGCTTCAGAATTATCGGGGGAAAGCGGCCGGGGGAAGACGATCGCCACCATGTGGTTTATGATGATCGTCAGCATTATTTGCACGGCGATTCTCTTGAGCCATCTGGTCAATCCCTATACCTCCGAGTCGCTGGTGCGGTCTTTCTGGATCGTGGGTCTGGCAGCATTGGCACTGGGCAGCCTCGGTTTGCTTAAACTCGAAAAGCGAACGGCTCTGGCTGAGACGATAGGTGAAGATCGCTATTCGTGGGGGGAGTCCCTAGCCGTGATTCTGGAGAACCGGCAGGCATCCCTATTCTTCGTTTACCTTATCATTTTATTGATAGCCCTCTTAGGGCAAGATATCCTTTTAGAGCCTTTTGGCGGAGAAGCTTTTGCAATGCCGGTCCAGGCGACGACGCGCATCACTTCGATCTGGGGTGGTTTTACGCTGCTTGCCCTGCTGGTCGCCGGAGCTTTGGAAAGGCGCTTTAGCAAACGCCGTGTGGCAGCCTGGGGAGGTTGGGTGGCATTGCTGGCATTTGTATTGATCGCACTGAGCGGGATTGTCGTTAATCTGAGCATGTTTTACTCCGGTGTCGTCTTGCTTGGGTTAGGCACCGGTCTTTCCACGGTCGCGAACCTGTCCTTGATGTTGGATATGACCACGGCCGGCAAGGTTGGGCTTTTTATTGGTGCCTGGGGGATGGCCAATGCGGTATCTCGACTGGTGGGTTCCGTGTTGGGTGGGGCTGTGCGGGATATCTTAATGCAAGTCCTCTCAAATCCAGCCCTGGCTTATGCGGTCGTTTTTGGAGTCGAAGCCGCCTTGTTGTTTGTCTCTTTGCTGTTGCTGCGTCGCATTGACGTGGCTGCCTTTCGAGAAAGCACAAAGCCGCCGGCGTTGATCGAACGCGCTGCTTTGGCCAGTGAGCCTTCGTAATATGTCCAGAGATTGGTTGAATTTAAGCGCAGCGGCCCAGATGCTGGGAGTGCATCCCAGTACGGTACGCAGTTGGTCAGATCAAGGTCACCTGCCCACGCATCGCACCCAGGGGGGGCATCGCCGTTATAAGCGCAACGAGATTGAATTATGGATTCAGTCCCGCCAGAGGGATGGGGCAAGTGGGAGCTACCTGGTTGTGCAGAATGCCCTGAAGAGCATCCGGTTGCAGATCAGTGAAGGGCGACTCGCCTCGCAAGAATGGTATCAAAAGCTGGATGAGGAGGCGCGCGCTCATTACCGGCTCAGTGGCCGGGCCATGCTCCAAGGCCTGGTAGGTTATCTGACTACCGATGACGACGCGGCTGAATCTGAAGCGCGTTCTCTGGGTTATGAATACGCTTCAAGAGGCTGGCGGTACGGGTTAGGCGCGGCTGAGGCGTCACGCGCCTTTCTTTTTTTTCGCAATGTGCTGGTTGATTCGATGCTCAATTTATACGAATCGGCAGCGCTCCCCTCCTCTAGCACCTGGAGTGAGATGTTTCGGAAGATTAACGCATTTACGGATCAGATCCAGATCACCCTCTTAGAGACGTATGATGCCTACCAGCGAGGCAACCGGTGAGCCGGCCTAGCAAACGCTTTACCCCCTCGAAATGGTCTGAGTACCTGGTGCCGGTGGTGCTGATTTTCCTTTTGTTGGCCCTGGTTGCGACCTTGATGCTTATCTTTTTATCCCTGTTCGGGCTCACCCCAGGAACTTGAACCCAAGCAACGGATTACTGACTATTGAGAACGGAGGTTCCTATGCACTATGTTTCTAT
This sequence comes from Chloroflexi bacterium RBG_19FT_COMBO_55_16, assembly GCA_001795335.1. The sequence continues at coordinate 8,129 of MGOK01000074.1, forward strand.
CCTTTCCACCATTGTGACCTTATTCTTTGCGGTAGCTGTGTTCGAGCGCTATCGCCGCCGGAAGGGTGCCCACTTACTCTTGTGGGGAATCGGCCTGGTGTTCTATGGTCTGGGCACTTTGACTGAGGCGATTATGCTCTTCACCTTCCACCCGCTGGCGCTCAAAATCTGGTACCTGACAGGCGCTATGCTCACTGCAGCCTGGCTTGGTCAAGGCACGCTGCATCTACTCGTGCGCAAACGCGGTGTGGTGACGATCCTCTTTGCGCTCCTGGTCGTCGTTTCGGTGATCGCCGTAGCCCTGGTCCTGGCTGCGCCGGTTGGACCGGTGGCTTATAATTTAAACGAGCCGGCCTCCGCGCAATACAAGGAGATCCTTGTGCGCAGCGGGGCGATCACTTTCTTTACCATTCTCCTGAATATCAACGGGACGCTTACGCTGGTTGGTGGAGCAATCTATTCGGCTTACATTTTTTGGCGCAAGCATGTCCTGGCAGACCGGATGATCGGCAATATCTTGATCGCGGTTGGGGCAATGATGCCGGCCATGGGAGGCACGTTCATCAGGGCTGGATTGGCGGATTGGCTCTATCTTAGTGAGTTCCTGGGGGCTGTGATCATGTATGTTGGTTTCCTAAGAGCCACTGCCTCCCAGCCAGCAATGGAACCGCAGAGCGCAGCTCCCGCGTCGGTCAGTTAGCTGGTTAGATTTGCCTTTATAATAGAGTTCTCAAAACTGTGAGGATTTCCATGCCAGCAATGACCTCCCCTTATAAATCTTTATTGAATCTGCCGACGATCGCCAGAATCCGGCGTAACCACGGCTTGGAGCATGCCACGCTTCATCTCCTGTCCCAGCACCACCCAAAACGCAGCCTGGCAGGCCATTCCGACGCGGGTGGATTCTGGATACTGGGGGATGTGTCTATCGATGAGCTCCAGGAAGCAATCGAGGCCGCGCTGGATCGTTTGCGCAAGGGAGAGCGCCAACTCGCCGTCCACCCTAACTGCGGCACTAATTTTGTAACAGCCGGGATTCTGGCCGGGTTGGCAGCCGGGGTGGCCATGTTCGGAGGGCGAAGCTTCCGTGATAAGGTAGAGCGCCTGCCCCTGGCGATAGCTTTAGCGACTGTCGCCTTGATCATTGGGCAACCCCTTGGGTCTTTGCGACAAGAGCGTGTGACGACTTCAGGAGAGCCAGGAAACTTGTATGTGGTCGAGATTGTGGCCA
>MGOK01000074.1:9378-18519 GCA_001795335.1 Chloroflexi bacterium RBG_19FT_COMBO_55_16
AGTGAGTATGGCCTCAAGGCCGCCAGCCGTTTATGTATTGCATGGCGAAGATGAGTTTGCGATCGCCCAGTTTGTCGCCGGGTTAAAGGCCAAACTGGGCGATCCCGCTTTAGCTGAGATGAACACCAGCAGCCTGGATGGACGCTCGCTAAATATCGAAGAAATGACCTCGACAACCAACGCAATGCCTTTCCTTGCCCCACGCCGGTTGGTCATACTGAAAAATCCTTTGGCGCAACTGAACAGCGAATCGCTCCGTCAAAAGTTTAAAGATTTTCTTGAAAGGGTTCCAGTAAGCACTGCGCTAGTTTTAATCTTGGATGGTGCCCTCACGACTGAGCAAATGAGAAAAAAAGGTGAAATACACTGGTTAGAAAAGTGGGTGAGAGAAAGAGGAGAAAGGGTTTACCTCAAGGAGTTTAGAGTTCCTTATGGACCCGAGATGGTCAAGTGGATAAAATTGTGGGTGAAAGAAGCAGGAGGCGAGGTAACAAGCCAGGCAGCTGCATTATTAACCAGTATCGTGGGGGATGATGTCCGCCTGGCAGATCAGGAAATCCAGAAATTGTTGTTATATGTGAATTTTCAAAGGCCGATCGAGGCTGATGATGTCAGAAATTTAACCACGTTCTTTGGAGAGGGAAATATTTTTGAACTGGTAGATGCCTTAGGAAATCGAAATGGTCGCCAGGCAAGCGAGTCATTGCATAACCTGTTGAGGCACCAAGAAGCGGGTTCGATTTTTGGGATGATCGTTCGCCAATTTCGCTTGTTGCTATTAGCCAAAGAAATTTTGGATAACCGTGGCAATGAAGGGGATATTGCGCGATTAATAAAAATCCCCCTATTTGTGGCGCAGAAAATATCACCGCAGGCGCGCAGATTCAGCAAGGAAAGTTTGGAATTAATTTACCACCGGCTTTTGATAGTTGACGAAGCGGTGAAATCGGGCAAGGCAGAGTTAGAAGTTGAACTGGATATGCTGGCTGCAGAGCTTACGCATTAGCGTGCCCGTTCATCCCATTCACTCCGATCCAAATGTGATTCGGTAGGACCGACCGGGTTGTGCGGATCTCGATCTCGCCAGCTTTAATCGGTGGATTGTCCTCGCCAACTGCTTTAATCCGATTGGTCATGCTGGGGTGGACAAAGCAGATATTGGGAGCTTTTCCATATTTTTCCTTGTAGTAAATCGCGGCACGTTCGATCCTGGAAGTAAGATCTGATTTTATATCGTTATCGAACCAAAGCATTCCCACGTTCATATGAGCCTCCCTTAGAACTAAATCGCATCGATGTTAGATCTAGGCAATTCGCTATAAGAAATTTTTGCAGAACAGATGTTCGATATATTAACCGAACATCTGTTCTGTGTCAAGGGGAATTTAAGAAATCTTGAGTAGAAAAAAATAGATCCTAACTTAGAAGCTCATCTATGACTACCAATAGTGCTTCGATATCCGATAATTGCAGATCTCCCATATGAGCTATACGGAACGAAATGTCTTTCAGGGGACCATATCCATTAGCAATCCGCATGCCCCGTTCCAACAGATGGGAGTTTAAGACCTGGATATCGATATTGCGGGTATTTTTTATCGTCGTTACCGTTTGGGAGCGGTAACCCTCGGGTGCGAATATCTCCATACCTCGTCCGATTGCCCAACTCTGGACGCGCTGAGCCATTGCCCTGTGGCGGGCATAACGGTTTTCTAAACCTTCTTCAAGGATACGATCCAATTGGTAATCCAAGGCATAGATTAAAGATAGGGCGGGTGTGGCTGGGGTGGAATCTTTGTGGAGATGCTTTTCTAATCGAAGAAAATCAAAGTACCAACCCCGCTCGGGCACACGCTCTGCATATACCAGAGCTCTATCAGAAATCGCCGCTAGCGCCAATCCGGGCGGCAATGCCAGGCATTTTTGAGATGAAGTGAACAATACATCTAACCCCCAGGCATCCATTTTTATCTTCGCGCCGCCCAATGAAGATACAGCGTCGACGCAGATCAAGGTCTCTGGACTGGCTAACCGGACAGCCGCAGCGATTTCTTCGACCGGGTTCTGTAAACCGGTTGAGGTTTCGTTATGGACGATCGTCACGATCTCATACCTTTTCTTATGGAGCGCTTCGGCAACGATTTCTGGTGTGATCGGTCGATCCCAGTCTGTCTCGAGGATGTCTGCTTGTTTTCCATTTGCCAGAGCGACCTCAAACCAACGTTTACTGAAAGCCCCATTCACACAGCTCAATACATCCTTTTTGGCAAGATTCCGCACAACAGCTTCTTGTAAACCTGTCCCTGAGCTGGTAACTATAAATACTCTAAATTGGGTGTAGAATAATTGCCTCGCTTTTTCCCAAGTCTGGCGATAGATCGCCTCAAATTCCTTGCTGCGGTGGGGGAGCATCGCCTTGGTTTGAGCTGCCAGGACATCCGGATCGACATCCACCGGACCTGGTACGAACATAGGGGACATAGGGACCTCCTGAAGGTGAGCTATAGGTTCAGCGAATCGGCAAGTTGGCGAATCAGCGAGTCAATCCATCATCCGATGATGCCAGCCGATCGATCTAATTGTATCAGCGGGAAACTAAACCGGAGATGGTAACCAAAGAGACTGCTATAATTGCTCCCATGCGCCGCCTGCTTGTATTAGTTTCTATTTTTCTTCTGGCTTGCCAGGCTGTTTCGTCTCTTCCTGAGGCTATTCTAGCTTCTCCGGCGACTTTTCCAACGAACACTCTGCAGATTCCCACTGCGACGCCTTTTTCAACGCAAGTTCCAACTCGTTCTCCACCGCCCGTAACACCGACTACAACGCAACCAAAGGACTCATTCACAGTCCGCCTTCACCCCGATGGCCCACTTTATACAGGCGACCTGGTGAGCATAGAAATCATCGCTCCAAATGAAGCGGATCTGGAAGAGTCAAAAGTGCAGGTTCAAGTGAGCAACTCCTCCACTCCAATCGATCTGGGAACGGCTGATTTTAACCCTTATGGGATTGGCGGACGCTTGCAAGCTACCCTGACCTGGGTGTGGGACACACGAGGATTAGCTGCTGGCGCATATCCCCTCAATATCTCGATCTTGCCAGATGGTCTTTCCTGGACTGAAACGGTCCGTCTTTTCCCGAGGGATGATCTGCCTCCTCCTGAACCCGGTGCGAAGTGGGAAACCGCGGAGAATGAATGTTGCCTGGTCCACTATATTACCGGAACCGAAGCAGCCGATGACCTGCCCTCCTTGTTGGCGAGCGCTGATGAAGTGGCGCTCGACGCTGTGGAGAGTATGGGAATTGGATTTAGCGATCCGATCCCAATCACGGTTTTGCCGCGCGTCCTGGGCCATGGGGGGTTTGCTGCCAGCGAGATTTACATATCTTATTTGGGTCAAAACTATGCCGGCAACGATTTTTCTCAGGTCTTGCACCACGAGATGATCCACCTGCTGGATAGTCGCCTGGCAGGGGACTTGCGCCCAGCGTTATTGGTGGAAGGCCTGGCGGTCTACCTGTCGGGAGGTCACTTCAAAAGAGAACCGCTGCTGCCGCGAGCCGCTGCCCTGGTGGATCTGGGATGGTACCTGCCTTTGGCGCCGCTCGCCGACGCGTTCTATACTTCCCAGCACGAGATCGGCTACCTGGAAGGGGGTGCCCTGGTGCAATATATGGTAAACACTTTTGGGTGGAAGGCTTTCGATACGTTTTACCGCGATATCCATCCCCATTCCAGCGGGAAACAATCGCAGGCGATCGATGCCGCCTTGCAAACCCACTTTGGCCTAACGCTGGCCCAGCTGGAGGCGCGCTTTCTGGCAAGTCTCCACCACCAGCAGATTAACCCGGACATGTACGACGACATCCACCTGTCGGTCTATTATTACGATACCGTGCGGCGCTACCAACAATTGCTGGACCCTTCTGCATATTTCCTTACAGCCTGGTTGCCTGCGGCAGAGCAAATGCGCGAGCGGGGGATCGTGGCGGATTACCTGCGCCATCCTGAAAACCCTGAAAACGTTGCCCTGGAGGCCATGCTGGTAGAGGCTGATAGGGATTTGCGTGCTGGCAATTATGTTGAAGTTGGGAAGACGCTGTCCCAGATTAACACCGCTCTTGATGAGTTAGAATGATTAACCCAAAATGAGGGCTGTCTGGAAACCTACCAGATTAAATAAAGAAAATCGCCTGGTTTACCCAGGCGATTTGTGTGTGAGGAAGGTTGTTTTGGGACTTAAGGGCAGGTGATGCCAAAGGGTCCACCTACCAGGACGGTAATGCTTTTAAAAGTTGGCGTGCAATACAAATTTAAAGTGTCAAACGCGTATCCCCCTGCGACAAGCAAGCACAGCAGTACAACCAAACAGCCGCAACTGACCCATAACCATGTCCTGCGGGGCCCCCGCTCCTCCGGGATGACCGGCTCTAGTGGGCCGGCTGGCACCCGACCAACGTATGCAGGCTCCGGGGAAGGTGGGGCGGGCGGTGGTACGTAGGCTGGCGTGGGAGGCGGTGGGGTTGGCGGCACGTAAGCTGGCGCGCGGGGCGGTGCGACAATTGGCGGGGGTTGTGGGGCGACTACTGTGCCGGGGGCGCTGACCATGGTAGCGTTTGGATCGTAGGAGGCCATTTCGAATACCAGGCTGACGTTCTCGCCGAGCATGATCATGTCACCGAGGCGCAGGACGCGCGGCCCGGTCAGGCGTTGCCCATTGACAAAAGTGCCGTTGGTAGACCCCAGGTCTTCCAGAATGTAGCCGCTAGTTTGCACAGTCAGCCGGGCATGCCGGCGAGAGACTTCCGCGTCGTTGATGAAGACCTCGTTGGCGACGTCCCGACCGAAAAAAAGTTCGCTCTTTTCAATGGCAAACGTCTTGCCGGGAGCCGGGCCAGTTTTCATGACAAGTTGATAGGACTGATAAGCCATTTCATCCTCCTAGATTTGTTCCCCAGATGAAGAAAACTTGGGCTCGTATAAGTGTACTGTTTTTTTTACTATGTGTCAAACTGAATTGCGGTCCATTTCGGCCAACATCTCGAATTCGAACAGCTCCCTAAAGGCGACCAACACCGCCTGGATTACCTGTTCCATGGTGGGGACTGGATGGAGCAAACCGGCCAGGCTGGCAACCGGGTAGTCGGTCAGCCCGCAGCCGATGATCCCCTCCCAGTAGGACATATCTGGGTTGACGTTCAAGGCGAAGCCGTGCCGGGAAACCCCACGCGCGTCCACCTTGACTCCTATGGCGGCGATCTTGGCTGGAAGATGCTTGAGCTCGGGAGGGCAGTTCAGGCAGCGTGCGGGGACGTGCGGCTGGAGCCATACTCCGGTCAGGCCAGGAACCTGCCCGCTGGCTACACCCAGGCGTGCCAGGGCAGCGATCAGCATCGTCTCCAGCTTGCGGACGTATCCCACGTAATCAGCCTGGGGTAATCGGGCAGAGTCTTGCATGACATCTACCCGCAGGCTGGCTGAGCCGAGCGGCAACAGCGGGTAGCCGACCAGCTGCCCAGGCCCGTGGTAGGTCACGTCACCGCCGCGATCGACCCAGTGCACGCTGGCTCCCCGCCGGGCAAGTTCCGCTTCGTCCCACAATAAGTTTTCTGCCTTTCCCCGCCTTCCGAAGGTAAAGGTATGGGGGTGTTCCAGCAACAATAGGGTCGGCGGTCTCATTCCCATGGCAATCTCGCCGGCCAGCTGCTCCTGCAGCTGCCAGGCCTCCGCGTAGGGCACCAACCCCAACCAGTGAACAGCGCAAACCGGGTGCATAAGTCATAGTATACCGAAAATTCTGTCAACCGACATGATAGAATAGCTTTCAGGGTGCAATGAATGCTATGCTTTCGTTCAAGGCAAAGACCTGGCTGTTATCCATTCTTTTGTTCGCCGGCCTCCTTTTCCAGGGATGGCGTTTATTGGGGAACGTCGGGCAAAATATGTTGCGGGTCTGGGGGACAATCGGGCAGACGGGATTATGGCGCAGCGCCAACTTCGGCCAGAACCAGCGCTTCGCCGACTATGTCAAGTTCTTAAACGAGAACATTCCCACAAACGCGCGCGTCGTCTTGCCCCCGGCAGGAGGCGGGTTAAAGGTCTTGAGCATCACCCCTTACATGCAGTTCTTCCTTGTCCCACGCCAGGTGATCAACTGTACTGACGCCGCTTGTCTGCAAACCATCTCCCGCGAGAACACCTATTTCCTGGTCGTCAGCGACTTCCCGGGAGATGGGCAATCCGCGCCAGCCAGGAATGTACGCATGTTTGACAGCGAATGGGGCCTGCTGCTCCCGGATTACCCGCCTCCCGCTGGAAATGCATCTTTTCAGTCGGGCTTCCAGAGCCTGTTCGAGATCTTCCAGGCGGCTGCCTGGCCTGCGGCCTGGCTGACTCTGTTGGTGGTGGGCGGTTTTCTGTTTTCAGGAAGGCTCGTTCCGGATGTGGATATCTCCTCCCGGCTTGCCCTGGGCTATGGCCTGGCGCTGTTTGCCCTTTCGATTGGAATAGGGTTAGCAGGGTTAGCAGGAATGACGATCCATCGCGGGCTCATTTTATTGGTCACGGGGGTGCTCTTCCTTGCTTCCTTATGGGTGGGATTTAGATCCAGGCGTTTACGTAGCGCGGCTAATGCATCGCCAGAGTTGCCTTCCACGCCAGGGCAGCGCATCGACCTGTGGCAGATCGCTTTCCTGATGTTGGGGGGAGCTGCGGTGCTGCTCGCGGTTGGCAAGGGTTACCATACGGCCGATGAGATCCAGATCTGGGGCGTGAAGGGTTACGGGATTGCCCAGACAGGAGACATATCTACGGTTACCGCCTGGGGTACTAACACCTTGCCCTATCCGCTGCAGGTTCCCCTGCTCATCGCTGCTTTTCGCATCTTGTTTCAAGAAACGCTCCCTGCCTCAAAAGTCATCTTCAGCGGCTATTACCTGGCTTTGGTGTTCCTTGTCTATGGGTTCCTGGTCCAAATCAGGGTAAGCCGCCCGGTTGCCGGGTTGGCCACTCTGATACTGGCCAGCACACCGATCCTCTTTCGGCACGCCACGATCGGCTTTGCTAACCTGCCGATGGCTTATTACCTGGTCTCGGGGGTGGTATTATTCGCGGGGGTGAGAGCAGCACCTGCCCCCCGGCAGGCAGAGGGGCGAATCTTCCTGAGCGGGATGTTCTTTGCCGCTGCCGCCTGGACCAGGCCTGAGGGACTCATCTTGGCCTGGCTGGGAGTGCTCTTGCTGCTTGGGCTGGCCTATTTCCAACGACCAGGAGCACTGTCCCTTCGCCGGGCTCAGGACAAGGCTCAAGGTACGCCTTGGCGCCAGGCAGCGCTGCTAATCGCTCCCTTGTGCGTTTATTGGGTTTTCTGGGGCTTGGTCAAGGTCGTGGCCTACTCTGACCAGGCGGCAAAGTCTGGGCTGGCAATGGAAGCCATCCAGCGCAATCTGGCAGGGGATTTTCATCTGGTGGAAGCTGTGTATATCCTGCGTTCCGTGTTCACTGATTTGTTCAGCGTCCAGGTTTGGGGTGTATTGGGCATTGGCATGCTTCTAGCCGGAGCACTCGCCCTGGTGAGGCCCGGCAGGTTGCAGGGGACGATAGCCTTGATCCTGTGTTGTGGCCTCCTGTACGTCCTGGCAATCCTGGGGATGTACTACCTGACCTCATATGACAGCCTGCATGACATCAGCTGGTGGGTTAATTCAGGCCTGGACAGGATGATGCTGCCCGGAGTTATTCTGCTATGGATCGGGGGGGTGAGTTTGGTCAAGTTGCTTGACGACGGCGAAGATCGCTCCATCTCGACCGACTGTTAATAGCTGCTTCGCCTCCGGAAAGAGCGTCAGATCTTTATCATGTCTGGACGAGACGATGGCAAAGCTAGGGCCGCTTTTTACTTGGAAGTTCTCATTGTCATATTTTTCGATGAGCAGGTCAGCTCGGGCGAGGCTCTTGACGACATGATCAGGCCCCCAAACGACCACCCGAGCGTTGGCAGGTGCGTTCTCGTTTAAGTAATTGATTGCTTCCCGGTAAGAGGTTGCCCAATAATCCATTTCATAGTTGCGGAAGGCGCCCCTGACCCCACCGGTCAGGCTGTTGTAATACACGTATTGGTAAGGGTGCAGCTGTACATCCCAATAAAGGTTGGGCAGGAGCAGCACGATCAGGATCACGATCCTCGCTGGGATGCTTTTTAACTTGTCTAATATAGCTTGTATTCCAAGCCCGACGAAGAGGAAGATTGAGGGGATGACGAACAGGAAGTGCCGAAAATTGTCGTACATGGTGGTTTGCAGAAGCATGCCCACAGCGATCGGCATAATCAGCCACAGGGCCAGCATAGCTACCAGCTTACGGTCGACGGCCTTCCCGATGGAGCGGGTGATAGCGACGGCCAGGCCGGCCAGGAACAAAATCATGGCGGGTTCGGTGAACTGAAGCGACAGCAGCACCGGCAGGTAAGCGCGCGGCAGCTCACTGACTGGATAATCGACGCCGGCAAACATCACCTTGCCGTCCCAGGGGAAATCGGAGGCCTGTGTAAAACTGCCGATATAGTTTTTCAAAGGAGCTCCCCACAGGTTGGGCCAGGTGAGGTAAGAGATGACCAGTGTGATCGTAAAAAAAGCGATCAAGGTTGGGATCGCCTTTCTGCCGGTTTTTAGAAGAAAGTAAACGGCTACCAACGCTCCCGCAGTGGGACCGATCACGCGGGTTGACGTGCACAACCCCAAAAGGATCCCGGCGCCCAACACATGCTTGTTTAGGATGCTCTTCAGCACCAATTTTGCGAATGGAATGGCATGCTCCCGCCACATCTCACGGGTGGCTGTCGGGAACAAGCGGAGAGCGAACGCTATATTTACCGCTATTACCAGCATGGCGTAAAGGAGCACCAGGCGCGGGTAAAGCTTCAAGCTTTTCTGGACATAGTTTTCCAGCGGTATGGCGCGCATATTCTCGGCCAAGGTGGAGAAAATTTTTCCCAGGGCGCTGGAAGGCTCTGCAAAATAAGCTCGTTCGATCAGGCCGGCCATCGCTTGCGTGGCAGGCGCGTGGAAGATGATTAATCCCAGCAGGATCGCCACGGAAAACCCAACCCATGAGGCGAATAAGCCCCGCCATTTTCTGTTGAG
>MGOK01000074.1:18596-22247 GCA_001795335.1 Chloroflexi bacterium RBG_19FT_COMBO_55_16
ACCATTGCCAGGCCCGTGGCGAGACTGCCCAGGAAAAACGCCATGAAAGGGATGTCTTTAGGATTGATGAAGGCATGCCCCCAGATCAAAGGCTGAGTGCCGAAAAACAAGGTGGTGACGAAAGCCGTCCATATATTCATCAATCGCAGGCAGAGTTTATAGAAAAAAAATAGCCCCAACAGAAAGGAGAGGAAGTGCATGAAATGCCAGGATTCGATCGGCAGCCAGTCTTTCCGAATCCATCTAAGCGCTTCGGAGCCGAGCTTGGCCGCCATGACGTAGAAGGAGCCCTTCTCGCCTCTCAGCCCCTTGCTGTCCCCCAGGTAAGCGCTGAGCGAATTGGTCGCGTAGCGGTAACGCAGCTGTTCGTCCCACGACTCGCCATAATCGGTCACGATCATACTCCCGACAATCAGCAAAAGCGTGATCAGCAGCCCGATCGGGAAGTAGTCGTGCGAGATTAATTTAAAAGCCCAGGTGCGGGCTTTTTCGAACTGCGCTGACCCCATAGATCCCTGGCTTGATTAACTAATGCAACGCATAGATGCGCACATATTCTATGCCATTAATCCAGATGGTTTTTTCGGGCGTGCGCTGGGAAAGGTACTCAAGAACCTGCCCGGAAATACCCCGCTGCCATTGGTGGACGTAGACGACGGCGTAGTTGTTGGCCAGGAACTTTTCCCAGTCATCCGGGCTGACCTCAGGGAGATATGACATGTGGTGGGGTTCGCCGTTGAAGAAGTATGAGAAAGGTCCCAGGTGATACCAGGAAACTACTCCCATCTTTGCCGCGTCTGGTTTTTGGTTTAAATAACGGGCAGCCTGGTCTAAGCCTTCGCCCCAGCCGATCTGCATCACTTCGGGAGCTTTCCGGCCGCCCCCCATGAGCGGGTTGTAGTAAGAAAGGTAATATGGAAAAGTGCGGAGCGATCCGGCCATCTGCGCCCCGATGGCGATCACCAGGAGCAGGTAGGGGCTATATTTTAAAAATGAACGGAGGTTTTTCTCTTTCAGCCAGACGGCGAGGGAAACCCATCCCATGGCGGCGAGCAAGTCCAAGGGCGCGTAGACCGGCAACAGGTAGCGATCGAATTTCTTCGAGCCGATGGTCATCCCAATAGTGAAAATCACCGTCAGCAGGAATAAGGCGATCGAGGTGAAGCGCAACGATCGCCGGTTGAACGGCTCCCGCCAGGTAAAAAAACCAAACAGGGCAGCTACCAGCCCGATCAGTTCAACTGGCGTACTGCGCCACAGATAGGTCAGCGGGTAAAAATAGAAAAAGGCAGACCCTAAGTCGCCGCTCTCGGCAATCTGCCCGTTGAAGAAGACCGCTGAGTAGTGCCCACTTTCGGCATATTTTCCAGCTTTCTTGAATACGGTGAGCAACGGCTCGATGGGATCGGCCCACATGGCTGGCCAAAAGACGAACATCACCCCCGCCCCGACAGCGACCCAGGCGATCAGTGGCCAGGCGCTGCGCCACAGCTGTTTCGCCAGGGGTGCTTCCTTGTTGTGGGAGCGCGTCTGCCAGAAATCAAGCAGGGCCATCAGGCCAATCACCGGAGCGATGAAGACGCCTGGCGACTTCGTCAGCACGCTGAAACCCGCCGCAGCAGCGGAGACAAGCAAATCTAGAGGTCTTCGCTCCAGGAGAAAATTCAGAAAGGCCAGCAAGGAGAGCAACATCAGGTTGCTTAGCAAACCGTCCAGGTGTAACAGCCGAGTAAGCGCCAGGTGGAACGGGTCGAAGGCGATCAACAGGAAGGCAATAAAGGCTGGGAACGGGCCGATCAGACGGCGGGCATAAAGGTAGGCCAGCGCCAGCACCAGCGTGTGCCCCAACACCATGAACATCCGGCTGGCGGTCAGCAATTCGATGGGCGGCACCTTGGCCAGGTTATTCATGTGGTAGTGGAACTGATCCATTTCGATCTGGCCGAGGCCACTGCCGCGGTACTCTGGGAAGCGGATCAAGAATCCCAACGTCCCAGCCCACATGATGGTCACCCCCGGGTGTTCTTTTTGAAAGGTGGAGGCAAAATCACGTTGCCCAAGGGCAAAATAGAAATTGGCGGAACGGTAGAGCCACAAAGGCTCGTCGGGTGTGACGAAGCGGTTCAGAGCCAGACCGCGTGGCAGCCAAATCGCCAGGATAATGACGATCAAAGCCAGGACATCCCACCAACGCCAGGATCTGGCTGCAGCTCGCTTATCGGAGGGTGAAAGGGAGGGCATGATTTATTCTCAGAAGGGGGCTGCTCTTCGAACGGAACCTGATCCGGTGAAAAGCTGCGTCTGGGAAATTAGTATAACACAACCGGCAATTCCTCTTATTTCGGGGTATCTTGTGCAAAGACGAAAAGTGAACTATCATCTAGCCACCTGACAGTTTGCTATCCCAGATAGGTAGACAACGGAATTCGGAAGGGTAAGGCATTCGTCAATCTCCTTTCGATGAAACGTAAGCCAATCTGAAAAATGCTCAAGTCCCGTCGGTCAACCCGATCCACCAAATGGCGCAAACCTTCTCGAATAGTACGTCCGCCGACCGAAATGAGCCAAACGTAGAGCAAAGCCACCGCCAAGGTGAGCCGGGACAAGCGGAGAAAATGACGGAGCATTGTACTTTCCAAATCAAAGCCATGCTTTTTGAAATCGCCGAACATTTCTTCGATCCACATTCTCAAAGCGTAGAATTTCAATGCCATTTTCATCTCGGGCAAGTTGGTTGCCAGGCACCAGGGCTGAACTTCACCGGCTTTCCAGTGAACCAAAAGATTGATAGGGTAAATCTCCTTGCCCGTCAAATAGCCATGTCCTAGCCACACACTGCTACCTGGTTTTTGCACAAAACTGCCAAAGGTTTTCCAGTCGTTCAGATGATTGAGCCAGACACAGGTATCTGATTTTTGTCGTAGAACATAGAACCAATGCCAACGATCCAGTTGTCCCAAGACTTCCACCGGCCCAAACTCGCAGTCGCCCACCAGAAAAACGGCGGCTCCTTTGGGCAGCAGCTGCCTGACATAAGCCAGCAAAGCCACTTGCTTGTCTGCCCCACTGTGCCCACGGGCCTGTTTGACCCATGTCCAGGCAATTGGGATGGCTCTTTTACGATAGGCCAAGGCAACCATCAGAAGTTGATGCCCAAATCCGATCCTGGTACCATCCACGATCAAATGGATCTCGCCCATACAACGAAATTGCGCTTCCAACCATTGCCGGGCAATCGGCTCATACCATTCTCGCACTCGGATAGCTGGATTATCCAGCAGTCTACTCAGACGCCGAGTGGCACTCGTCAACTTCGCTTCTCCGGGAATCTTGCAAGCAACTTTACTCATACAAACCGAACGACTCAGATAAATTCCGATGATCAGCCATGCAAATGCTCGAACTTGGGTAATCCGTTGACCTGGACGCAGTTCCATAATTCGCGTTTTCCAGGTATCATAAAGTTGGTTGATCGGCATTGGGTTACTCCGTTTCGTAAAATGTTTCGGGAAAAACGATTTTACTGGAGAACCTGTGCTGGTCAACTATTCTGCTGTTAAAGTGTCAGGTAGCTAGAAATAAATCGCATATTGATTCAAAGCAGTTGCAGAGTATCACATTAATACGCTAAGGCTAGCATTCCAGGCGGTA
>MGOK01000075.1:0-196 GCA_001795335.1 Chloroflexi bacterium RBG_19FT_COMBO_55_16
GAGCTTGAGCCCCTGGTCATGAAGGCGCGCATGTACCGCCAGGCGCTCAAACAACTCACCGAAGCGCATGCCTTGCAGGATTCCGAGGATGATGAATTACGCCAGCTGGCCGAAGCTGAGAGCATCGAGTTGGAATCCCAAATCGAAATCCTTGAACACGAGATCAAGAGCATGTTGCTGCCCCAAGACCTGCGCG
>MGOK01000075.1:286-575 GCA_001795335.1 Chloroflexi bacterium RBG_19FT_COMBO_55_16
GCTATGCTGAACGCCTGGGCTGGGAAGTCGAGGTGCTCTCCGCCAACGAGATCGGTATCGGCGGCTTCAAGGAGATCATTTTCCTGGTCAAGGGGAGAGGCGCTTACTCGCGGTTGAAGTATGAATCGGGCGTGCATCGTGTCCAGCGTGTTCCCATCACAGAAGCCCAGGGTCGCATCCATACCTCTACGGCGACGGTTGCCGTGCTGGCCGAGGTGGACGAGGTGGAGATCGACATTCCTGAGGGCGATATCCGCATGGACGTTTATCGCTCGGCCGGCGCCGGAGG
>MGOK01000075.1:594-3982 GCA_001795335.1 Chloroflexi bacterium RBG_19FT_COMBO_55_16
GCCACCGCTGTGCGCCTGACCCACCGGCCAACCGGGATGGTGGTGCAATGCCAGGACGAACGCTCGCAATTGCAGAACCGCACGCGGGCGATGAGCATCCTGCGCGCTCGCCTGTATGAGATAGAAGAAGAGAAACGCCGTCTGGAAATCGACGCTTCCCGTCGTTCTCAGGTAGGCAGCGGAGAACGTTCTGAGAAGATCCGCACTTACAACTACCCCCAATCGCGTGTCACAGACCACCGTATCAACCTCTCGTCGTACAACCTACCAGTCGTCATGGATGGTGACATCGATCAATTTATCGACGAACTCGCCACCCGCGACGAAGCTGAACGCCTGGCCGCAGCAGGAATTGAGGAGTAATGCGTGATGCGTGAGACGTGATATGTAAAACGTTGCCAAACTTCACACTTTTCACGAAAGTGCTGGCACCTTAACTCGCTGATTCGCTCACTTGCTGATTTGCTGACTCGTTGACTCGACTCTCAGACTTACTCATAGAAGTTAGGAACCTTCTCTCTGGGATGAGCGACACCCCCGGCCTGGATGCCCAGGTTCTGCTCGCCCACGTGCTCGCTAAACCCCGCGCCTGGATAATCGCTCACCCAGAATACACGCTAACTTCCGAACAGATGGTTAAACTGAAGGGATCATTATCCCGCTTGCAGGATGGTGAACCCCTCCCTTATGTCCTCGGCCACTGGGAGTTCTTCGGCCTGGACTTCGCTGTCAACGCCCATACTCTCATCCCTCGTCCGGAGACTGAGCTACTGGTCGAAAACGCCCTCGCCTGGTTGCACACTCACATCTCCCGCCGCCGCGCGGCGGATATTGGGACCGGCTCCGGTTGCATCGCGGTCGCCCTGGCAGCCCATATCACCGACCTGCACCTCCTGGCCTCTGATATCTCCCTCCCTGCCCTGCGTATCGCCCGCTACAATGCTCGGAATCACAGTGTGGAAGACCGAGTTCACTGTGTGCAGTCCAACCTCCTCCCTCCAACCCGCCAACGCTTCGATTTAATTTGCGCCAATTTGCCGTATATCCCTACTCAAACCTTACAGGGTTTAAACGTGCATGGAAAAGAACCTAATCTGGCCCTCAACGGGGGAGAAAATGGTTTGCATGTGATCTCAAGTTTAATATTGGAGGCTCCGAACCAGATCCTGCCAGCTGGCTTGCTACTACTAGAAATCGAAGCATCCCAGGGTTCCACTGTCGCTCACCTAGCCAGGCAAGTCTTCCCGGAAGCAGAGATAACTATCCTACCAGACCTATCCGGCCACGATCGGCTGATAAAAGTACAAACTCCCTGATAACTAATATTTTCTGTAAACATATTTCAGGACTTGACACCCAACTGAAAGCTGAAAGCCAAATGCTAACTGCCCATCGTAAACGGCCTACGCAACATTAATATCCATTTCACAACATCTTCTGCACGATAGAGAGATGCAAGTATAATTTCAGCTGCATATGCGGAAATCTCGGTACTGAAAATGACCCCTTTTCAAAACAAACGCCTCCTGCTTGGTATTACCGGCTCGATCGCTGCTTACAAGGCCGCTGACTTGGCTTCCAGGCTCGCCCAAGCCGGCGCTCAGGTGGATGTAATCTTAACCCAGGCAGCCCTGCAGTTCATCACCCCCCTCACCTTCCAATCTGTCACTGGACGGCGGGCATATAGTGACGAAGACCTTTGGGGTCACACAGGTCATGTACTGCATATCGGCCTGGCGAAGAACGCCGATTTATTGGCCATCGCCCCGATCTCAGCCAACACTTTGGCTAAGCTGGCCTATGGCATCGCCGATAACTTGCTCACTGTGACTGCTTTAGCAGCCAGTTGCCCGCTGGTCTTAGCCCCGGCCATGGATGGCGACATGTTCACCCATCCCGCAACACAGGCCAACCTGGAAATTCTCCGCCAACGTGGGGCGATCATTGTCGGTCCAGCCGAAGGTCATCTGGCTTCTGGGCAGTCCGGATTCGGCCGCATGGTGGAACCAGCCGAGTTAATCGGACACATTCGCCTGGCACTCTCCCAACGCGGCCCGCTTCATGGTAGAAAGGTGGTGGTCACCGCTGGCGGCACACAGGAAGCGATCGATCCTGTACGCGCCATCACCAATCACTCATCTGGTAAGCAGGGCTTCAACTTAGCCCAGGCTGCCCTGGACCGGGGGGCTAAGGTTACTTTAATTTCCGGCCCGACAAATTTACCTACCCCCATCGGCGCCGAGCGAGTAGATGTGCTCACCACAGAAGAGATGCTGGCAGCTGTGCTAGCCGCGATCCCTAAAGCCGAGATCCTGATTATGGCCGCTGCAGTGGCAGATTTCCGTCCAACCATCTCTGCCACTGAAAAGATTAAAAGAGACAAAGGGATTCCTAAAATCACCCTGGAAGCCACACCAGACATCCTGCAAGCCGTCGCTGAGCAGAAATCGAGCCATGGATGCCCAAAGGTTACGGTTGGATTCGCAGCCGAGAGTCAGGATTTACTACGCAACGCCCGCCAGAAGTTACACGCCAAACACCTGGATCTGATCGTCGCCAACGATATCACCGCCCGCGACGCTGGATTCGCCGTAGACACAAACCGCGTCACCATCCTGGATGCCGGAGGCGGCGAAGAAATCCTGCCTCTAATGACCAAGGCAGAAGTCGCCGAGATTATCCTCGAACGAGTTGTAGGATTATTGCCATGATGATAAAAAATACCTGCGACCTATGGTCAGCTGTAAGATCTCACCACTGGATAGCGGTGATTATTTTGGCTCTGCTATTGACGCTTACCGCCCAGGCAATTCGACAGCCTCGCCAGGCATCCGCTGATGGCGGGCCAATTCCAACCCATACCCCAACCCACACTCCCACCGCTGCAGCCACGCTCACCCCAACCACCACTCCTACCAGCATCCCGATCATCACACTGCTCACCAATGAAGAACAGCAGGTGCTCAATCAACCGAATCCAGCCGAGACAACGCGAACTCCCACCACGGGCGCTAACGGAATCTCCGGCTGTTGGCCATTCGGACTATTGATTTTGCTGGTCTTGATCGTCGCGGTAGCCTACTTGTTCACCCGCCAAACTCGATCCAACCAGAATGAGTAAAGAATAATGCTGTAGAAGACTTTTAGATACGCTCTGAGCCTTCCGATTTAGGTCGTCTAGCTCCATTAGTTCATCTGGTCCCTTCTCACTCATCCAAACAAAGCACATACAATTCCCTCGGCCCGTGTACGCCGATGGTCAAGGTCATCTCAATATCGGCGGTACGCGAAGGTCCGCTAATCAAAACCACGGAGGCTGCTGATTGAATCTCCCTCATACCCAGCACTTGCGGGAGGCTCTCTCGGATATCGCTGGTGCGCAGGATGG
>MGOK01000075.1:4034-4346 GCA_001795335.1 Chloroflexi bacterium RBG_19FT_COMBO_55_16
CGTCAATACTAACGTTCCAGTATCAGCCACAGCTGCCAAGGTCCCCGTCAAGCCTGCCCGAATGGAAGGATCAAGGTCATGACTCACCTGTATCCCAGCAGTCTGGATTGCTTCCAACAAGCTATTTGGCAGTTGATCAGTCTCCCAGGATAAAAGAGAGCCGATGTTATGGTTATGCAATATCTTTAATATGTATTGCGCAAGATCGGATCGGCTGCAAAGGGTAAATTCACCTCCCAAAGCCATGAGTTCAATCGCAAACCGGGTTGCCAGCGATTGGTAATCTGAAGACTCGTCACCAGAAGTCTCAGA
>MGOK01000075.1:4364-8248 GCA_001795335.1 Chloroflexi bacterium RBG_19FT_COMBO_55_16
TCGTGATTCCCTAATTACCGAATCACCTGATTCATTAATTACCGAAATGGCTGATCGCCTGCTCATCCAACGCCTCCGAAAAGATCGTAAATCCGGGCGTGGGAAATCCTTGCTGTACCCCCAGCCAGTAAAGACCGGCAAGTGCATCCATAGTGAGCGCGGAGCGAGGATGCGACTGAAAAAGCCAAGCATGCGTTGAGCCAGGCGGAAACGCCTCACATCGATCGAAAACCAGGTGAAGGCACGGATCCCGATAGCAACCAGACCAGGGAGCGTTTGCTTTGCGCGCCCCGGGTCTATCTTGATTCCTCCGGCGCGCACGCGCAATAGCAATTTCGGCAAATCGATGTCTACTGGACAGGCTTCTTTGCACGCCCCACACAGGCTGGAGGCGCGCGCCAGGTGCCCAAACTCTGACTGCCCGAACAAACCTGGTGAGATGATCGCCCCAATTGGTCCGGGGTAGGTGCTGATCTCGCCGCGCAAACCTACGTAGGCGTGTCCGCCGATCTCACGGAAGACCGGGCAGGCGTTCAGGCATGCTCCGCAGCGAATACACAGTAATGCCTGGGCAAGAGGTGATTGGCGCAGGGCTTCCCGTCCATTATCCACCAGGATCAGGTGGCGCTGGCGCGGCCCATCCGGGTCGCCTGGCCGGCGTGGACTATTTATCAGGCTGGTGTAGACGGTTATCTTTTGGCCTGTGGCAGCCCGCGGCAATAAAGTCAGCAGAAGTGCCAGGTTGTCCAAGGTTGGCACCAGGCGCTCAATCCCCATCAGAGCAATATGTACGGGCGGTAATGTAGTCACCATGCGGCCGTTGCCTTCATTCGTCACCAGGCATAACGTCCCACTCTCAGCCACACCGAAATTCACCCCAGTAATGCCGATCTCAGCCTCGAGGAAAACCATCCGTAAAGCCTGCCGCGCTGCGGCGACCAGGGTTGGAACATCGTCGCTGAAAGGTAATCCGAGGCTCTCGTGAAAGGTCTGTCCAACATCAACGCGGCTCAGGTGTACGGCCGGGGTGAGGATATGAGCTGGGCGTTCACCGCGCAGCTGGATGATATACTCCCCCAGGTCGGTCTCCACCACCCGCAGGCCAACCGCTTCAAGGGCGTGGTTAAGGCCGATCTCCTCGCTTATCATGCTCTTGGATTTGGCGACCAGATGAGCGTTATTCTCCCTGGCGATCTCTATCACAATCTGTGTCGCCTGAGCTGCGTCGGCCGCCCGGTGGACGATCAGGCCATTCAACTGGGCTTTGGTAATGAACTGCTCCAGATATTCATCCAACTTGGCCAAGGTACTGGCACGCACGGAATGGGCGCGGCGTCGTAATACCTGATGATTCGGCAGAGCAGCATTGGCCTGCAAGCGCGCCTCAATTCGCCGCTCCGCGTTCGCGTCCAACGCCTCCTGTAACCTCGTGTTAGCCAACGCTGCGCGAATTTGGGTATCGAAATAATCAGGCATTAGGTTAAAGGGAGCAGGGATTTGGATTCTTATCCAGTACCCACCACTCTTGAGGTTTCCCGCATCACATCTTATGTCTTCTCCAGCACTTCTGCAATATGCCTGACGCATGGTGACAGGCCTCGCCGGTGTAACCCACCATTGATATGAGTGATACACCCCGCATCGCAGGCGACGACCACACTTGCAGAGCTGGATCGGATGTTGTGGATTTTGCGATCTAGCATAGCATGAGAGATCTCAGGATATTCGAAGGAGAATAAACCGCCAAAGCCACAGCACTCATCGCTGTGGGGAAGTTCAACAATATCTGCCTCTTTTACATTTCTTAGTAATAAGCCAGGTTGGAGTTTAACTCCCAAATCTCGGGATAAGTGACAGGAGGCATGATAAGCCAGTTGTCCGGCAAAACGCGCTTGAACGTCTGTCACCCCTAATATATCTACCAGGAATTCGGTAAGTTCATACGTCCGCTTGGCAAGAGTCTCTGCACGCAGGGACCACCGAGAGTCTCCAGCAAGAATTTCAGGGTATCCATGCCGGATCATCGCTGCGCATGAGCCGGAGGGGAGAACCACCACTCCCGGCGCGCTTTCAAGGACCCGAATCGTGTGTTCAGCCATCTGACGGGCCTGGGGGCGCATGCCGGCATTAAAAGCTGGCTGCCCGCAGCAGGTCTGTCCTGCGGGGAATTCCACGCGTGCCCCTACACGCCTGAGAACACGCACAGCCGCTTCACCGACTTGCGGATAGAGTGTATCTACGAGACAAGTGACAAAGAATTGGATTGTCTCAATCATCGCCATATTTTCGACCATTCATTGATTACGTCCATTTTAGCATAGCCTTACGAGGAGCGTTTACGAGCCTTTTCTTCATAACAATTTCCGGTTTTTCCGAGATCATGGTAAGATTAACGCTTGTCGAAAATGAATTTATCTGAGGATCGCGACCTCTAACTAGCTAGCCTTTTGTGCGATACTCGCCAGCATCCGCTGGCGCGTATTTCGCCAGGTCACAGTCCTCATTGTTACCCAGGACTTTGAGAGAATATGGAACCTTTTCGCACAGAAATTCCAAACCACTTTAGCCTGCCACGGCGCATCCGCCGCCTGAGCCAGTTGGCCTATAACCTGTGGTGGACCTGGAATCCCGACGCCCAGCGACTTTTTCTGCGTATCGACCGAGACTTATGGGAACGTACCAAGCACAATCCCGTGCGATTCTTGAGGTTGGTCGATCGCGCCTCGCTAAACGCCGTCACTCAAGACCGTTATTACCTGGATTTCTTCGACCGCACATTCCGATCGTATGATCAATATATGCGTGCCGATGACACCTGGTGTTCCCGCAACCAACCGGAATTCCATAATCAGCCAATTGCATATTTCTCCACCGAATTCGGCTTGCACGAAACGCTGCCGATCTACGCAGGGGGCTTAGGCGTACTCTCGGGTGACCACCTCAAAGCTGCCAGTGACATCGGACTGCCACTCGTCGCCATCGGTTTTCTTTACACGAAAGGATATTTCTCTCAACATATCACAGAGGACGGTTGGCAAGAGGCGCACTCTTTCCGCCTGAAATTTGAGGAGCTGCCCATCCTTCCCGTTTTAACGTCCGAGAGTGAAGCGGTGACGGTTTCAGTGGATTTGCCAGGACGCGAATTGAAAACTCGTCTGTGGAAGATCCAGGTGGGGCGCATCCCGCTTTATCTGTTAGATAGCGATGTCGAGGCCAACCAGCCAAACGACCGGGACTTAACATCTCGGCTCTATAACAGCGACCTGGAGCTACGTATTTCCCAGGAAATCATCCTGGGTGTGGGTGGGGTGCGCGCCCTGCGTGTACTTGGCTTCAACCCTAGTGGCTGGCACCTGAATGAGGGTCACTCAGCTTTCTTAAACCTGGAACGGGCGCGTGAAATGGTAGCTTCCGGTCACTCATTCAAGGAAGCAATCGAACGTATCCGTGAAACAACGATTTTTACAACCCATACCCCCGTTCCAGCGGGCAACGATGAGTTCCCCCTGTGGCTCATGGATAAGTATTTCTCTCAATTATGGCCCGAGCTTGGCCTTGACCGGGAGGGATTTATCGACCTGGCGCGCCATCAGAATCCCTGGGGAGACGTGTTCAGCATGCCAGTTTTAGCCTTACGTCTTTCGGACCACCGCAACGGGGTTTCAGAGATGCATGGCACGGTAGCCCGCAGGATGTGGCGTCATCTGTGGCCTGAACTCCAGGAGGATGAGGTCCCAATCACCCACATCACTAACGGTGTGCATACTGGCAGCTGGCTCGCCCGCCGTTTACGTCATCTATACGACCGCTATCTGGGTCCAGCTTGGCTTGAAAATCTGGACGATCCCCAGACCTGGGAGAAGATCGAAGATATTCCAGATGCT
>MGOK01000075.1:8585-11231 GCA_001795335.1 Chloroflexi bacterium RBG_19FT_COMBO_55_16
CTATGATATGAACCTGGCGCGTTATCTGCTCCAGGGTGTGGACGTGTGGTTGAATACTCCCCGCCGCCCGTACGAAGCATCTGGCACATCCGGAATGAAAGCTGCCATGAACGGCTTACTCAACTTCTCAGTGCTGGATGGCTGGTGGCGCGAAGGATACAATGGGCAAAACGGCTGGGCTATCGGCGCGGATAAGGATTACGAAGACCCTAACCAACAAGATCAGGCGGACGCGGAAAGCCTGTACGATATCCTGGAAAACCAGATCATCCCTCTCTATTACCAGGAACGTTCATCAGATGGTTTGCCAGGGGAGTGGATCGGCTGCATGCAACAATCGATTCGCACCCTGGCTCCGCAATTTAGTGCCCGGCGCATGGTTAAAGAATATATAGAACGACTTTACCTGCCCGCCTTGCAATCCCGCCGTGTCCTCAGCGAAATTTTGGATCAGTAAGCATGGAAATTTACTTCACTACGGGCGCCATAATGAGCGCAGCTCTGATCTTTGCATTACGCGTGACCGACATGAGTCTGGATACCCTGAGAATGTTGTTCGTCATGCGGGGACGAAAAGGGGTCGCCTGGTTGTTAGGCTTTTGCCAGTCTGCTATCTTCGTCGTAGCGATCACTACAGTCCTCAACAACCTGCATAACCTGCTGAACATTATCGGCTACGCGGCTGGTTTCGCCACCGGTACCGTCATCGGTATAACCATCGAGGAACGATTAGCAATCGGTCATACCCACCTGCGCATCATCAGCTCTCGGCGAGGGGCTGCCATCGCCGAACGACTGCGCGCCGAGGGTCACGCCGTCACCGAAATCCCAGCCCGCGGCAAGGATGGCATGGTCACCATGTTGGCTGTCAGTGTCCGAAGGAAGAACATTGACCAGATACGTAATATGGTCAACGACGTCGATTCCGAAGCCTTTATCACCGCAGAGGACATCCGTCCTCTCAGGCAGGGCTTTTGGCGGGCGTGATCGTCCTCGATCAATCTAAATAGGAAATATGGGTGGTTTTCAGCTGGCTGGGGGTTATGTTAAAATACCCTAAGTCTGAAGACGCGAAAGGTTTGAATTATGAAACCCCCATCTCTTCGCTTCATTTATCTCATTAGTTCTCTATTAATCATCGTCTCCCTTAGTTGCACTACCCTCACTCGCTTATCGAGTGAGCCGGAAGAATCTCTCCCAGCGAGTCCTTTCGTCGAACCGAGTGGCGAGATGCCGGGCGCTGATACACCTCTCTCTGAAATTCCCTCACCTACCCCTGAAGAAGTAGATACCTCCCCAGAAGCGACTCCACCTCCAGCCGAAACGGTTCCCCCGGCTGAACCCGGGCCATGCGCTGAAGAAGTCTGCATCCTCGACGGATATTTCCTCCTCAAACGACCGATCAGCCCGGACGGGCGCAACACCATCGTGTATACTGACCGCTTTGGCAGCTATCGATCGGCCACTCGCAATGCACTGCGTGGTGTGTATTTTCTCAATTCGAGCGGTACGCCTGTGCTGGCGTCCGCTGATGGTGAAGTGGTTGTAGCCGGCGACGACAGCCAGATGCCTTATGGACCCCGCCTGAACATGTATGGCAACCTGGTCATCTTGAAACACGATCTGTCCGCCCTCTCCCAACCTCTCTTCACGCTCTATGCTCATCTTTCCCAAGTTTCGGTGGAGGTTGGCGAGACGGTCACGGCCGGGGATGAGGTCGGATTGGTCGGTATGAGCGGAGATGTTTCCGGGAGCATCCTTCTGTTTGAAGTCCGCCTGGGTGAGAACCATCCCACTGCCGCCCGAAATCCCGAACTCTGGCTGGAGCCACTGTCAGACGATACCGGCCAGTTGCAAGGGGCGTTCGCCGGGCGGGTAGTAGACTCAAATGGCAAGATGCTAAAAATATCAAATATCGTGGTGGAGCGCCTGGCTGGCCCTGGACTCCCGGCGATAGACCAGCTATACCTGAAAACCTATTCTGAAAATAGCCTGATGGGGCTCGATCCATGGGAAGAAAACTTCGCCGCTGGTGACCTCCCAGCGGGAGAATACCAGTTATCCTTCTATTATGAGGGAGATTTACAGCAGCGCGTGGTGGAGGTGCAGCGGGGAAGGCTGACTCTGGTCATATTTGAACTGAACAAATGACCTTAGAAGATAACAAAAAACGTAAAGCGCTATATCTCGCTTCACGTTTTTCATATTACCTACCACGTTTCACATTCACGCATCACGTTTCAGAAAACAAAATCTTCATTCCGGTACACTACTTCCCCATCCACACAGATTTCAGAGTCTTTCCGCAAGTCGCAGATCATATCCCAGTGAATGATGCTCTTATTTAAACTTCCCGTCTCCGGGTAGCCAGCTCCCAGGGCCATGTGGAATGAGCCGCCGATCTTCTCATCGAAGAGAATATTGCGGGTGAAACGGTTGATCTCAAAATTAGTGCCGATGGCGAATTCGCCCAGGTAGCGCGCCCCGGCGTCCGTATCCAACATTTGGAGTAAGAAATCCTGGTTCCTCGTCGCAGTAGCCTTAACGACCCTCCCTTCGTCGAAGGTCAACTCAATACCTTCGACGATCCGCCCCTGATAAACCGCTGGGTAAGTATACCGCACCCAACCTTTGGCTGAATCCTCC
>MGOK01000075.1:11239-11323 GCA_001795335.1 Chloroflexi bacterium RBG_19FT_COMBO_55_16
AGTATAGATCTCCCCATCTGGCAGGTTGTGCTGCCCGCTGGCATTGCGGAAAGTGCGCCCTTGAATCGATAGCGAGAGGTCGAC
>MGOK01000075.1:11419-11549 GCA_001795335.1 Chloroflexi bacterium RBG_19FT_COMBO_55_16
AGGAGTCCCTTCGTCAGCGTGCATGGCGCGGAAGACGAAGTCCTGGTACTCGTCGAAGCCCATTTCCGCCTCCATGGCGTATGCCTGGGTTGGATACAATGTGCTCATCCAGCGCAGCGACTTATCGGCG
>MGOK01000076.1:0-4283 GCA_001795335.1 Chloroflexi bacterium RBG_19FT_COMBO_55_16
AGCCCTCTTTACTGAGTAAGGCCTCTCGACCGACCTCGGTCGCCGAAGTTCCAACATCGAAATAACGCGATGTAGATTCAGCGATCACACCCTCAGCCAGCAGGCCGGCGGCGATCTGGCGCAGGCGTCCCTCGCTAAAGCGCAGCATAGACTTACCAATTCCCTTGCGCCTCCAATCCGGGTGCAAGAAGGCAAAGTGGAACCCCAGCCAGTCGCCATCGTCGTTAATTTCCCACCATAGCCGCCCGTAGCCGACCACCTCACCATAAACCTCGGCGAAGATCATATCCTGGAAGGGGTCGCAGTGGTGCAGGTGGGCGTAGTTGCGCGCGATGTCCTCCACGGTGTCCGAGCGCTCGATCTGGTCGGCGACCTTGCTGGCGTTGATGGTGGCCAGCATCTTTGGATAATCCGATTCGCCCTGGAACCCCCGCAAAGCCAGCCCGGATATGGCTGGATTTGCGGGAGGAAAGATCAACGTACTGTTAATTTCATGGACAACCATACATACTCCTTGATCAAATTATTCGTAGGGACACAGATGAACATTGAAACAGAGAAAAAATCAGCGTTTTTCTGCGAAATCCGTGTCCCATTTCTCCTGTCTATCATTTCTGATTCGGGCTCACTTCTTTATCAGGCCGTACAGCATCGCCATTGGCCGGGAGCTTGAACTTGAGCCAGACCGGGATGACGGTTAGCAGCCCAATCCAGGCCGTCAGGGTGAAGGGGAAGCGCGGGCTAACCCGCTCCCACAGCTGCGCCCCGATCGCCGGGGCGGGCAGCGAGAACACCCCCAGGCTGGTCTGGAACAGGCCGAAGGCAGTGCCGCGCATCTTCTCTGGCACGGCTTTGCTGATCAGCGCCTGGTAGGCGGGTGACATCAGGCCCACTCCCATGCCGAGCAGCGCCCAGGCGGCGGCGTAACCCACGAAGCCCTCCACTTTCAGGAAAGTCAGCAGGGCGAAGAATTGCAGCAGGAAGCCCAGGGCGATCGCCAGGCGCTCGCTTTTCTTATCGGCCAGCCAGCCAGCCGGCAGCGTGACCAGCATCATGAAGACGCCAAACACAGATTCGAGCCAGCCGATCTGCTGCACCGACAGCCCGCCCAGGTCCTGCAGGTAAATCGGCAGCAGGGTGAACGACATCGAGAACGCCACGTCCCGCACGCCATCCGTGATCAAGATCCAGGTGATCAACCCGCCCGCCAGCACCATCCCGACCATCATCCCCAGGTTGCTCTTCAGGCTGACCAGGGACAGCTTTTGCTGGCTGGCTTCCCGGCCGCGGGACGCAGCGCGTGCCATGGCGATGCGGATCAGCGTGGCCAGGAAGTACAACGCTCCGGCGCAAGTCAGCATAAACTTAAACCCATAACTATCCACCAGCCATCCGCCGAGCGGCGGCCCGATAATGGCGACCACGATGAAGATGGTCTCGGTGATGCCGAACACGCGGGCGCGGTTTTCCTCTGCGGACTCCTCGGCAATGTAGGCGCTGAAGCTGGGCGCAACCAGGGAGCGCGTCACCGAGGCCAACCCTTCTCCGAGCAGCAGCCACTGCCAGGTAGGGGACAAGATCAGGCCGACGTAGGAGAGCACTCCTGCCACGCTGCCCATGGCAATGCTGCGCAGCCGGCCGAGCGAATCGGAGATCCACCCGCCCAGGATCTGCAGCGCCAGGGGAACGATTTGCGAGAGGGTGAAGAACAACCCGACCTGTACCACGCTGGCATTCAACGACTTCAGATAGAGCGGCAGCAACGGCCCATACATATTGCCGCCCACATTGGCCAGAACCATCGCTATCATAAACAGCAACAGGTTGCGGGAGAGCAATGGCGCGGTTGAAGCCCTGGGGCTGTCTGTATCTGCCACGCTCGCTTGAGGCTCAATAATCTCAGTTTCCATGATCACTTCCAGGCTTATTGCTTCCTCAAATCGATTCCAGGACGCAGTTCCTTTTCATAGATGCAATGCTGGCGCGCCGGGTCTGAGTGCATGCCCGCCTTTACGTACAGGCGTAAGGCACCGGTCAGGTTCTGGGCATCCACGCCCAATCCGACCCTGCGCATCCCGCGCCGGTGAAACTCGGCGAAGGAGTGCTGCAACAACGCCAATCCCAGGCCGCGCCGCCGCCAGGGACGGCGTACGCCGAGCGTACCGACCCATCCCATTTCCGCATCATCGTGTGTCTTCGGCCAGCACAGGGACACACCAGCGATCTCGTCGCCATCCCAGGCGAGAAACCAGAGGTGCGGGTCAAAGTCCTGATTGGTGTCGATGTGATGCATCCAACGCGCATATTCCTCTTCAAAAGGACTCTCCACAAATCCCCAGTGATCGCTGAAGGCCTCCCGCACAGATTGAACGACGCTGCGCTCGTCTTGGTTAACCACCAGGCGGCGCAGATCGATTCCGTTCGGCCATTGTGGAAAGGCGGGCGCTCCATTCAGGTCGATGACCATGCGCAAAGCGTGACGCACCAGTTGCATCCCGGAATCTCTGAAGAGCTCCTGGGCCGCCTGGTTCAGGCTGAGGGCGAAGCAGATCATGGCGACCCGCGCTTCGGCCGGCGCCTTGGGGATCGCCTGGCGGGCGCGCCCTTCCGCCCATCCGAGCAGGTAAGACCCAATCCCTCGGCCAGTATGGTCAGGGTGCACTCGTCCCCAACAATTGACCGTGACATGCGGTTGGAGGATATCCCATACTTCGTAATAACCAACAAGTTGACCATCAGAGGCCAGCACCACCCGCGTGTCTGTCTCTAAGCTAAAGCCGGGCGTCCGCCACTCAGTGCCGGTATCTTGAACAGTGAACTTTTCGATGCCGATCTGGTGCCTTGCATCAGCATTGAACATCCTGACGGCGGCTTCCAGGTCGTCTATCCTGGCTGGCCGGGCAAAATAGCCTGAGGGCAATTCAGTTGTCATAAACTTCTCTCCAATAAACATAGCTCGATGTCCAGCAATTCCTGCTGTTCCGATTCTGGGGTTCCTCCGATGTTCCAGCAGTTGAACTGCTGGAACATCGGAGGTATCTGCCTCTACCTTCTAAACACATATCGCTCAGCCAGTGTCAAAACCTTCGCAGAGCTGTTCTCGAGCAGCCGCTGCACATCGACAGCCAGGTTGCCGGCGCGGCTGATCTTAAGCAGGTGGGCGGTATGGGCCGCCCGCTGCATGCCCCGTAGTTGGTTTTGAGCCAAAACCATTCGATAATCCAAAGTACCCATCTCCAAAGTCTGAAGTCTCGCTTGATTTTGAAGGTACGGTTTCTCGGTTCTGGTGGTATGTGTATCTAGCACGTCGATGGTAATCATTTTGTCTTTCTCCCTCGGGTGTCTTCACCCACCGGATTTCATAATCCGCCGGGTTTCTCAACCCGCCGCGCCAGGAAACCGCTTCGTCACAAAGTTAACCGTTACGATGCAGTTTTCCAGTGCGTTTTGCGTAGCGCTCGGCCTGGCCGAAGACCCACAATCCAAAGGGGATGGCCAGCACCCCCATGATCAGGGTCGGCCAGATGTAAGGCCAGAGCTGCGAGCTAGGTGTACCTTCCAAGAGCGCCCGGCGTGTGCCGTCCAGCACGTAGGTGGCCGGGCTGATCCTGGCCAACTTTTGCAAAAGCTCAGGCAGCACCTCCACCGGGTAGTACACGCCAGACACCAGCAGCAACAAGGCGATGATCACATGGGTCATCTGCGATCCCCGTTCCGGGAAGAGCAAGGGCAGCACCGATCCCATGATCCCCACCCCGATGAACGACAGGCTTCCGGCGAGCATCATCAGGGTCCCACCGGCCAGGTTAGCGTCCCTCAGGTCGATCTCGAACAAGAACACGGTGACGCCCAGGATGACGCCGGTGAAGAGCAGGCTGTAGAGCACAGCGAAGAGGGTCTGCCCGGCCATGTGGGTGAGGCGGCTGATCGGGGCCATCAAGGTATATTCGATGGTGCCCTCCCAGCGCTCCATCCCGATCACATCGGTGATCCAGTAAAAGATCATCGAGAGGTAACGCCACACCAGGGTGCCCACCACCAGGTAGAGCACCAGGAATCGCCCGTCAACATTCTGCCCGCCGCCAAGGCGCTCCATTCCCAGGCCAATGTAACTGACCGAGAGGCTGTTGGCGATCGAGTAGACCATCCATACCAGCTCCCAGGACCAGTAGCGCTTGACCAGGTTGGCGTTGCGCTCCATGAAGGCGTAGGTCGCTCTGAATTCATGTGCCAGGGTTGTCATCATTGATCCTCCTTCTCACGCGTCACGTTTCACGCTCCAC
>MGOK01000076.1:4653-4827 GCA_001795335.1 Chloroflexi bacterium RBG_19FT_COMBO_55_16
ACCCGCTTCTCTAAACCCAGACGGGTGAGGATCTCCACTACCCTGAGGCGGGTCTCACCGCCATTCAACCCGTACAGGCGGGCGCCGTACACCAGGTTTTCCATCGGCGAAAGCTTCTTGAAGAAGCTGGCCTCTACCGACACCCGGTTGATCTGGCGCTGCACCTGCATCGAC
>MGOK01000076.1:4849-6322 GCA_001795335.1 Chloroflexi bacterium RBG_19FT_COMBO_55_16
AGACCTGGATCGTCCCGCTGTCCGGCAGGAGCAGGGTGGCGATCAGGCGGATCAGCGTGGATTTTCCGGAGCCGTTCGGCCCCAACACGCCAAAGATCTCCCCAGTCCGGACCGAGAACGATACCCGGTCCACTGCCACAACCTGCGGCTTGTGGCCGTTGGCGCTGGGGTTTGCCTTGCGCGGGCGCCGCCACCAGGAGCCATTCGGCTTGCCGAACCGCTTATAAACATCGTTTACGATCACTGCTTGCGACATCTCAATACTCCTCATTTCATCCTACGGGCCGGCTGCAAATTCGTAGCCTTCGCATTTGGTCGTACTGGCACGGCAGCGAATCGAATGCCTCGCGTTTGATCGTTACTGCCGTGCCCCAATATTAAAACCGGCCACGGGGCGCACCCGTGGCCGGCGAAGGCACAAAAAACAAAACGACCACGGGTCAAGAGCGCACCCGTGGCCGTAAAAGCATAAGTCCAGTCTTACCTAACAATCACCAGGCGCACTCCAAGAAGGCAATGCCACACCGCTGGTCCCAGCGGCATTGCGATACGGAAAGATGTAAGAGCAGTCGTTATGCATGAAATGCGTCTCCTAATCAATAAAATCGACTCAGGCAGTTTACCACAGGGTTTCGAAGGCTGTCAAGGAATTTCGAAGCAGGAATTTCGAAGCTATCGATGACTTCCCCCGACAGGTTGATGAATTGAAAGAACATGGCTGTCTCGCTGGCCTCGACCTGCAACGCCCCGAAATCACCGTTGTAGCGCACCAAACTGCCCGGGAGCGGGTCTCGGAATGGGTAAATCGAGCTACCGCCCAGCCCATCGACCACATACACCATGCCATCTATCTCCAGGCGCTCATAGGTGTGATCGTGGCCGGCGAGAACAATCGAAGCTCCCCATTCCGCATAGGGCCACTGCATCCAATCAATCGACCCGTGGCGCGCAGAGGAGTAAGGCGCGTGATGCATATAAACAACCTTCCAGGGGGCAGTCGAAGTGGCCAGCTGGTTTTGCAGCCAGGCTGCCTGAACCGAGCTCCGCCCGACCTCGTCAGGTTCATTCGGGTCGCTGTCCAGGGCGAAGAAGTGCAGCGGCCCCCAGGTAAAATCGTAGTAACGTTCGTTGCCTGGCAGGGTGAAATAATCCAGGTATGGCTGTGCCCCGGCGGCGGCCAATCATGGTTGCCCAGGCTGGGGAAAAAGCGGTTGACGTCGGCTCCCTCTCCATATCCTCCCAAATAGGGGAAGATGAACTCATGGTAGAACTGCCCGATGTTCTCGTCGATGGTGGAGGAGGCCCCATCCGGGTAATTGTTGTCGCCGGTGGTGATGATGAAATCCAGGTCCCAGCTTTTAACCAAAGTGGCTACGTCCGCTTCAGGTTGTTTTCCGCGACCATAATCACCGATCACGGCAAAGCGCACTATCTGGGGCAGGGGGGTCTCGGCGGGAGTCTGGGAGGGCTGGG
>MGOK01000076.1:6348-7764 GCA_001795335.1 Chloroflexi bacterium RBG_19FT_COMBO_55_16
CGACGGCAGTAGGTGTGATGGCAAGCGTATGCGTGACGGCGACGGAGGGCGTAGGCGTGCCCTGCAGGTAGACCAGCGGCATATAGATCAGTTCCCCCAAGGCTGCCTGCACGATCAGCACCACGGCCAGGGCTAACCCGATCCCAAGAGCCCATTTCACCCGTTTAGACATGCTGCAAACTCCTTTCTTGGTAGGCCAAAATCCCTGCTGTTAAGGCCCGCCAAGCTGATAAGAATCGATGACTTCATTGGCGCGGTTGATGAATTGGAAGGAGAGTTGCTGCGCGCTGGCCTCGACCAACATGGCACCATAGTCGTCGTTGTAGCGTACCTGGCTGCCCTCTACGATTGTCTTGAACACATATCTCGAGCTTCCTCCCAATCCGTTTACGACGTAAACCAGCCCGTCCCGAAAGATGCGTTCGTAGGTATGATCGTGCCCGGACAGGACCAGCTCAGCTCCCCATTGCTTGAACGGCCACTGCATCCGGTCTGTGTTCCCATGCGCTCCGGACGAGTAAGGTGGGTGGTGAAAGTAGACGACATCCCAGGCCGCTGTGGAGCCAGCCAACTGACTCTGCAACCACTGCGCCTGTGCCGAACTGCTGTCAGCTCCATCTGGTTCATGAGGATCGCTATCCAGGGCGAAGAAGTGCAGCGGCCCCCAGGTAAAATCGTAGTAACGTTCGTTGCCTGGCAGGGTGAAATAATCCAGGTATGGCTGTGCCCCGGCGGCGTGCCAATCATGGTTGCCCAGGCTGGGGAAAAAGCGGTTGACGTCAGATCCATCTCCATATCCTCCCAAATAGGGGAAGATGAATTCATGGTAGAACTGCCCGATGTTCTCGTCGATGGTGGAGGAGGCCCCATCCGGGTAATTATTGTCGCCGGTGGTGATGATCAATTCGGGTCCCCAACTCTTAACCAGAGCAGCTACATCTGCTTCCTCCTGGCTCCCTTCACCATAGTCGCCGATCACCGCGAAGCTCACCGTTTCTTGGCTAGGTGTTGGAGAGGGCGTTGGCGAGGGTGTCGGCGAGGGAGTCGGAGAGAGCTGCAAAGCCCGGAAGATGATCGGTAAAAGATTGAGCTGGGTAACTGCCGGCGATTGTGTGGATGGCACTCCATTCGGCGAGCTCAAGATGAGCGCGGGTGTGGTCACTACCGAGTAATACCCGATCGCCAAAGCAACCAGCAGGCTGACCAGTAAACGGACTGCCAGCGGACTTCTCAAGCGAGATAGGGCGGACGAGAGTTTCTGAGTCATTTCTCCTCCAATCGAAACAAGCTCCCCGTAGGATCCACAAGATACACCTCGCCTTTCTCGTCTTCGCCGAAGGAGGTGATCGTGGTACCAATTTGGAACAGAAGAGCGTTCTGCCAGGTCCCACCGCCATCGCGGAAGAGGCCCCAGAT
>MGOK01000076.1:7809-11757 GCA_001795335.1 Chloroflexi bacterium RBG_19FT_COMBO_55_16
TGGAAGGCGCTCGCCGCGGTAAACGTAGCCGCCGATCACCGAAATGCCCTGGTCGTGGCCGTATTCTACCACCGGATCGATCAGATCCAAGGCGGCTGGCGGTGAGGAACTTAAATATGGATGGGCGCCTTCACGATAATTCCAGCCGAAGTTGGCGCCTCCAGGGCTGCCGATTGGTAAAAAGTCGATCTCCTCCCAGGAGCCCTGCCCTACATCGCCTATATACAGGTCGCCGGTCAGACGGTCGAAGGAAAACCGCCAGGGGTTGCGCAGGCCTGAGGCCCAGACTTCCGGGGCGCCGCCACTCGCAACATAGGGATTGTCCATTGGGATGGCATAGGGTTCACCACCGTTCACGTCCAGGCGCAGAAGCTTACCCAACAGGACCTCCAGGTTTTGCCCATTGCCCTGTGGATCGCCGCCGGAACCGCCATCCCCCAAACCAAGATAAAGATAGCCATCCAGGCCGAAGGCCATGCCCCCGCCGTTATGGTTGGGGTAGGGTTGGGGCACGCCAAGCACCAGGGTCTCGCTGGCTGGGTCAGCCCGATCGGGATCGCTCGAGACACTGAAGCGGGCGATGACCGTATCGCCATTCAGGTCGGTGTAATTGACGTAGAAAAGGCCATTCTGTTCGTAATCCGGGTGAAAGGCCAGCCCCAGCAGACCACGCTCGCCGCAGCAACTGACCTGACTGCTGATGTCCAGGAAGGGATCGGGCATCACAGTCTCCTCACGGACGATGCGGATCACGCCGGGCTGTTCCAGGACAAACAGCCGCTGGCTGCCGTCGCCGGCGTTCGCCAGGCCAACCGGGCGGTTCAGTCCCCCAGCCATTGGCTGCCATTGGTATCCAGCCGAGTCAGGAAACTCCCCCCGCTGCGTAAGAGGGGCAATCGCTGTGGGGGTGATAGTAACCGGCAGGGGAGAAGGGGAAGGTTGCGAGGTAGGGGTTGTTGACGGGAGGGGCGTCGGAGAGGCCTGCGTGGCCATCGCCACCTGCGTCAGGAGCGCAACCGGCGTAGATGGAAAGGGGGTAGCAGCCATTTGCTCTGCCGAGGCAGCACATCCAGCGAGCGCCAGGGAAAACAGCAGCAGGAGGATACTCAGGAGACAGGCTGTGAAGCGACTTGCCGATCCGCTGTGCTGACCTGTCGATGCGCTGAATCGTCTATGTGCAGAACCGTTGGCCCGCCGATTCGCAGATTCGCTGAATCGTTGAATCACTGCTCGTCTTTGAACTCAGCGTCGATGATCTCATCTTCGCTTGAGGCCTGAGGGTCATGCCACTGGCCGGGGAGGGTGCCAGCAATGGTGCGCATGTGCTCCTCGACCACCTCTATTGGGCATAGCTCCACGAAGAGATACAGGCCGAGCCAGATAATGGCCGCATCGTCGATCGGCCCGGGGGCGATATCAGGGAAGAGCAGGTAGACCAGCGACCCGACCGGGATCGCTTTGAGCAATGGGCTAACGCGCCGGTCGCCCATCAGGCGCAAGACCAGCTTGATGCGATTGGCCAGGTCTGAGAAAAAGCCCCCTTTAAAGGTAGTGATCGGGCTTTTCTTGGTGTCAGGCATAGGTTCCTCCGCTAAAAGGGATTATACTACGGACGATAGCCGGCACTGAGATGAGCGAAAGGATGGACGACCAACGATAGAAATCTTCAGATGGGCGAGGCTTCCTGGTGAAACAAACTTACTTTACCTCCGAATCCATCCAACAGAAAGCCGGTGACATGCTCGCCGAACTGGTGGACTTCCGGCAGAAACGCGCCCGCCAGTTCATGCCGGAGGTATCAGCCCTGCTCGTCCTGGACATGCAAAAATACTTCCTGCAGGCGGATTCGCACGCCTACATCCCTAGCGCGCCGGCCATTATCCCAGGAATTAATCGATTGATTCAGTCCTATGCAGGCCAGGGGCTGCCGGTCGTCTTCACCCAACACGTGAACACCCCCCGAGACGCCGGGATGATGGGCAATTGGTGGTATGACGAGATCACCGAAAGCAGCTCGCTGAGCCAGATCACGGCTGAACTGGACTCGTCCAGGGGCATCCTGCTCAGGAAGAGCCAGTACGATGCCTTCTACCAAACCGATCTGGCAGAATTGCTGCGCGCCCGGGCCGTCAAGCAAGTCGTAATCTGCGGCGTGATGACTCACCTATGCTGCGAAACGACCGCCCGCTCCGCCTTTGTGCGCGGCTTCGAGGTGTTTTTCACCATTGACGGAACGGCCACTTACGGTGAAAATTTCCACCGGGCCACGCTATTGAACTTGGGGCACGGCGTGGCGACCCTGGTATTGGTGGATGAAATCCTGACCCAGCTGTGAATGAAAGATGGATATTGAGGACGTAATCATCATCGGTGGCGGTCCGGCAGGCATCGCCGCCGCGATCCAGCTTAAACGCTATGGGCTGGCCCCGCTGATCTTCGAAAGAGAGGCGCTTGGTGGGCTGCTGCGGAACGCGAACCTGGTCGAGAACTATCCCGGTTTTCCGGGAGGCATCTCGGGCTTGAAGCTGGTCGGCTTGCTCGAGCAACAGGCCAGAGACTTTGCTTTGCGCGTGACTTATGCCGAGGTGATCCGGCTCGACCGCGCGGCCGGCTCTTTCCAGGTCGAGACCAGACAGGGCATCTCTGCGGCGCACTGCGTTGTGGTCGCTTCAGGCACCCGGCCACATCCCTACAGTTGGGCGGATATCCCCAGAGAGGCCAGGAGCAAGGTTTTCTATGAAATCTACCCACTGGTTAGCCAGCGTGGCCTTAAGATCGTCATATTAGGTGCAGGGGATGCTGCCTTCGATTACGCTCTGAACCTGGCAAAAAAAAACCAGATCGTGGTTCTCAACCGGGGAGAGGCGATTAAGTGCCTGCCGCTCTTGTGGGAAAGAGTCCAGCGGGAGCCCAAGATCAGTTATTTTGACAATATAACCATTTCCCAAATCACGGTTGATCCCCCAGCTGGGATGCGACTGGAATGTTCCCGGCCAACAGGACCGAGGTCATTCCACGCCGATTACCTGGTGGTGGCTTTCGGCAGGGAGCCGCAATTGGATTTCTTGTCCGCACAGATCGTGAAAACCTCCCAGGAATTGGAGAGCAAAGGGCTGTTATACTTTATAGGCGACGTAAAAAATGGCATCTTCCGCCAGACTGCCATCGCCGTAGGAGACGGCCTCCTGGCTGCCATGCAAATTTACCAGTATTTGGAGGAACAACTTCCCGGAAGATCCTCACCCAGGATGTAATCACAGGGAATAGGTCATAACCTTGATGTGGTGACGCCTCTGGAAGGAACTTTCGGGAAGCCAGACATTAATGAGGAGTATAGTTTAATGAAGGTAATCGCTTCAACCGGGAATGAAAAGGTGGCCATGGTTTATATCGCTGAACTTGGCGATGGGCAGCTGGTGGAGTTCGTCGAAGCGGTGCAACCGCCCCACCCGCGCGAGACGAAGTGGGTGCTGCTGGTGTCTACCATGTACGGTTGCCCGGTAGGTTGCCTGATGTGCGACGCGGGCGGCCACTACCACGGCAAAGTCTCTAAGGAAGACATCTTTGCCCAGGTAGATTTCCTGGTGCGTAAGCGCTACCCTGATGGGCGCGTCCCCGCCCAACAATTCAAGATCCAATTTGCGCGCATGGGCGAGCCTTCCTTTAATCTGGAGGTGCTGGACGTGCTGGAGGAACTCCCGGCGCGCTACGATGTCCCTGGCTTCATGCCTTCCATTTCTACCATCGCCCCGCGCGGTGTGGATCGCTTCTTCGAGAGGCTGCTGGAAATCAAACGCAGCAAATTTTCAGGCGGGCGTTTCCAGTTCCAGTTCTCCATCCACACCACGGACGAAAAGTTAAGAGACCAGATTATCCCGGTGAAGAAATGGAGTTTTGCCAGGATAGCGGCCTACGGCGAAGATTTTTTTGAGGCCGGCGACCGCAAGG
>MGOK01000076.1:11786-18943 GCA_001795335.1 Chloroflexi bacterium RBG_19FT_COMBO_55_16
ATGCCGGTGGATCCCGCAGTCCTGCGGGAGCACTTCGACCCCGCCAAATTCCTGATCAAAATCACGCCGCTCAACCCCACCCACCAGGCTCGCCAAAGCGGCCTATCCTCATACATCGATCCAAAACAGGCAAGCCAGGATTATGAAGTTGTCCAGGCTTTACAAGGGGTTGGATACCAAACCATCGTCAGCATCGGGGAGCTGGAAGAGAACTACATCGGCAGCAATTGCGGGCAATACGTGAGAAAGCACCTCGCCGCAGCCAGGCTGATTGAAGATGGGTACACGTATCCAGTGCAGGAATATTTGTAGGGTACAACATCCCACAAGATCGGTACTTACAACAACTTCTCGAAAGTTCCAAACTTTCGGGAAGTTGTCTTACCAATCTCTGCTTTCACTTTCTATTCTCTACTCTCTAATCTCAAACACCTCACCCGCGCTGTTGCCCTGCACCTCCGGGAAATAGAACTCCCAGGCCCGAGCGGGGAGTACGCGGTATTCTCCCGCCTGCAGGATGACCAGCTGGTAGGTGAGCTCGTAGGTGCCTGGCGGCAGGCTATCGGCAGCCCAGGCGATGTGGTCGTCGTAAACCTGGGGGTTGCCGAAATACCACCAACCCCAGCCTTCATCGAACGGATGGCTCGCGTCGTATAATGGCGTAGCTCCTTGCTGGCTGGTCTTCAGGCTGGTGTCGAGCACCTCCGCTCCAGCTGGGAGGTAATCTTCAACCAGCAAGTAATAGGCTGTCTCAGGCAGGGTCAGCGTCAGGCGGACGGTGACCAGCTCGCCCGCTTTGGCGCTTTGGATGGGCATGCAGCCCTCTGCCGGGCAGGTTGCACTGCTCAGGTAATAGGCGCGCGTGACGCTCAGGCCCCGGTTGAGCGGCGCGACGTCTTCCACTGGACGGTCAACGCTCAAGTGGGCGGTATAGTACAGGCGGCCTGGTCCATCTTCCCGCCGAATGAGTAAGGCGTTGGGATCATTCGGATACAGGTCAGCGATGGGCACCGCGGCAGTCACCGGGGTGAGCTGCGCCGCACCGCCCGCCTGCCCGGTCAACACTGGCGCGCTGTTGAGCACCGCGCCATAGCTGTAATCGCCAGCCAATTCGCCCGTGGCGCGCAGCACTTCCGTCAGCGCTATGAGCGTCCAGGCAGTCTCGTAGGTAGAAGCCCAGGCCCCGGAGGCGCCACGCTGGGACATCAGGTAACGCGTCGCATCGGCGACTAACGGCGAGGTCGGATCGTGTTGTGCCAGGGCATACAGCACTACGGCAGTCGATTGGAGGTGGGTGCTCATGTTCTGCCAGTCGGGTGTGCCATTTTCCCAATGGGTGCCAGTGGCCGAACGCTGGGCACCGGACTCCAGGTCAGAAATCAGGGTCTGGGCGCGATCGTCACCTGGGGAAAGGGCCTCCAGGGTCAGCGCCAACAAGGCCTGC
The DNA here is from genome assembly GCA_001795335.1 of Chloroflexi bacterium RBG_19FT_COMBO_55_16. Next base: position 13,231 of record MGOK01000076.1, read on the forward strand.
GCCCAAGGGTTGAGGCGCGCCCGCTCCTCATAGAGCGCTGCCGCGCCGCCTAAATCGCCCGCTCCCGCCTGATTCAGGACAAAGAGCTCGAAAGCCAGGCGGTCTAACTGCCAGGTTTCATCGAGCATCTCGGTGGTGGGCAGTGTGGCGATCAGGTAGTCTATGGCGCGCTGGATGGCGTCCGCCGCCACACTGGCGCCAGCCTGGCGCGCCCGCACCAGCCCAAGCAAGACATAGCTGGTGATCTTGGGATTGCTCTGGTTGCCCTGCAACCAGCCCCAGCCGCCGTCCTCGTTCTGGCGGGCAAGCAATTTGGCCAGGCCCGCCTCCAGGGTGCGATCCAGGCGCGCTTGTAAAGCCGGGTCTTCCAGGCCAAATTCCTGCATGACCCGGTAAGTCTCCAGGTTGGGCAAGAAACGCGAAACGGTTTGCTCGGTGCATTCATACGGGAAGTGCTCCAGGACGTCCAGAGCGGTTAGCATCGCCGCGCTCAGGGAAGGAGCCAGCTCGACGCGCAGTTGCCCACCGCCTGGGTCGAAGGAACGCGGCAAACTGACCAGCTCCAGGATTTCGCCACCAGTATCCAGCGTCCCCGAGGTGCCGAAAGTCTGTGGGGCGGTGTAGTGCAGCACAGGCAAGGCGCCCAAAGCCGGGCGGGCCGCGTCCTGTAATGTCCCGGCGCTGGCTGAGAACACCAGGTCGATGGTCTCCACGTCCTGGGCAGTCCCCCACCATTCCACGCGCGCCCGCCCACCGGCCGGCAGACGCGCCTGCTGCAGCGCCAAGTTGGGATCGTCCAGGGCAAAGCCGGTGGACTGCAAGGTGACACCTACCAGCAACTCTTCCTGGGTATTGTTTTGGACGATCGCTGCCAGCTGGCTGTGGTCGCCCAGCACCAGGAAGCGCGGGGTAACCGGACGGATCAGCAGGTCCTTGGTGACAACCACTTGTGCTTCATCCTGGCCGACGCGTGTATCAGCGGTCAGGCCGCGTACATCCACCTGCCATGTGGTCAGGTTATCCGGCAGGGGCACCGTCACCTGGGCCTGGCCATCTGCGCCAGTGACCAGCTCGGCTTCCCAGTAAGCTGTGTCGGGGAATCTTTCACGGACCACGACCGGCGGGAGAAATTCACCACCCCCACCCCCCAGACCAGCTGGGGCGATGGCGAGCCGCTGGGTGGAGGCTGCCAGAGCCAGGCTGGTTTGAACGCCGAGCGGCTGCTCGCCGTAAAAGGCAGGAAGGATATCCTCTGAATTCGGGTCAGCCAGGGCCAGCACAGCCTTATCGACTACCGCCAGCGAAAATTCTCCTTCGACAGGGTTCCCATCGGCGTCGGTGACCAGCAGGCCGAATCTCACTTCTTCACCCGGGCCGGTCCTTTCCGGTTCGCTGGTCAGGGCGACGTTGAGGGCTTGTGCGACCGGCGTCACCGGCAAAATGAGGTAGCCCTGGCGGAAGTCGTAACCACCGCCGTCTACCGGCTTGAGCAGGGTGGCTGAAACGTATACATTGGGAGCGTCTTCATCTCCCAGCGGTAGGGACAGGGTTGCACCGCTTGCTTCTAAAGTTAACACCTGGTGGCGCAGCACGACGCCGCGTTCGACCGTCACCAGAGCCAGGACGCCCTCCCCCAGCGGGTTGGGGAGGAATACCTGGGCGGTCTCGCCTGGCTGGTAGCTGTCTTTGTCCGCTGTCAGGCGCAGGTGTTGGTTCGCTAAGTCAGGCCATACAGCCTGTCCCGGGCCACCCACCCACAAGAGCACCTGGGTCAGGGCATTCTCTCCATCGGGTCCCAAGCCGGATACATCCAGCTGGTAGCTGCCAGGTTGGGGTGGGATGAAGGCCAGGCGGGCCATTCCATCGGCGCCGGTGGAGAAATCGGCGCTGCTGATCAGGGTAAATTTGGCCACAAACGTGGGGAAGGTGTACGGATCGGGGCGCTCAGGTTCTATCCGCTCCCAGACGACCTTTTGGAACTCGGCGTGCAAGGAACGCTCTCCAGCTGGCTGCTTATCCCAATCCACAACCAGCACGTCGAATCCGCTCTCGCTCCCCACTCGGCCAACCCAGGCATCGGGCCGCACCCCAATGAAAAACTCGTCCGGGTTGACCGGGATGCTGGAACGCGCGCTGACCGGTAGGCCGCTCTCATCCGTCGAGGTGACCTCCAGGGTGTAGCGATAACGGGTATCCGCAGGCTCGGTGGCGAACTCTAGTTTGAGCATCCCCTGCGGGTCAGTTTCCCCCTCACCCTGAGAGACCTGTTCACCGAAAGAGGGCATGAACAAGCCCGGGAAGGGAGACAGCCAGCGGTCGTCCTGTTTACCCACCTGGTAGCCAGGAAGGTAGAAATCGTTGGGCTCCTTGAACAAGGTCCAGGTTGCGGGCACGTTTCCGGCTGGCGCGTCGAAGAAGTAACGCGCGTTCACAGCCGCCTCCAGGGTGTCACCAGCCTGGGCTTGTTCAGCGGCAAACGCTACCGTCAGATCGATCTCTGGTTTGCGATATTCGGCCACCTGGAAGGCGACGCTGCTGTAATTCGCTTGCTCGCTGCTCAAGCGATAGATGCCGGGCGCGGCAACTTCTGGCAGCGTGTATGACCCGTTCACTGTGCCAAAAACAGACAGGGGCAGGTCGAAAGTTGTGATCTGCTCGCCGATGTCGTTGGCCAAGGAAAGAGAAAGGCTGGATTGGTCGGGCATGGTGTAGCGACCGTTGTAAACCTGGCGCGCTATGCCGCGGAAGAAGACCGTCTGACCTGGCCGATAGATGGGACGGTCAGTATACAAATAGGCTTCCAGATGCGGCGGTCCATAATCCGTAGGATAGCCAAAGCTGCCCCCATCCATACCCTGGCTCCAATTCGAGAGCGTGGCGGAAAAAGCCTCCTGGCCGGGTTCTCCGAGCACAGCGAAGGTGGTGCCATAAATATTCTGGCGAGCGAGCAGAGTATCCTGCAACACTCCCTTGGCGTCGGTTTGGCCACTGGCGAGAGCCTGGCCAATTTCTGAATAAACCACCACGGGAGCGTCATTGACGGGCGATCCAGTGCCTAAGTCGACTGCCCATACCAAGGCGTCGGTGGCGCTCTGCTTGAGCACCATGTTCACATTACTGACTACCAGGAGATAAGGCCCGGCATAAATTATTTTTGTGGTCGGCAAATTGAAGCGCAGAAAATAAAATCCAGGCGCCAGGGGACTCCCTGCGAGTGAAAGCGGGATTTCCACGACTGTATTTTGGTTCGGGGGGACATCCAGAGTCTGTTCGAAGGTTTGGCTATCGACCGGTTCATAGGATTGTCGGATATCATAACCACCCGGAGCAATCATAGCCTTAAAATCTACCAATGGCACGCTGCCCAGACTCATGGAAAGCTCTGTCAGGTTTGTGACCTGGACTTTGATGCTCGATTCCTGCGGGGTCAGGAACAAAGCATCTGATCCTACAGTGACATACAGACTGGGGTCGAGCGGCAGCGTATGAAAATTGAGAATGAACTCCTGTCCCAGGCGACCATTCCACTCATCCTGTAAATTGGGAGAAATGATCAAGGTGTAATCGGTCTCAGGGTCATAATCGCCAATCAGACGTAGAGTGCGTCCACCGTTGTCCAAATAATCTCGCAGGTTAGAGACTGCAGGGCTGAAGGTAATGAACTGTAAAACGTCTTTAGACTTCACCGGAGCACTGAAATAGACCTCGACGCTAGAATAGACGCTCTTAAGCCCCTCTTCTGCCGGCTCGCTGCTGACGACTGCCAATGAAGACAAGGTGCTCAGCATCGAGCGCACCTCGGCACCCAGGGGAGTCCCCCCGCTTGAACGGGCTTGCGGCTGCAAAATAAGTACATAAGTCTGCTGGCGTCTTAATGGGTTGCTGGGGTTAAAAGTGAGCTGGGTATGGTCTTCATTCCAGGCTAGATCAGCCGGGACAGGAGTGCCATCGGAGTCGACCAGTTCGATATTCGCTGCCACACTCCGGGTGTCCATCGGTTGGTTGAAGGTCAGGAGAAGGTTAGTATCCAGGTCTAGGTCTAGCGCGCCATCTTCGGGCTCGATCGTGAGCAAGCGAGGGATTTCTGTGATGAAGGTCCAAGAGGCTTTACCTCCCAGCGGGCTGCCGTCCAGGCCGGTTAGATTGTCTTCGACCCGGACAGTGTACTCCACTCCACCCGCCAAACCAGGCTCGGGATAAAAAATGTATGTACTGGTGTTCAACCACTCGCCATGACCTTCGGTGGCCGGTTCGAGGGAAAAGGCAGGCTGCAGGGAGGCTGGATCACCTCCTAAAGGCACCACCGGCCGGTTAAAAGCTGCCACGATCGCTGAGGACGGATCGACGGCTTTCGCTCCTGGTTCAGGCAGCTGCTGGGCTATGCTCAGGTAACCCACGGTTTGGTAAGTCAAGTGGATCGGCTTGCCAAGCGATAAGCCATTGGCCGCTTTGATGGAATCGTCCAGGGTCAGGTTAATTTCGGAATCGGGCGAGAAAGGTTTGCTGGGAGTGAAGGTCAGGGTGGCCGCGTCAAGCCAATTGAAGCTGCCGGCGAGGCCGGTGAATGCGGCTTCCACCGAGGCATGCTCCACAGGCTGGTTGAAATACAAAGTGATCGCTCCCTGCAGGGGTAGCTCTGACCCAGGAAACGGGTCGCTTTCTATCAGATCGGGTGGCAAGGGCTGCGGCGTGGGCGTAGGCGTTGCAGGCGGGGGTCGCGTGCTCACTACAGCCGCGCGATGGGTAGGCGTCGGGGTGGCTGCCGTCTCCCGTAATCCTGGCAGTGCACAGGCCAGGGAGACGGTGAGAAGCAAGAGGCAAATCAACAAAAAAGCAGTATTATTTTTTTGGAAAAATCTTTGCGAGTTACGAGTTGTGAGTTGCGGGTTATTGCGAGATGGGTTGAAGTTGCGTGTGGATGGCGGCTGGTTATGAAAAGACATCAGACTCTCTCCTGAGGGAAGAGACGAAAAAGCGAGGGGTTGAGTTCCACTGTGAAGTGATTATACACGATGCTTTTTGGTACAATTAGCTCTCCCACTGGGGAACCAAGCGACTTATTGGATCGTCAACATCTCTATGAGAAACTACGCTTATCCTACCTCGACACTCACCCGGCCGATCGACCTGATCGCCCACATCCTGGCTGCATCTATGGGTGGTCTGGTCATCTTTACCATGCTCCTGGCTGGTGTAGTGATCGGTTTTAATGTGTATTATGTTGGCAGGGTTTACCCGGGCGTCACGGTAGCTGGCGTCGACCTCTCAGGTCTCCGACCGGAGGAGGCCGCGGGGGTGATTGAAGAACGCCTGGATTACCCTGCCCGTGGCCGGATTCTTTTGCGAGACTGGGAGAAAATGTGGCTGACCTCACCCACCCAGGTCGGTTTTTACCTGGATCCCCAGGCGACCGCCCTATCGGCTTATGGCCTGGGTCGCAACGGGAACCCACTCGCCCAGCTGTTGGCGCAATTCGAATCCTGGTACCTCGGCACCTCCCTGCCCCCCTTATATGTATTTGATGAGCGCGCGGCCCAGAATTTCCTGGCCGGCATCGCCGCTCAAAACGATATCGCCACCGTCGACGCCTCGTTAACCGTGGAAGGCACAAACGTCGTTGTGCGCCCCGGTCAGGTTGGGCGCACGGTGGATTTCCTGGCCACGATCGAGGCCTTGAAAGCGCAACTGCAAAGCCTGCGCGATGGTGAAGTTC
>MGOK01000076.1:18975-19824 GCA_001795335.1 Chloroflexi bacterium RBG_19FT_COMBO_55_16
CGAGATCGCCCGCCGCATCTTGAGCCAACCCCTGACCATAACCTTACCGGGTTCCGAGGAAAGCGACCCAGGCCCCTGGACCTTCGACCCCGAAGCGCTGGCAAAGATGCTGACCATCCAGCGCGTCTCGGCTACCGATGGCGACCACTACCAGGTTGGCCTGCAGGCTGATGGGTTGCGCTCTTTTCTTGAAGGCATCGCCCCAAAACTGGTACAATACCGCAAAGACGCCCGCTTCATCTTCAATGATGATTCGCGCCAGCTGGAGTTGATCGAACCAGCCGTTGTCGGGCGCGCCCTGGACATTGACGCCACCATCCAGGCTATCAACGATAGACTGTTTGCCGGGGAGCACGCCATCTCCCTCGACATGGAATACACCCAGCCAGATGTTGGGGACGACGCCACCGCAGAGCAGTTGGGCATCACCGAGCTGGTCAGCTCACATACTTCCTATTTTTACGGATCGAGCTCCGAACGCATCCAAAATATCACCACGGCCTCCGAGCGCTTTCACGGCTTGCTGGTGCCACCCGGGGCGACATTTTCCATGGCCGATGCGTTAGGTGATGTGAGTCTGGACAATGGCTACGCTGAAGCATTGATCATCTTCGGCAACCGCACCATCCAGGGTGTGGGCGGAGGTGTGTGCCAGGTGAGCACTACCCTCTTCCGCACTGCTTTCTTTGGCGGCTACCCGATCGTGGAACGTTACCCCCATGCCTACCGGGTCTATTATTACGAACAAACCCCCAGCGGTGGGAATGACTCTGACCTGGCTGGGTTGGATGCGACAGTCTATGCGCCGCTGGTGGACTTCAAGTTCACCAACGATACCTCAAATTGGCT
>MGOK01000076.1:19946-23074 GCA_001795335.1 Chloroflexi bacterium RBG_19FT_COMBO_55_16
AGTCTCTCTATGAAGAAAATCCAGATCTCCAGAAAGGCGAAATCAAGCAGGTGGATTGGGAAGTAGAAGGGGCAGATGTGACCGTGACGCGCACCGTGAGGCGGGATGGCGAGGTACTTTACGAGGATACTTTCGCCACCCATTACCTGCCCTGGCGAGCGGTATACCAGTACGGCCCGGGAACGAAGGACATGCCGCCGAAAGATAAGAAGAAGGATAATTAGGGTGAGGATCATTAGACGTACAAAGAATTAAGATGGAAAAAAGGGGACAAAAACGATGGACCGCTGGCATGATCGTCTTTAGCACGATTGTAATGCTAGTAATCTTAATCCCGCGAATAGGTGCCTGGGCCCTTCGCTCTTCGCACCAGCAACACTTACCAATTGTCCATAACACATCACAGCCTGATAACTGGCGACCCGCGCCTGGGACCAGCTGGCAATGGCAACTAACCGGTATGATCGATACCTCTTTCGACGTGCAGATGTACGACATCGACCTGTTTGACGCGCTACAAAGCACAGTCGATCAACTTCACACCGATGGACGCGTCGTGATTTGCTATTTCAGCGCTGGGAGTTGGGAGGAGTGGCGCCCTGATGCCGATCTGTTCCCTGATTCGGTCAAAGGCAACTCTCTGGAAGATTGGCCAGGTGAGAAATGGCTGGATATTCGCCAGATGGAGGTCCTCGGTCCGATCATGACAGCTCGCCTGGACTTGGCCGTGAAAAAAGGTTGTGATGGCGTCGAGCCGGACAACGTCGACGGCTACACCAACGACAGCGGCTTTCCCCTCACCGGTCAGCACCAGCTCACCTATAATACCTGGCTGGCCGAACAGGCTCATGCCCGCTGGCTATCCGTAGGCCTGAAGAACGACCTGGATCAGGTTGAAGTCCTGCTCCCCTACTTCGATTGGGCGCTCAACGAGCAGTGTTTCCAGTATAATGAATGCGGGACGCTGCTGCCTTTCGTCCATGCTGGAAAGGCCGTGTTTGGGGTAGAATATGAGCTCGAGCAGGAAGCCTTTTGCCCCCAGGCCAATGCCATGGACTTCGACTTCCTGAAGAAACGCTGGGAATTGGATGCCTGGCGGGTCGCGTGTAGATAATCAGCAATCTAAAATCAGGAGACCGCTATGGTCAGTCAAGAATTATTAGACATACTGCGCTGCCCCAACTGTGTTCGCGAGAAAGATGGCCTGCTTGAATTTTACAAGGAGACCTGGCTGATCTGCCAGGACTGCGAGCGCAAATACCCCATTAAAGACGATATCCCGGTGATGCTGATCGAGGAGGGCGACAAGTGGCAGTCCACCCCGAAAGAAAACCTGCCGGTTCCACCCCCAGATTAGTTCCTTAAGATACCAATGAGCCAAACAAGCGCCGCCTCCCTGCTGGAGGAGTTGACCGGCGGTGTGGATGAAAGAGCCGAGGCTGCGGCGCGAGCTCTGGCCTGCTTTGGCTCCGAAATCCTGCCAGCCTTGCACGAGTTGCTCCTTCGCCCTGACCCTGAACTTCGCTGGTGGGCGACACGCGCTCTGGCAGAGGTCGACGACCCGCAAGTCGTGTCCCTTTTGGTGAGGTCCTTACAAGATCCAGATGCTCTGGTTCGTCAATGTGCGGCGCTGGCCCTGCGCCAGCAGCCTTTTCTCCAGGCCATCCCAGACCTGGTCCAGGCTCTGGGCGATGCCGACCGTTTTCTGGCGCACCTGGCCGCCGACGCCTTGATCACCACCGGCGAAGCGGCGGTGCCCGCCCTGTTGGAAATCATGCGCCATGGCCACCAAGCGGCGCGCCTGGAAGCTGTGCGCGCCCTGGCCGGGATCGGCGATCCACGCGCTATCCCAGCGCTGTTCGACGCCCTGGACGAAGATTCGGCCCTGATGGAATACTGGGCGGGAGAAGGCCTGGAGCGGATGGGCGTTGGGATGACATTTTTCATGCCTGGATAGTGGAAAACGCCCACACCAACCACAGCGCGACCATCAATAACCCGATCCCAAAACGAACCAGAAACGACAGGCCCCAGCCCAACACCAGGCCGCGCGTCGCCTGCCAAGATTTACCCCAATCCCGCCGGCGCCAATACTCGAGGAGCAGGATCACCACCGGGGCAGCGATCAAGCCGCCGATCGGGGGGACCAAAATCGTGCCGACAAGGCCTGCCACCATTCCCAGGATGATCGACACCCAGGAGGCGCCCCCCTGCCGCGCCAGGGCTGCCATAAGGATGTTATCGATCACCGCCCCGACCAGCATCAACAGGGTGATCAGGACAAAGAGCACAGTCCCCAGGGTATTGAAGCCGGTCACTAGCCCAAAAACCAGCGCCGCCAGCCAGATCACCACTAGCCCAGGGAAGACCGGGATGATCAATCCGACCAGACCTACCAGCATAAAAACCAGGGGGATCCAGAAGGATAAGATGCTCAACAAAGTGGACATGCTATGTCTCGCTTCGGATCACGTCGATGCTGCCCATCCACGGGTGAAGTACCTCCGGCACGACTACCGAGCCATCCGCTTGCTGGTAATTTTCTAGGACGGCGATCAGGGTGCGCGGCATTCCCAACCCTGAGCCGTTCAGGGTGTGCACAAAGCGCGGCCGTCCGCCATCCGCCGGGCGGTACTTGACATTCGCCCTCCGGGCCTGGAAATCGCCCACGTTCGAAACCGACGAAACCTCCAACCACTCCCCGCAACCAGGAGCCCAGACCTCGATATCATAGGTGATCTGGGCGGTGAACCCAAGGTCGCCGGTGCACAACTGGTTGATGCGATAGGTCAGGTCCAACTCGGCACACACCTGCTCAGCATCCGCCACCATCTTCTCGAACTCAACCGGCGAATCCTCCGGCTTGCAGAACTTATACATCTCCACCTTGTCGAACTGGTGGCCGCGCTTGATGCCGCGCACGTCGCGCCCGGCGCTCATTTTTTCGCGGCGGAAACAGGGCGTGTAGGCAGCGTAATGCAAAGGTAGATCAGCCTCTTCAAGGATTTCGCCCATGAGCAAGCCGGTCAGGGGTACCTCAGCGGTCGGCACCATCCATAAGTCTTCTTCATGATCGCGGTACAGGTTGTCGACAAACTTGGGCAATTGCCCGGCTCCGAACATGACCG
>MGOK01000077.1:0-2923 GCA_001795335.1 Chloroflexi bacterium RBG_19FT_COMBO_55_16
TATTTTCTTGACTCCAGGCGAGCCGCTATAAACTCGCAAAATGGAATCTAACCCATCGGGGCCACATCGGGGTAGGATTGCGCTTTTCACCAAATTAATATAAAATGAATACGGCGGTTTTCGTCTTGGCCCACAATCAAGTCAATTTTGGGGATTGGAGATATTGGTACAAAAGTTGATTGTCATGACCATTATAGTCTTGGATAAAACATCGGCGACTTAGAACACCTGAGTCACGAATCTCCTTGTCGAACACGTAATTAGCCTGTTGGTCCGTCGATAAAAGTCAATAACCGGAAAAGACAGATCCTTAAATCGTAGAAAAACAACAATCCCGCAAGACGGGATTGAAACGCATAACCGGCAACCGACATGATCCCGCTGGTGAAAACAGCCGGTAGAAAAACAACAATCCCGCAAGACGGGATTGAAACGGGCAGAGGCACTGGATTCGTTGGCATCACCAACGGGCGTCTAATCTTCTATGACCAAGGTGGATTTGTCATCAAAAATAAATCCATGGTTTCTATCCCATACAACCAGATCATCGGCGTGGCTAGTGCAGATGAAGGTTTGATTTTCCAGACCAGCGAAATCATTTTGATTACTGCTGCTGGCAAATTCTCTTTCGAATTTCGTGGTGGTGATAAGGTCCATGCAGCCTACGCTTATATTCTCCAACAAATCCTCACTCAAGCCAATCCTCAATTCCAAGTTTAGTAAAGATAGGAGACAATATCATGAACACACAAAAACTATTTAGAATCTTTATGTCCATGTTTGTCCTTATAGGGCTATTGAGTGTCAATTCAGCCCGTGCCCAAGATACTGTGCCAAATGGGGATTTCTTTGCTTGTTTAGCGGAGGACAAAGGCATCGAAAGGTGCAAAAACTTATTCCCACATGAAATGGGTGGGATTGCAACAACTGGAGCAACCATGCGAGGTAGTATTACTGCTGTCCATTTTATCTGGAGAGGTGGAGCCAAAGTCATCAAACTTGTCCAAAATGGCACATTCGTTTGGGATTTGGCACTCAGCAAGGTAAAAGTAACTGCCTATACCAGCTGGGCGGTGGATTTGAATACAGGAGATGGATATACTGCAACTCGAACTGTATTCGATAGAACTTTGAATACATATGCAAACTATTGGTTTCCAAATTCAACGTTCAAATTATCCAATAATGGACAGGCAGAATATTGTTATAAGGAAGAATTGTATGCATCAGGCAGTTACCCGGAATCTCCAGATTCGAATACTTTCAGATACACTCCTTGGAGTGGCGGACAGTGTGACTATTAGTAGTTTAGTTTAGTAACTGATGCAATCGTGACTGGGACATATAAACCGTTTTACCCGTCTCGATGTTGCATCGCATAGGTGTGTAAAATAAACAAAGGTGGGAGCCACAGCCTAACCACCCACTTAGAAATTGCGTGTATGCAAAATAGAGGCATTTGTCATGAAATAGTAGAAAAACAACAATCCCGCAAGACGGGATTGAAACGTTCATCAACTGAATCCCACATAGGTCCACCTCTAAGAAGAAATAAAACAATCCCGCAAGACGGGACTTAAACCAACTTCCCGAAAGTTACAAACTTTCGGGAAGTTGAATTAAATAATAAATATTCTCGCAGGGCGCTGAGCCAGGCAGCTCCCGTTAGTTGGAGTGACGAACGCTCATTTGTTACACTGCCAGTTCTCTGCGCTTGAAATAATCCGCCGTTCGCTGCAGCCCTTCTTCCAGGTCTACTGTTGGCTTCCAGCCTAATTCCTTTTGCGCTTTGGTCGCATCCAGGTAAATCTGGCGCGTTTCGCCCACCTTGGCTGGCCCGTGGGTCGCAGCCAGTTGATAACCGGTGATATTCTTCAAAGTGGTGAAGATTTCATTGACCGTTGTCCCCCGGCCATAACCGAGATTGTAGATCTGGTTTGCGTTCTGGCTGGTCATGGCCATCAGGTTTGCCTGCGCGCAATCTTCGACATAGACAAAGTCCCGCTGTTGCTCCCCATCTCCGTTAATCACTACCTGCCCCCCAGCCAACATCTGGCCGGTAAAGATGGCAACCACCCCGGCCTCTCCATGCGGGTCCTGGCGCGGCCCGTACACATTCGGATAACGCAATACAATGTAATCAAGCCCGTAGTTCTGCTGGTACATGTAAAGATAATGTTCAACCGTATGCTTGCTGGCGCCATACGGGCAGATCGGATTAACCGGGTGTGCTTCATCGCAGGGCAGATATTCAGGTTCACCGTACACCGCGCCGCCAGTGGAAATATAGATCAGGCGCTTGACGCCATAGCGCCGGCAGCACTCGATCAGGTTGATCGAACCGATTACATTGACCTCGGCATCGAAGAGCGGATCAGCGATTGATCGGCGGACATCCATCTGCGCCGCATGATGATCGACATAATCCGGTCGTTCTTTTTCGAACACCTCGGCCAATTGCGGGCTACGGATATCCACCTGATAGAATGTGGCCGCAGGATTCAAGTTTGCTAGATTTCCGGTGGAAAGGTCATCCACGACGACAACTTCATACCCGGCGGAGATCAAAGCATCCACGACGTGCGAGCCAATGAAACCGGCCCCTCCGGTAACCAATACCTTCATGAGTGTCCTCCTCTATTGAGCGATGGCTGACCTGCCACGGCCCGTTTTCTCAGGTTGGGCCGTCATCTGGTTGATGTCCCGCCTATTATACTTCTCAAAACCAGAAGGGGTGGGAATGCGCTGGCCGACCAGGAAGTCTGCCAGCTGGCAGGATTTCAAGAATCTTAAAAAATAATGCCCTTCACCGGCGATCTCCCCTTTTAGCTCGTCGGCGGATTTAAAGAAAAAACCCCGCCTAAAGCGGGGTACGCGGCATGCTGGGCGCGATCTCAGCTGACTCGAATCGTAAAGGATATCC
>MGOK01000077.1:2937-5232 GCA_001795335.1 Chloroflexi bacterium RBG_19FT_COMBO_55_16
GGCTGCTAGACTTCAGCCCCGGATTGGAGCAGTCTTTTGATTAATTTGGGTCGCTGGCCTTGCTAGCCTCGACCTGGCCAGCGCTGAACGTTGCCTGGCAGGCTCCTCCATCCGGCTGATGCGGGATGAATTCATGCACGCCGCGGTTACTAGGAACGCTGAAAATACCACCCAGGTAGCAACGATAACGATAATCACGACAGTCATGGCTCACTCCTTCATAGGTCCATCCGACTTTCGGTATGGTAAAGGTCCTGGGGTGAGAATTTACCCCTCCAGCCTAACTGTCTAAGAAGCCTGCTTTTAGCTTAGGCAGTTAGGCGATCATGCAGTCTATCGACTGTTTAGACCCGTAACTTTGCGCCCCTATCTTTCGATAGGTTTGCCCTTTCTTTGCTGCAGGCAGATTATAGGTTAATCACAGCCCAGTTACAATAGTAAATATATCCTACTTAACGCAAGTTTTCCAGGTTTACAACTTACAGATGCGCAAAGTTTAAGCGGAATTTTGATGTATAATAGGAGACACGGTTCAAGTTCTTCCTGGAGGGGACAAAGCTAAACCTCCACTTTTGGCGTTTAGGCAGGGTCAAATATCGACATGGGCCTCACAGGCAATAAAATCAGGCGGTTATGGCTGCCATCTCTTATCCTGGTGCTCGCCATCCTGGTGATCAGCTTGCTTGCGTCGAGCCTGATCTCTGCCAATAACGCGCGCGGCAACAGCCAACCGCCATTGAAAGTTCACACTCCGACCTTGACTGCCACGGCGGTGGTCGCCTTGACTCAATTCGGACTGGCAACTTCCCCACCGGTGATCGGGGCAGAGACACTTCAAGTCCCACCCTCCCCCGATAACTGCACCTACACGATGTATTACTGGACATATTACTGGAGGAGCCATCCGGAGGCCTTTTCGATCGAGAACATCACCATCGGTGACCTGTCTTACACCAAGGCAGAGGCGATCGCCATGCTCAAAATCAAGGCTCAAGATGAGGCTACTGCCCTTCTCCAGGAATTCTTCACCGCCTTGTTTAACACCCTGAATGGAGCGGACTCTTCCGCCATCGAGGCGACCCTGGTTGAAGCCAAGGGTTGGCTCAGCCTGCACGCCTCTGGAGACGATTTAACCGATAGCGATCGCCAGCAAGCCCAGACCTTGATTCAGGCTCTTATGGATTACAATAACGGAGTGGCTGGCCCGGGGCATTGCCAAGATGAGCCCATCACACCCACCCCAATCCCCTCGCCGACGCCTACCGTAACCAAAACCCCCACCCAGAGACCCCTGTTCACATTCCAACCAACAACGGTTACGGCCGTGCCTCCGGATGAAGACCAGCCAACTAAACCACCTTCCGAACCGACAGCTACCGACAAACCAGCGCCAACTACACCGCCCACTGAACCACCCACTGAACAACCCACAGAGCCGCCGCCGCCTACTCCCGCTCCAACCGATGTCCCCACGACGCTGGATCAAGAGGTTTCAACTCCCGGTATGCTTACTCTCAGCGTGCTTACTCCCGGTGTTCTTACACCCGGTGTTTTCGCCGCGCTGGTTGTGGGGCAGCTTTTTAAGGACATCCGAAAGCGATTTCATCTTTAAGTCGATCTGTCTGCTAAATAGATGTGCGAAAGTATTTTTATACTAAACTGCTCAAGCCGCCGTCTCCGGCGGCGAGGACGCCGCCTAGAGCAATGGTTCCTCTAAAATTACTTCGACAAATTACTTAACGTTACAACCCGCAATCTTAATCTAGACGCTCCTCCTGCATGGGGTTAAAATCAATGGGTAGGAAGTCCTCCTGTTGGACCTAAGGAAAGCAGCCATGAACACGAAATTTGCGCTTATCCCGCGCTTGATCATTCTTACTATTTTAGCGATCGCCCTAACGATCGCCCACCCGGCCAACGCCACAGGTTCAGAATTGACGATCAATGACGTCACATTGGTGGAAGGAAATTCCGGAACAACCAATGCCGTATTTACCGTCACCCTCACACCCGCTGATTTGGTTGACACCGTAACTGTCGATTACACCACCGCCAATAGTACTGCCACCCAACCCGCGGATTACACTCTCACTTCCGGCACGCTAACTTTCAATCCCGGTGAAACCAGCCAGCCCATCTCGGTGCCGGTCGTCGGCGACACCCTCGACGAGATCGACGAAACTTACTTCGTCAATCTGAGCAACCCTATCAACGCTACCATATCAGATAACCAGGGTGTGGGCACCATCACCGACGATGACCTCCCGCCCACCCTGTCCATCAACGACGTTGCCC
>MGOK01000077.1:5417-5574 GCA_001795335.1 Chloroflexi bacterium RBG_19FT_COMBO_55_16
CCAGTCGTTGGCGACCTCCTCGACGAAGTAAACGAGACCTACTTTGTCAATCTGAGCAACCCTATCAATGCCACCATACTGGATTCCCAGGGCCTGGGCACCATCACCGACGATGACGATCCTCCTACCCTGTCAATCAACGATGTTGCTGTTCCTG
>MGOK01000078.1:0-3249 GCA_001795335.1 Chloroflexi bacterium RBG_19FT_COMBO_55_16
CGTTGTGTACGACCGGCCCTCCTTGGAGAGCAAGCAGGTCAAGGTATACTGGCGGGACATGGTCTTGCCGATCAGCGAGGCGACGATCGGGGACGAGCAACCAGCGTATAACCGCGTCTGGTACCGCATTGGCGAGGAAGGCTATGCGCACTCGGGTGGTATCCAACCCGTCCAGACCCATCTCAACCAGCCCAGCGAAAACATCCCGCCTGGCGGCACCCTGGCTGAAGTCAGCGTGCCTTTCACCGATGCCCATTGGGGGCCAGGCAAGAACTACAGCTTTGCTTACCGCTTTTATTACCAGACCACTTACTGGGTCTCGAAGCTGGTGCAGGACAGGCAAGGCGAGCCCTGGTATCGAGTCGAGGATGATAAATGGGATCTCGTCTTCTACGCGCCAGCCCAGCACCTGCGCCTGGTGCCGCCAGAGGAACTGGCTCCCCTCTCCCCCGGCCTGCCTCCGGACGCCAAACGCCTGGAGGTGCGCCTGGCTGAGCAGGCGGTGATCGCTTACGAATGGAACCAGCCGGTCTTCATGACGCGCACCGCCACCGGCGCGGAGTTCAGCAACGGGCGCTTCCTGACCCCGGTCGGGCGGCACATGACCTTCCATAAGCGCCCCTCGCGCCACATGGCGGCCGGCGACCTGGCCTCCAATGGCTATGACCTGCCGGGCGTGCCATGGATCGCCTATATCACCGAGAAGGGCGTCTCCTTCCACGGCACGTACTGGCACAACGACTTCGGCCGCCCGCGCAGCCACGGCTGCATCAACCTGACTCCTACAGCCGCCAAGTGGCTCTACCGCTGGACGCAGCCGGTCGTGCCTCCTGACCAGCAGGATGTCTACGAGAATTATGGCACGCGGGTGGACGTGATAGAATGATTTAGGAGTTGCTAGATGCAGGTTGCGAGTTACGAATTGCGAGTTGCGAACTATGATTTTCGAAATATGTAACTCGTAATGCGTAATGTGTAATAAGGGAGCAGGAGGATCATGGCGCGAAAAGCTTTGTTCGAAGGATTGGTGTTTGACGAAAATGGTCAACCGGCGGCGGTCACGCAGGTGGGCGACGAACCCTGCTATGTGGTGGACGACGCCGGCTTCAAGCGCCATATCCCCTCCGAACAAGTCGACCGGCAGGTACTTGATTTAATGCAGGAAATGATCCAGGGCAATGAGGGATTGCTGAGCGAACATGCGGCCAAGATGCTCGGGCAGGACGATATCTTTTCGAGGGCGATGATCGAGAGCCAGCTCAAGCATCTCGACGACCAGTTCGCGGCCCTGTTCGAGAGCGGCATCCCCGAAGAGGCGCGCGCCTTCATCGGCATGGCGGGCTTCCGCGTCAAGATCAACACGCACGGGGAGGTGATCGACGTAGAGCAGCCGGGCACGATAGAAGGAGACGAGGGGGAATAGTATTCCAACGGCAAATATCGCGAATACTTTTTCAAAATGGCCAAGCACATTCTAGTCGTCGATGACGACGCGCTGCTGCGCCGCAGCCTGGCCTTCAACCTGGAACAGGCCGGCTACCGGGTGGACACTGCCGCCACTGCAGAAGACGCCCTGGCCCTGGCACGCCGGACCCCCGCAGACCTGGTGCTGCTGGACATCGGGCTGCCCGGCATGGATGGGCTGGACGCATTGCGCCAATTCAAAAACGAGTTTGCGGTGCCGGTGATCTTCCTCACCGCCCGCCGGCGCGAGCTGGACGAAGTGGTGGGGTTGGAACTCGGCGCCGACGATTATGTCACCAAACCATTCGATGTGGACATTCTGCTGGCGCATATTAAAGCAGTGCTGCGCCGATCCATAAGCCCGCCTCCCCTCCCCGAGATGGATTCCCCGCGCGTGGTGGGTGACCTGGTAGTGGACCCACTTGCCCATTTGGTCACGGTCCAAGGTCGCCCGATCGAGCTAACCCGGCGCGAGTTCGATCTATTGCACGCCCTGGCATTGGAACCCAAGCACGTCATCCCCGTCGAAGACCTGCTGGCACGCGTGTGGGGGGCGGAATTCACCGGCCAACCCCAGGTGGTCTACGTGCACATCCGCTGGCTGCGGGAAAAGATCGAAATCGACCCGCAGCATCCGAAACGCATCCTGACCGTGCGCGGGGTGGGCTACAAACTTGAACCGCAGGGGGACTGATGTTGCGCTCGCTTCGCAACCGCCTGATCTTCACCCACATCTTGCCCGTCCTGACAATCGTTACGTTGACCGGCATTGCCTTGTTCTACGCCCTCGAGACCCGTTTCCTGCTGCCCAGGCTGGCCGAAAACCTGAGCAACGACTCGCGTTTGCTGGCTGAAGTCAGCCGCGGCGAAAGCGGAGTCTGGGCGAACCCACTTTTGTTTCAGGTCATGATGAGCCGGGTGCGGGTCGATCCAGCGATCCGGGTGATGTTCTTGAGCGCAACGGGGCAATTGCTTTATTCGAGCGATCCTGCCGACTCCGGGAGCCTGGGGCAATTCCTGGAGATCAATGGGCTCGAACTGGCACGCGCCGGGCAGGAGGCGGTCCTTACCAACTATTCCATCTTCCGGCTGGGGAACGCCCTGATCGATGTGCTTACCCCAGTGCTGGCTGGCGACCAGCAGGTGATCGGTATCGTGCGGCTGAGTTACCGCAGCGCGGCAGTCTACGATCTGTTCGCGGAGCTGCGTATCCTGATTGCCGGGGTGCTGATCCTGGGATTGTTCCTGGGGGGGATCCTGGGTTCTCTGCTGGCGATCAATATCGGGAAACCCCTGCAGCACGTGACAGGCGCCATCCAAAGCCTGGCAAGAAGCGAACAAAGCGAGCTGCTCACCGAACAGGGCCCGGACGAGATCCGCGACTTGACGCGGGCTGTAAACGTGCTGGTCGAGAGACTGAACAGCCTGGAACAAGCCCGCAGCCGGTTGCTGGCGAATCTGGTGCACGAGTTGGGGCGCCCACTGGGGGCGCTGCGCTCCGCCATCCAGGCTCTGGCCAAGGGCGCCGCTCAGGACCCGCACCTGCTGTCAGATCTGGCGGGTGGGATGGACGGAGAAGCCGCCCGCATGCAGCACATCCTGGACGACCTGGCTCATCTCCACGACCAGGTGGTAGGGACGTTGGAACTGGATCGAGAAGCCATCTCGCTCAGCGAGTGGCTTCAACAAGTATTGCTCCCCTGGCAGCAGGCCGCCCAGGAAAAACAGCTGGCCTGGGAGGAGCAAATTCCCGGAAATTTGCCCACCATCCTTGCCGACCCGGTG
>MGOK01000078.1:3290-7070 GCA_001795335.1 Chloroflexi bacterium RBG_19FT_COMBO_55_16
GGAAATCTGTCCTTGTCACCGCGGGAGTCCAGGGCCAGGAGGTGTGGATCAAAGTGAGCGACACAGGAGCAGGCATTCCAGTTGAAGAGCAGGGGGTCATTTTTACACCCTTCTACCGCGGCGACCAGGGAAGGCGCATCAAGCAAGGCATGGGCCTGGGGCTGAGTATCGCCCGCGACCTGGCTGTCGCCCACGGAGGGCGCATCCAGGTGGAAAGCGCTCCTGGCCAGGGAAGCCAGTTCACACTCTGGATACCGATCGGGTAAAACAGACCCTAAGGGTATCATTCGTAAGATGGGTCAGAGCGATTGCAGTATAATGACCGATTAATCTTATGGCTTCAAAAACTTCAGACCTTAAAGAGCTGTTTCGATTGACATTTTCTGCTCCTGTCACCTGGATATGTGGGGAAGCGAACAGCCAACAAGCCATTCATTGGGTATCACTCGGACTGCCCGAAGCCCAGCCAGGGGACTTGCTACTCATCAATGCGTCTGAATTGAACAGCCAGGTAATCCTGCAAGCCCAGGAAAAAAAGCTGACCGCTTTGCTGTTGCTCGGTGCAGCTCCCCTAGCGGAGAACATCGATCCGGGTGACCTCGTTATTGCAGCCGTGGACGAACCGGTACCCGACCTGCGCAGCCTACAACGCACGATGTTGACTATCTTGATTAACCAGCGCATCGCGCTGATGGAGCGCGGCGTGCGGATCCGAACCCAGTTATCGGAATTGGAGGCTGAAGGGAGAGGGCTGGAGGGTTTGACAAAGGCGATGGCGGAGATTTCCGGGTGTGGAACCCTGATTCAGGATAAGCGCGGCCGCATCCTGGCCCAGCACCCATCATCTACTTTATCGACCATTTGGACGGATGTACTCGAACAGTTAGCCGATTTGAGCAGCCTGCCAGATGGTTTAGTCGACCGTAAACTTGCTGTGAACCAGGCAAAAGTCGTGACCCAGATCATTCCTGGTGGTTTAGAACGCCTGATCGCGCCCCTGATCGTGGGAGAAATAGCGCGGGGGTACCTGTCTATGGTAGATTTACAGGGCGAATTAGATGATCTAGACTATCTGGTTATCGAGCAAGGCAGTTCGGTTTGCGCGATGGAGATGGCGCGTAACAAAGCGATCCGCGAGGCAGAAAAACGCCTGAAGGGAGACCTGCTAACCGCACTGCTCCAGGACAATTTGTCCCCCCGCGATGCGCGATTGTGGGTGCAAACGATGGGCCTGGATCTCGAGCAAGCGCATGTTGCCTTGCGTTTTGCCTGGGAGGGACTCGCCCCTCCCTCTCGGCGGCGTTTGGAAACGATCATCAATGGCGAGATCGCTCAGCTCGGACTGCAGGTCATTGTCAGTTCGTTAAGCAACGAAGTGATCTGTTTTTGCCAGGTTTCACCCGATAAAAAACGACCTGAACCAGCCCTGATATTAGGCCAGGCAGTGCTGCATCAAGCCGCCCAGGAATATCCCAATACTCAGGCGCGATGTGGAATCGGTTTTCCAGTGTCTTCATTAGAGAAATGGCGCATTTCTCTTCGGCAAGCAGGCCAGGCCCTGGAAATGGCGCGCCGCCTGAGGGAAGAAAAACCGCTCTATTACGCCGATTTATCCGTTTACCGGTTGTTGTTTCAATTGGAGCACAGCCCCGATTTGATTGCTTTTCAACAAGAAACCCTGGGTAAGTTGCTCACCCATGAGGGAGCTGGTGAGCTGATCCATACGCTGGAAGCCTTTTTTGAACACAACGGCAATCTCTCACAGGCAGCCGAGGCGCTGTTTATCCACCGCAACACGTTACTTTATAGACTGGAGCGAATTGCCTCCCTCACCGACCTGGATCTTGAGATGCCTGAAAATCGCCTGGCGATACAACTGGCTCTGCGCATCTATCACATGATTGGGAAATATACGTAAGTCGGTCGACCAGTTCTTGGGGAAAACTCAGGTAAAAATCATGCTTTTTTGGCAAAATGTACAAAAAAAGACCCTTTTTATTGTAGAAATTGCCGATGACAGAAGGGGAAATTTTTTGTACACTAGATCAAATTAAGCGTGAAATAAATAAGCGGATTTCGGACATGAATTCGTTCCTATCGATCATTATTCTGGTTTCTGTACTGGTTCTTATCCTTGGGATTAAGAGCCCTTTACTCTTTCAGGCAGCGAAACACCTGGTGAAATACTAGGATCAAGCGAAAGACTTGCAAAAGTTGACGAGGCTGCCAAAAGGCAGCCCCGTTTTTTTAATAAATGGAGATCATTGCATGCGCTCAGACCAGATAAAAAAGGGGTTTGAAAGGGCTCCACACCGTGCTCTCCTGAAGGCCACTGGCGTAACGGACGCGGATTTATCAAAACCTTTCATCGCGATTGTCAATTCCTATGTGGATATCGTCCCCGGTCATGTGCACCTGCAAGATTTTGGCAAACTGATCAAGGAAGCAGTGCGCTCCGCGGGGGGCGTACCGTTTGAATTCAATACCATCGCTGTGGATGATGGGATTGCGATGGGTCATGCGGGGATGAAATTCAGCCTGCCCTCTCGGGAGCTGATCGCTGACAGCGTGGAAACGATGATCATGGCTCACCAGTTCGACGGTATGGTCTGTATTCCCAATTGTGACAAGATCGTACCCGGCATGATCATGGCTGCCTTGCGCGTGGATATCCCCACGATTTTCATCTCCGGTGGGCCAATGGCAGCCGGCAAGACGCCAGCCGGCGAGACGATTGATTTGATCTCGGTGTTCGAAGGCGTCGGAGCATACAAAGCGGGGAAGATCGATGCTGCGCGCTTGAAGGTGCTGGAGGATTTTGCTTGCCCCACCTGCGGGTCATGCTCGGGGCTATTTACCGCGAATTCGATGAACTGCCTGCTCGAGGTCCTGGGATTGGCATTGCCATATAACGGCACTGCCTTGGCACTCAGCGCCGAGCGAGAAAGCCTGGCCAGACGCGCGGCAGCGCAAATCCTGGCGCTGATTGAGCAAGATTTGACGCCGCGCAAGCTGGTGAATGCCGACGTGATTGACGATGCCTTTGCCCTGGATATGGCGATGGGAGGCAGCACCAATACCGTGTTGCATACGCTGGCCTTTGCCCATGAGGCTGGGGTTAAATATCCCCTGGAACGGATTAATGACGTAGCCAATCGCGTGCCTTATCTCAGCAAGGTCAGCCCTTCAGGCCCCTGGCACATGGAAGATCTGCATCGTGCTGGAGGTATTCCGGCAATTCTTAATGAGATAGCCCGGTCAGGCAATACCTTGCACCTGGATCGTCCCACCGTTGCTGGGGTATCCCTACGAGAATCGATTGGCGGGATGACAATACAAGATTTCGAGGTCATCCGGCCGATCGAGCAACCCCATAGCCCGGTTGGTGGACTGGCGGCGCTGTTCGGTAACCTGGCTCCAGAGGGCGCCATTATCAAGACTGGCGGTGTAGCTTCTCATATCCGCCAGCATGCAGGTCCGGCGCGCATCTATGAGAGCATGGAAGCAGGCATGGCAGGGATTCTCAGCCGGCAGGTACAGCCGGGCGATGTGATAGTTATCCGCTATGAAGGACCGCGCGGCGGACCGGGGATGCAAGAGATGCTTTCACCTACGTCGGCCATCATGGGCCTTGGCCTGGGCGAACAGGTGGCGCTGATCACGGATGGTCGTTTTTCAGGGGGTACGCGTGGGCTGTGCATCGGGCATGTCAGCCCCGAAGCTGCCGCCAGGGGACCGATCGCCGCCTTGCAAGATGGCGATCGGATCGAGATCGACCTG
>MGOK01000078.1:7085-15677 GCA_001795335.1 Chloroflexi bacterium RBG_19FT_COMBO_55_16
CATGTCAGCTTGAGCAACACAGAAATCCAGGAAAGGCTGGCAGCCCTACCAGCTTTTGAAAGCCAGTCAAAAAGTCCGTGGCTACGGCGTTATGCCCGCATGGTGACCAGCGCCAGCCAAGGTGCGATCTTATTGTAAGCAAATCTAATGATCCGTCGGTATAAAGGAAATTGGTTAACCGGTTATTCTAAGGAGATTTGTCATGAAAAAATCAGGCGCTGAAATAATGTGGGAATGTATGGTCCGAGAGGGGGTCGAGGTGGTTTTCGGCTACCCTGGGGGAGCCAATATGCCGATTTACGACGCTATGCTGGCTTACCCGGTGCACCATGTATTGGTCCGGCACGAGCAAGGGGCTACACATATGGCAGATGGCTATGCGCGTGCCTCGGGTAAAGTTGGGGTTGCCATGGCTACCTCTGGCCCAGGCGCGACCAACCTGGTGACCGGCATTGCTACTGCGATGATGGACTCCTCGCCGATCGTGTGTATCACGGGCCAGGTACATGCCCATCTTATCGGCGGCGATGCCTTCCAGGAAACTGATGTCACCGGCATCACCCTGCCCATCACCAAACATAATTACCTGATCACCCGCGCCGATGAAATTGCAGAGGTAGTGCGCGAGGCTTTTTATATCGCCCGCAGCGGACGCCCGGGGCCGGTATTGATCGATATCTGTAAGAATGCGCAAATAGAAAAGGCGGAATTTGAATACCCCGAGCATATTTCTTTGCCAGGCTACCGCCCACCTGCTCACGCCCCACAGGCCGATCTGCTGCGCGCTGTAGAGCTGATCTCACAGGCCGAGCGACCCGTGATCCTGACGGGGCATGGCGTTACGATCAGTGGCGCGGTTGAGGAGCTGGGCCTGTTCGCTATAAAAACCCACACGCCGGTTGCCAGCACCTTGTTAGGATTGGGCAGCTTTCCTGCCCAGCACCCGCTTAGCCTGGGCATGATGGGGATGCATGGAGAATCTTACTGCAATCTGGCCATCCAAAATTCTGACCTGTTGCTGGCCTTTGGTATGCGCTTTGACGACCGCGTCACCGGCAATTTGCGCACCTATGCCCCGCGGGCGCGCAAGATTCATGTCGAGATCGACCCCTCTGAAATTCACAAGAATGTCATCGTGGATGTGCCGCTGGTCGGCGATTTAAAAACGGTATTGGCTGACATGATCGCCCTGGTGGATGAGCAAGATCATGAAGCCTGGCAGGTAGAAATTGAAGAATGGCGCCGAGAAAGTGAGACACGCGATATCCAATCCTGGACTGATGATGGCAAGCTTTACGTACCACACGTGGTGCGTAAAATCTGGCAGGCTACGGGTGGCAAAGCCACCATCACAACCGATGTCGGCCAGCACCAAATGTGGACCGCACAGTATTACCCGGTTGACAAACCCCGGCAACTGATTTCCTCGGGTGGCTCTGGCACGATGGGTTTTGGGCTGCCCTCCGCGATCGGGGCCTGGTTTGCGTCACCAGATGAGCAGATCTGGGCAATTGTCGGGGACGGAGGCTTCCAAATGACGCAGGCAGAGCTTTCTACCGCGGTGCAAGAAGGGGCCAATGTCAAGATCGCCATTATGAATAACAACTTCCTGGGCATGGTTCGCCAATGGCAAGAATTTTTCTTCGAGCGGCGCTATTCCGCAGTGGAGTTGCATAACCCCGACTTCATCAAGATTGCCGAGGCGCATGGTATCCCTGCCCAGCGTGTCACCACCCCAGAAGAAGTTCAAAATGCAATCGATTTTGCCCAGCAAACGGCTGGACCGGTATTGGTGGAGTTCAAGGTAGAAAAAGAAGAGGCTGTATATCCAATGGTGCCGGCCGGCGCTGACCTGGATGCTATGATCCGCCGGCCACTCCGCCAGGCTCAGGAAATTGGTTAAGCAACAGGAGGATGCTATGCAACATACGATGATTGTCCTCGTGGAAAACAAGCCGGGGGTATTGAACCGGGTGGCATCGCTATTTCGTCGCCGCAACTTCAACATCGAATCTTTGAATGCCGGTCGCACGGAGAATCCGGCGGTGTCACGCATGACCATTGTGATGGACAGCGAGGCGTTAGATGCGCGCAAGGTCGAGGCCAATTTATATAAGTTGGTCAACGTCATCGATGTACAGGATGTTACCAACCAGCCTGTTGTGTCGCGTGACCTGGCCTTGATCAAGGTAAAGGCGAGTCCCGACCAACGAGCTGAAATTGCCAACCTGGCAGCCATCTTCCGCGCAAGGATCATCGATGTGGCTCCAGACTCGGTGATCGTAGAAAGCACAGGTACCGAGGACAAAATTGAGAGCTTGTTGGAGCTGCTCAAGCCAATCGGTATCTTAGAAATGGTGCGCACAGGGCAGGTAGCTATGATGCGCGGCGATGCGCTTGGCGTACGCCACACGCCTGGCGCAAATGGACACAATCGCATATAGGAGAGATCTCGAATGGCTACAATTTATTACGATAAAGATACCGACCCATCCATAATTCGCAGCAAGAAAGTAGCCGTGATCGGCTATGGCTCGCAAGGGCACGCCCATGCGCAGAACTTACGCGATAGTGGCGTTCAAGTCAAGGTCGGGTTGCGCCCAGGGAGCAAATCCTGGCCGAAAGCTGAGGGCGATGGTTTCCCGGTGGATACGGTCGAGGCCGTTTCCGATTGGGCAGACGTGGTGATGGTGCTGGCGCCAGACACATCACAGGCAGCCATTTATGCCGAGAAAATTGCTCCCTACCTCAAACCGGGTAAGACTTTGATGTTTGGCCACGGCTTTAATATCCGCTACGGAACCATCGTGCCGCCTGAGGGAGTGGATGTCAGCATGATTGCACCCAAAGCCCCGGGCCATCGTATGCGCGAGGTATATGTTGAAGGTGGCGGAGTACCCTCCCTGCTTGCTGTTGCGCAGGATGCCAGCGGGCAGGCAAAAACCAATGCTCTTTCTTACGCCTATGCGGTGGGGGCGACCCGAGCCGGCGTGTTGGAGACCACTTTTACTGAGGAGACCGAGACTGATTTATTTGGCGAACAGGCCGTCTTGTGCGGTGGAGTCTCTGCGCTGATTAAAGCCGGGTTCGAGACCCTGGTTGAAGCCGGTTACCAGCCAGAGGTGGCTTATTTCGAGTGCCTTCACGAGATGAAACTGATCGTCGACCTGATGTACCGCGGAGGCTTGAATTATATGCGTTATTCGGTCTCGGATACGGCAGAGCACGGGGATTATACCGGAGGCGCCAAGCTCATCACCGAAGAAACCAAGTACATCATGGGCCAAATGCTCAAAGAGATCCAGGATGGGACTTACGCCGCGGGTTGGATCAAGGAAAACCAAACGGGACGCCCCTGGTTCAATGCGCAGCGGCGGGTAAACCAAGATCATCTGATTGAAAGGGTTGGTGCGGAGTTACGGGAGATGATGCCTTTCATCAATCCGGTAACGATCAAACCAGGTGAGTAGCCATGAATCCTAACTACGTGCGTATCTTTGACACCAGCCTGCGCGACGGGGAGCAATCTCCTGGGGCCAGCCTGACTTCGGTAGAAAAACTTGAGATCGCCCGCGCCCTGGCGCGCATGGGCGTGGACGTGATCGAGGCTGGCTTTCCCGCCGCCTCGCCAGATGACCTGGAAGGGGTGCGCCGCATCGCCCAGGAGGTAGGTAATCCCCTGCCCGGCGACAGTGAGATGTACAGCCAGGTGCCGATCATCTGCGGACTGGCGCGGGCTACCAAGGCCGATATCGACGCGGCCTGGCAGGCAGTGCAGGGCGCCGCTCACCCACGCATCCACACCTTCCTGGCCACTTCACCCATCCACATGCGTTATAAGCTGCGCATGGATCCAGAAGAAGTGATCGATCGGGTGCGGGAAATGGTGGCGTATGCCGCCAGCCTGTGCCCGGATATTGAGTTCTCGCCCGAAGATGCTGGTCGAAGTGATCCCAAATTCCTGTACACGGTCCTGGGCGAGGCAATTAAAGCGGGGGCAACCACCCTGAATATCCCCGACACAGTAGGATATACCACTCCCGAAGAGTTCGGCGGGTTGATCGCAGGCATCATGGCCCATACCTTTGGTGTTGAAAACGTAATCGTTTCGGTGCATTGCCATAATGACCTGGGACTGGCAACAGCGAACACCCTGGCTGGAATTCGCGCTGGAGCACGCCAGGCTGAGGTTACGGTGAATGGTATCGGGGAGCGAGCCGGGAACACCTCACTGGAAGAAGTGGTGATGGTGCTACATACTCGACGCGCCGTATTTGGCCTGGAAACCGGGGTCGATACCACGCAGTTCGCCAGGGTCAGCCGGATGATCTCGAACTATACCGGTATTCCAGTGCAGCCCAACAAGGCAATTGTTGGGGCCAATGCCTTCGCCCACGAGGCCGGCATCCACCAGGATGGCATGCTGAAGAACCAGAACACCTATGAGATTATGCAGCCAGAAATGGTGGGGGTAACTCGCTCGCGCCTGGTTTTAGGGAAACACTCCGGCAGACATGCCCTGAAAGTACATCTCGAGGAGCTGGGTTATTCGCTTACCCCCGAGGATATCGACCGTGCCTTTGAACGGTATAAACAACTGGCAGATAAGAAAAAGGTGATCACCGATGCTGACCTGGAAGCCCTGGTGGAAGACCAGGTCTACCAGTCAAATGAGGTTTTCAGCCTGGACGGCTTGCAAGTGGCTTGTGGAACCATGGGCATGCCTACGGCGACGGTCAGGCTGCGCGGTCCAGATGGCAAAACTCATATCCATGCCTCGGTGGGTACCGGACCGGTGCATGCGGTCTACCAGGCTATCGATGCCATCGTAGGCGTACCCAATACCCTGGTTGAATTTAACGTTCACGCAGTCACCGAAGGCATCGATGCCCTGGGAGAAGTCACGGTGCGTTTGCAGGCCGATAATGGATCGATCCTTCAAAGGACCTCTCCGCAAAGCAATGAGACGCACACGCGCACCTTTGGCGGTTATGGTGCCGATACCGATATCATCGTTGCCAGCGGCAAAGCCTATCTGTCGGCGTTAAATAAGCTGCTTTTCGCCAGGGGTATTTATCGCCAGCCGGAGATAGCGGCTCAAGTCGGCGTCAAGGTACCAGTAAAGGCTTAATGAATACACCCCGCACTCTTTTCGAAAAAGTTTGGGATAGCCACGTCGTTCGCCAGGAGGCCAACGCGCCAGCCATTCTCTATATCGATCTTCACCTTGTGCATGAGGTGACCACACCGCAGGCATTTAATGGATTGCGCGAAAAAGGATTGAATGTCCGCCGTCCGGAACGCACGGTAGCGACGATGGACCATTCCACTCCCACCGCTGGCCTGTCTCTCTCCCTGGTGGATGACATGGCTGCTCGCCAACTTCGCCAGCTCGAAAAGAATTGCCGAGATTTCGGCCTGACACTCTATGATCTGGAGGACCCGCAGCGAGGCATTGTCCACGTGATCGGCCCAGAGCTTGGACTCACCAGACCTGGCATGACTATCGTGTGTGGTGACAGCCACACCGCGACGCATGGGGCCTTCGGCGCGCTGGCATTTGGCATTGGCACCAGCGAGGTAGAGCACGTGCTGGCTACACAATGCCTGCTCCAATATCGTCCGCAGACTTACCAGGTGAATTTCGAGGGTCGATTGCCTGGCGGCGTAACAGCCAAGGATATGATCCTGGCGCTGATCGCAACCATTGGCATTGGCGGAGGCACCGGGCATGTCTTCGAATATGGTGGCGCGGCGGTTCGCGCCCTCAGCATGGAAGAACGCATGACTCTGTGCAATATGTCGATCGAAGGAGGTGCACGAGCAGGTATAGTCGCACCTGATGAAACCACTTTTGAGTATCTGGCTGGGCGGAAGTTCAGTCCCCAGGGAGCAGCCTGGGATCGGGCGGTGGCCTACTGGCGCTCATTACCCACCGAGCCGGGGGCTACTTTTGACAAGACTATCACGTTGGATGTAAGCAGCCTGGAGCCGATGATCACGTATGGCACCAATCCAGGCATGGGGATTTCGATCAGCCAACCCGTGCCAGACCCACAAGATGAGCCGGATGCCAACAAGCGGGCGGCCTTAGAGAAGGCTTTGCACTATATGGATCTGCAACCGGGACGGCCTCTTTTAGGCCAACCTGTGGATATAGTGTTCCTGGGAAGCTGCACGAACTCTCGTATCTCAGACCTGCGCCAGGCGGCCTCGCTGCTTGCAGGGCGACGGGTGGCCGAGGGTGTCCACCTGGTCGTGGTTCCTGGGTCCGAGAGTGTCCGCCGCCAGGCAGAAGCTGAGGGATTAGATCGAATTTTCAAGGAGGCGGGTGGTGAGTGGCGGTATTCGGGCTGCAGCATGTGCATTGCCATGAATGGTGATGCGCTGCAACCTGGACAGTACGCGGTCAGCACCAGCAATCGCAATTTTGAAGGACGCCAAGGACCCGGCGGGCGCACTTTTCTGGCCAGCCCGCTGACTGCCGCCGCTGCAGCCATCTCAGGTTGCATCGCTGATCCCCGCAAAGTCTCAGAGGCCCGATCAACCGATGCGCTCATCGTTGAAAAGGTTTGGAATACCGGGTCATGAAACCATTCAAGACGCTGACATCATCTTTGATCCCATTGCCGAATAACGATGTGGATACCGACCAGATCATCCCGGCCCGCTATCTGAAAGTTACCGATAAAGCCGGGCTGGCAGAAGGGTTGTTCGCAGGCTGGCGTTACCTGTCAGATGGCAAGCCCAACCCTTCTTTCCCGCTTAACCAATCCTCCTACCATGGCTGCCAGATCTTACTGGCTGGGGACAATTTTGGCTGCGGCTCGTCGCGTGAGCATGCGCCTTGGGCGCTGATCAGTTGGGGGATCCGGGCGGTCATCAGCACTTCCTTTGCAGATATTTTTCGGAATAATGCGCTGAAGAACGGTTTGTTGCCGGTTATTGTAGAGCCTGAGACACACCACAAGTTGTTTCGCCTGACCAGCAGGGATGTCCTTGCTCAGGTCACGCTAGATCTGGCCGCGCAAGCAATGCATTTGCCGGATGGGGAAGTGGTGAACTTTCCCATCGACTCATTCAATAAGCTGTGTTTGTTGGAGGGCGTCGATTCATTAGGCTATCTGCTAGAGCAAGATGCGCATATTACCGCTTATGAGCAACAGCACCAATTATCTGGGTGAAAAGGACTCTCATCATGGTAGATGTTTATGTGTACGATACCACATTGCGAGATGGCTCCCAACGCGAAGGGATTTCGTATTCGGTAGATGACAAATTGAAGATCGCCCAGCGGCTGGATCAATTTGGCGTACATTATATTGAGGGAGGTTGGCCAGGTTCGAATCCAAAGGATGCCGCCTTTTTTCAAAGAGCACACCATTTAAAACTGCAGCATGCCAAGATCGCGGCTTTTGGCTCCACACTCAAGAAAGGCACCCAACTGGAAAATGACGCCAACATTCAAGCTTTGTTGGCAGCCGAAACCCCCGTGGTTACCCTGGTGGGCAAGAGTTGGGACTTGCATGTAACCGCGGTGCTCGAGACGACCCTGGAAGAAAACCTGGTGATGATCGGGAAGAGTGTTGCATATTTTAAAGCCCAGGGACGGGAAGTAATTTACGACGCCGAGCATTTCTTCGATGGTTATAAAGCAAATCCAGTATATGCCCTGGAAACGCTGCGCGCGGCGGCCAACGCGGGTGCCGACGTGCTGGTGTTATGCGAAACTAACGGCGGCGCCTTACCCTGGGAGGTTGAGGAGATTGTACACACTGTTGCTGCGCAATTCAACACGCCGCTCGGCATCCACACACATGATGACGGCGGCTGCGGGGTGGCCAATGCGCTGGCTGCCGTAAGGGCGGGAGCCATTCACATACAAGGAACGATCAATGGTTACGGCGAGCGCGTTGGGAATGCCAACCTGTGTACCGTAATCGCTGACTTACAGCTAAAAATGGGGAAGGTTTGTCTTCCACCAGAAAACCTGGCCCAGCTCACCGAGCTGTCTAACTTCGTGGCGGAGGTTGCCAACCTGCCGCTCGATAAACACCTGCCTTATGTGGGCGCCAGCGCTTTTGCACACAAAGGCGGTATCCATGTGGCCGCGGTGTTGAAGGTGGAGTCTTCTTACCAGCACATCGATCCGGCTAAGGTCGGGAATGCACGCCGGACAGTAGTATCAGATCTCTCTGGGCGCGGCAATGTGCTGGATAAATCGCGCGAGTTTGGCCTGGATGTCTCCAGCGACCAGGCGCGTGAAGTGCTATCGAAGATCAAAGAGCTGGAAGCCCAGGGGTTTACCTTCGAAAGCGCAGAGGCTTCGATCAGCATGATGTTGCAACGCTTGCAGCCTGGGTACCAGCCTCCCTTCCAGCTGATCGATTTTGTGGTAGTTGTCGAGCATCGTCAAGGGCGGGGAATTTTGGCCGAGGCGACGGTAAAGGTGCAGGTTGGCGATCGGGTGATCCATACTGCGGCCGAGGGAAACGGCCCGGTCAGCGCTCTGGATGCTGCGCTGCGCAAAGCTTTATTGGATGTTTACCCCGCATTGGCGTATGTGCGCCTGGATGATTACAAGGTACGTAT
>MGOK01000078.1:15880-15958 GCA_001795335.1 Chloroflexi bacterium RBG_19FT_COMBO_55_16
AAAAAGATGCAACCACAGATGAACACAGATAAACGCTGATCAGGAATCTGTGTGCATCTGTGGCTTTCTGTGATTTCA
>MGOK01000079.1:0-6058 GCA_001795335.1 Chloroflexi bacterium RBG_19FT_COMBO_55_16
TAGGTGGTCGTTTTTCCGTAGGGGATGGCGTAGGTGGCGCGCAAGGCCTGCTCCTGTAAGTGGGTCAGGACAGACCAGTCGATCGGCAGGTCGAAAACCTGGCGTTCCCCCTGCAAATACTCGGCGATCTGCCGCAGCGCCTCGCCCGTGCGCTCCTGGTCGACGATGACCTGGCTGAACCCGAGCCGCCGCACCGTCCGGACGATCGCCTCTGCCCTAGGTTCGATCATTTCGAGCGCGCCTTCGTCATTCGCCATCCGTCTTTCGTCTCCTTCCCCGATCTCCACAGCTACCAAGCCGCGCAGCGACACCGCCACCCAAACCGGCCCGAGGGGCGTGGATTCTAAGACTCCGATCCAGGCGTGGTTCATATCTCTCCTCATTCGTTAGCGGTGGATGGTAAAACGTTTGAACGTTCTCACGTTAAAACGTTCAAACAACTTAATAATTCGACACCATATCGATCAGCCCGCGCTCGCGCGCCCGGTACTCGCACCAGCGGAAGATGAAGGCCGACAACACGCCAAATACTAGCGTCAGGCCGAGCAGGATGCCGAGCAGCTGGACATTGCTCAAGCCGGACAGGGTGGGGAAGGCCTCGGCCACGGAGCTGACCAGGGCGCGGCGCAGCAGTTCCAGCCAGTACGTGATCGGCATCAGATAGCCGAACCAGCGCAAGAAGGGGGGCAGCACATCCAGGGGGAAGATCGCCCCGCTGAACAAGTAGAGCGCACCCGCCACCCCTTCCCCCAGGAACCAGACGTGGTGGGCGATCAGCAGGCACACCCCGGCCAGCATGAGGCCCATCATGGCCAGCATGACCACCCCGATGACCAGGGAAACCAGGAACAGGGGCCAATTGACCGCCGCCAGGTCGATCCTCAAGTGTAAAAGCAGCACCCCAAATAGGATGGTGATGATGACAGACATACTCCCCACGACGAACTTGGCCACCCCGCGCCCGAAGAGGTAGGTGGGGATGTGGATGGGTGCCACGTACATATACTTCAGAGTTTTGTAGTGCTCGCGATCGTCGATCACGGCCCAGGAGATGCCAGCCATCACTGCCCCAACGTAGATATAGAAGGCGTTTCCCAGGTAGATGTAGGGGAAGATCGGCGAAGCGAAGTCGCCGCGCGTAATGATGCTGTACATGACTACCAGGATAGCGGCGCTGGAGATTGGCTTGACAATGGAATACACCGCGAAAAGGAAGGGATCGGTCCAGTTCGACTCGATCTGCCAGCCCAGCCAGGCGGCGGTCTTAAAAGAGCGTAGGAAAGATTGCTGATCGTTGATTGTCGATTTTAGATTTGTGGTTGACATGGATCACGTGACACGGGATGCGTAATTCGTATGACGACTGAAAACCAGGTATGAGTACTGACCACTACCTTCTACTTTCCGTCAACCGCCCTTCGCGGATCGCCAGGCGTTCCATGTAGGCCAGCAGGAAGCGCGCCCCGGTTAGGAAGACCAGGCATAAGATGACCAGCACAGCCAGCTCGATACTGACACTGAGAAAACCCAGGGCAGGCCCTGAGGGGAAGACCAGCTGCCGCATGGCGTCCAGTCCCAGGGTGAGCGGGATAATCGAGGCGGCCGCGGCCACCCAAAAGCTGAGATTCTTGATCGGGAAGTAAAATCCTGAGACCAGATAGACCGGCTCCTGGGCCAGGTTGGCGATATGCCAGGCCTCCCGGCTGAGCAGCAAGAACAATGAGGCGGACATCATGCCCAAACCATACAGGGCGACCATCGCCAGCAGGAAGACAGTGAACAGTTGCAGGAAGCTGACAACCGCGAACTGGACGTTGAATAAAAGGCTACCCAAGATCAGGATTGCGGCGGCGCGCAAGGCAGTCGCCAGCATGCCGCCCAAGGCCATGCCTAGCAGGATGGCCATCAATGAGTTGGGGGCTATGATGTAAAGAGACAGGTTGCCCTGTTCCTTCTCCCAATACAACTGGCTGGACATGCTCCACAACACGTTCAGCCAGAAGGCGGTCATCGCGCCCCCCACGACCACGAAACCGATGTATTCCTCCGGAGCGCCGATGGCGCGGTAAACGAAGACGTATGCTGAGACAGCCAGCATCGGCAATAAGACGTCAAAAAACATCCAGGATTTCTCGCGCTGCTGGCCGATCACGCGCGGATAAGCCCGCGCAATGACGGTCTTCAAGAAAAGCCGCCACCCGGAGGTCTTCTTGACGTGTCCCTCACCTACTGACCACTGGGCACTGGTCACTGGTCACTTCCTACCGAACTGCCCTCGACTTCGGCCATGCTGCTGCCGACCAGGTCAACAAAAACGTCTTCCAGTGTGGGTTCATTTTTATGCAAATTCATGATGCGGATATTGCCTGCGGTGAGTGAGCTAACCACCGCGCCCAGCACCGGCTCTTCAGCCAGGATGAACTCGAGCCGCGCCCCCCCGTCGATTTCCTGGTGAACGACCTTCTTGACACCTGGCAGAGATTCCAGGGTTTTGACGCCAAACCCGTTGAGCGGGCTGACTTCGAGCTGGAAGATGGCATCGCTTCGCAGGCGGTGTTTCAGTTTTGCAGGCGTATCGCAGGCCAGGACGCGCCCCTGGTTGATAATCGCGACCCGGTCGCAAAGTTCGTCGGCCTCGACCATGTAGTGGGTGGTCAACAGGATGGTGCGGGCGGAATCCGCGTCGACCCACTGGCGTATGAACTTGCGCACATCGCGCGCCGCGCCCACATCCAGGCCGAGAGTGGGCTCGTCCAAAAAGAGCACCTGCGGATCGGTAAGGAAACCCCGCACGATGTTCATCTTCTGGCGCAGGCCTGTGGAAAGGTCCGAGGACTTGGTATTGAGGCGGTCGCCCATGCCAACGATATCGAGCAGCTGTTTGATGCGGCGGTTCGCCTCGCCCGAATCCAGACCATAGAACTGTGAAAACATCC
The DNA here is from genome assembly GCA_001795335.1 of Chloroflexi bacterium RBG_19FT_COMBO_55_16. The sequence continues at coordinate 2,937 of MGOK01000079.1, forward strand.
ACAGATTCTCGCGCACAGTCAGCAAGCCATAGCCGGAGGCTTCCCCACCGGAGACCATATTGATGGTCGGACGGACTTTCTCGGGTTCTTTGGCGACATCGAAACCAGCCACCCAGGCCTTTCCCTTCGAAGGGGCCAGGAGGGTGGTCAGGATCTTGATCAAGGTTGTCTTACCGGCTCCGTTCGGACCGAGCAGACCAAACAGCTCACCGTGCTCGATTTGCAGGTCGACGTCGTGTAAGGCGACCAGTTCTCTCGGTTCGGACTTTTTACTGCCGCGGATCTTGTAAACCCGGCCTACTTTTTCGGTTCGAATGGCAAAATCCATAGAAATCCTTGGTTATTTAACAAAATTGATGGGTAATCGTAGGGTAATCGTAGGGTAATCGTCAAGCAAGGACAAGAGAATCCTGCTAATATTATTATCGAAGGGCGATTTCTCTTCTTCTCCTCCTTAGAGAGAGCCGGGGTCGGCGTCCCCGGCTCTCATGATTCTACCACCGGGGCAAGGGAATAGGAATCAGCCATCAGAATCTGGGCGGATTGCAAAGTCGATTAGTTCATAAATTACTTAACGAAATAGCGCATAATCGGTCGGTTTTCGGAGCGGCGGAGGACTTCGGCAAAGCCGGCCTTGCGAAAGGCGGACGCCATGCCGGTGAAGGCGTAGATATCCGGGGCGCTTTGCTTCTTGGGCTCGATCGGGTACCCTTCAACAACTCGGGCGCCGTATTGGCCAGCGTATTTTATGGCCGCCCGCAGCAGCTGCACGGAAACCCCCTGACCCCGGTATGGCTTAGCGATGAAAAAGCACACCACCGACCAGACTGGCTGATCATCGACGCGCTTCAGGATCCGAGATCTTTCCAAAGAAGGGAAGGCTTCCCGAGGGGCAACCGAGCACCAGGCGATAGGCTTTTCACCTTCGTATGCCAGCAGCCCGGGGACCTCGCCGGAGGCGACGATGGCCTGCATGGCTTGTTTGTTCCCTTCGCCCTTTTGTCGTTCGTACTCAGCGCGGGTCAGACGCCACCACATGCACCAACAACCTCCAATCGCGCCGCGCGGGCCAAATAAAGTTTCCAGATCACTCCATCGATCTGGAGTGACCGGATAGATGGTCAGGTCTGGCATTTGATACACGCTCCTTATTTATGGGACGCTGATCAACGCTGATGTACGCTGAACTCATAATCTTTCTCATGTTTTGCTTGGCCTACGAAGTACGACCAGCTATTTTGATTGGGACACAGATTTCTCTGATTTATCCTTTTTACGAACCGAGGTGATCGTGCAAGAAGGCGACTGTCCGTTCCCAGGCCAGTTGCGCTGCGGTGGGATGATATGCCTCTGACCGGTCGGCCTCGAAGAACCAGTGTCCGGTATCCGGATAAATATGAAAGGTGACTTGCTTTCCGGCGGTCTGCATCTGCTTCTCAACCTTGCGCACCGCTGGGAGTGACTCAAACTCATCTCTCTCGGCGAAATGGCCCAGGAACCTGGCCTGAGTACCACTATAATCACCAGCTCTTTTTCCGTAGAAAAGGACGACAGCGGCAATGTCGCTGGGCCGGCTCTCGACCAGCCATAACGCCCAATAAGCGCCCAATGAAAAGCCGACCGTAGCGAACCGATCTCCCCTAACATACGGATGAGAGCGCAAGGCATCCGCGGCAGCAATGATCTCTTTCCTGACCTGGCTGCGGTCCACCTTAGACCTGAGACGCTTAGCCTGCTCGATGGTCGCGGTAGTCGCTCCATGGTAGAGGTCAGGAGCCAGAACGACGAAGCCCTCGCCAGCCAGCCGGTCGCAGAAACTCTTGAAGAAATCAGTCAACCCCCACCAGGTGTGTAAAACGAGCACGCCTGGGCCTTCTCCCCGTTCTGGAGCTGCAAGGTATGCGGTCATCTTCCCACCATCGACCTGAAATTCTTCCATCCCTTTACCTCCGTAGGTTTGAAAGTCCTCAATTAAGCGTTAACGACCACGATCTTATTAACCGCTAAGACGTAAGGGTCGCAAAGATATCTTCAACTACCTTCGCGTACTTTGCGCCTTGGTGGTAAACAATGCGAGTAAATATTGTTAAGAACGCCCTCGTTCAATATCGAAAACCATGCTCGACGTAAAACTTCAAGAGCGTCAATGCTTCGCCCCAGCCGGCAGCGCAGTTGACCAGAGATTTTCGCCCGGAGGGGGTATCCTGGTAACCACGCTCCCGCAGGCGAATAATTGTACCACCTGCAGCTGGCTGGAAATCCACTTCAACCGTAGTAGGGTAAGCGGGATTGTCCGGATACCATTGAAAAACAAAGCGCTCCGGACGGCGCGCTTCCAACACCAGGCCGCCATCTTCATCTGTCACCCGATCTGGTCCCCAATCCACCCAGCGGAAACGGATTTCACCTCCTGGTTGGAGATCGACCGAAGCTCCTTGGGTAAACCAGCCGTCGAGCCCCTCGGCGGTGGTGAAGGCGTCATAAACTTGCTCCGGAGCAGCGCGCACGAAGGTGGAATGTTCGATTTGCATGTCTAACAAGTCATTCATGCGATCGCCTCTGCGAGGATATTTACATTTATTCCTGGCATTCCAGATAGCGGAAGCAATCCACAGTGTGGTCGTTCACCATGCCCACGGCCTGCATGTGGGCGTAACAGATCGTTGGGCCGACGAACTTGAAGCCGCGGCGGAGCAGGTCTTTGCTCATGGCGACCGAATCCTGCGTCTGGGCAGGAATTTCCTGAATAGTCTGCCAGGCATTCACTTTTGGCTTGCCGCCCACGAACTGCCAGATATAAGCATCGAAACTGCCGAACTCTTTTTTAACTTCGAGGAAGACCCTGGCGTTTTGGATGGCGGACTCAACCTTGCGCCGGTTTCGGACGATCCCGGGGTTGGTCAACAGATCTTCTATTTTCTGTTGGTCATAGAGGGCAATGGCGAGCGGGTCGAATTGGTCAAAGGCAAACCGGTAATTCTCCCGTTTTCTCAGGATAGTCATCCAGCTCAATCCGGCCTGCATCCCTTCCAGGATAAGGAACTCAAACATCTTGCGGTCCTCATGGATTGGGAGGCCCCACTCGCGATCGTGATAGTCGATCATCAGCGGATCAGTACCTA
>MGOK01000079.1:6199-11423 GCA_001795335.1 Chloroflexi bacterium RBG_19FT_COMBO_55_16
CAACTGCTGGACGAACGGCGGTCATCTCTTTTGATCCACACATATCTCTAAGTGTGTGCAGGTTTGTGAGATATGAGATGGACTAAATAAAATGTTTTGCCGAGGGTGGCAATTACACCCGGGTAAATTTTTGGAGGACGCTGTTTAATTTCTCGGAGGTGGTGTAAATAGCGTCTGGGACTTTGGCTCTAGTCTTTTCAAGAGCTTCTTCTTTTCCGTCCACAAAGACAATCGGGATAGATCGGGTCGCTATGGTTGACCGCAGGTAATGCGCCGTTTCGCGGCCGTGGGATGGCAGGCGGGACAGGTAGATGACGACCACTTGCGGCGGATCAGCCTTAATGGCATTCCCGGCGCGGGCGCCATCTTCGGCTTCGATCTCGACCTGCCAGCCAGCCTCGCACAATCTCTGGGCATGCTCTTCTGCCTCAGAGGGATTCCAATGTATAAGGAAGACCCTTCCCTTTGCTGGGGTCATGCGTTCTCCTCGGAGATATACTGATATTCTATCGCTTCGTCCTCTTCTGCGGGATCCTCTTCTGATTCATCTTCGAAATCCTCAACAACATCGGCATTTTCAATGGGTTGATCCTTCTCAAATTCAGTGCTTAATGATTGTGAGAGATTCAAGTTGTTCTGGCCAATTTGTTCAGGTTCAGAACCCTCCCCATCTGAACTCTCCATCAGGCTTGATTCCTCAAGAACCACTAATCCCCATAAATCAACGCAAATGCCGTGTGGCGTGCGGAAATAACCGATAAATAAAGATGAGCCAGTGGAGCAAGCTTGTGGCCAGTGTTCGAACTGGATTCCCCTCCGCTCTAATTCCGAAGCGGTTTGATAGATATCCTCTACCATGAATTGGATGCGGATGGAATCGGGTGGAGTGCTTTGTTCTCCCTCCAGAGTGGGGATCACTGCGAAGTAAAATTCCCCATTCGGGCTGGTGAACATGGCGTAACCCGGGTCGAAGGCGTTGATGGGCAATCCGAGAATGTCAATAAAGAAACCGACTTCAGCCGGGAAATCATCTACTTTATATTCCATACACTGCTTCCAATTATCTCCCCAGCTGAAAGGGAAGGGAAAGGCAGGTTTTTTCCACAGCTTTTGCCATTCAGCCTGGCTGGTAGCCCGCATGGCAATATCGATGCGTGCCTTACCATAAGCCCGAAATTTCGGATTGATATGGTGTTTCTTTACCGATTTTCTAAACATATCTCTATCCTCCGCGCAATTGTCGGGATCGCGTGTCGCTCATAACACATCCGGTGGGCCAGACCAACCGTAACGAGCCAGATCGATGCGGTCGTGATCATCGAATACTACCCCCTCGCTTTCTAAACGGGCGCGCTGCTCCTGGCTACCCCTGCGGATGCTGATCTTACCCTGGGCGTTGATCACGCGCTGCCAGGGAACATCTTCAGGACAGGTAGCCATGGCACCACCCACCCAACGCGCCCCCCAGGCAGCGTAATCGCGTTCAGCCATTCCCCCAGGTGGTGGGATCAGCGCTGCAATCTGCCCGTAGGTAGCAACCCTTCCCGGAGGAATCTGGCGTACGATCTCCCAAACCAGGGAATAATACGCCATCCGGTCGGGGGGAGAAGTGTAGTTGGGTGACATTTTTCAATCCAGTCAGGAAACCATAATTGGGTTTAACCGCAAATTGGCTGATGAAGCAGTCAACGTTGGATGGTATCTCGGCTCATCAGATCCCATATGGAAACGCTTAGGGCATAAATATATCAGAACGTATGTTCTATGTCAAGGGGGGAATTTCGATTGACGCGGGAAAGTTCACATGATAGAATGCTCACCGCACCGGGCGCGTAGCTCAATGGCAGAGCAGTGGCCTTTTAAGCCATTGGTTGGAGGTTCGAGTCCTCTCGCGCTCATTACTGAGCCTGAACTCCCAGGAACTAGTTCGCCTTTCTCAGAAGCTTTCCCCAAAGATCACTCTAATATCATTCTTATCTTATATATCCAAAAAATGGAGAGACTGATTAAATATCTCTCCATACTTGGATCTCCCCGATATCAAGCCGGAGTCTGCCATTGACTCTGGATGATAGAAATGAACACCACGCAAGTTCGTGGCTCAAACTCAGAACAAAGGTAGACATCGATGACCATTTTGCAACCTGTCCCCAAAATTTCACTGGATGAATTGCGAGAGGAAATCAGAAAAGAATACACCAATGTCGCCCTGGACCCTGAAAAAGATTACCATTTCCACACCGGGCGCCGCGCTGCCAGTCTGCTTGGATATGTAGAAAACCTGTACGCTGACCTCCCCGAAAGTAACATTGCCTCCTTCGCCGGGACAGGCAACCCGTTCTCTGTCGGTACTATCGATCCCGGCGAGACGGTCGTGGATGTTGGCTCCGGCGCGGGCTTTGATTCCCTCATCGCCTCAAAGATGGTAGGCCCATCAGGCCGGGTCATCGGGTTCGACATGACGCCGGAGATGTTGAAGAAGGCACGCGCCGGGGCTTCGGCGATGGGCGCAATGAACGTCGAGTTCCGCGAGGGTCTGGCCGAATCCCTACCCCTGCCCGACGGTTTTGCAGATGTGGTGATCAGCAACGGCGTGCTCAACCTTACACTGGACAAAACCGAGACGCTGCGCGAGTGGTTCCGCATCCTCAAGCCGGGCGGGCGATTGCAGGTCGGGGATATACTGGTCGAGCGCTCGGTACCCGCCGACGCGATGGAAGATATATCTCTGTGGACGGGTTGAATTGCCGGGGCTCTGCTGGATGCAGAGCTGATCCGCGCCGTGCGCGCCGCTGGCTTTGAAGAAGTACAAATTGTCCATAAATATAATAACTACGAGGATGTGCCCGATCCATCCGACGCGCTGGAGTTCGGCACCCAGGGCATCAGTTTCCGCGCCCGCAAGCCATTCTAAGCATGATCGCTGTCTCGAGCCTTCCACGTCCGGCGCTCATCTACGACGACGACTGAAGATTCTGCCGCTGGGCGGCGAGGGTCGTCGCCACGATCGACCGCCGGGAGGAATTGACCTTACTGCCCTACACGGATGCGGTGGTCATTGATCTTCTCGCTTCAGTGTCCTCCGAGAAGCGGACGGATTCCTGGTGGCTCATCCTCCGAGACGGCAGGCCCATCCCAGGCAATGGTGGAGGGGGCGTTATGCTCTTGAAAGAAGTCCAAACGCCTCGCTGGCTCGGCCGCTTGCTCGCCACCGTCCGTATGTCTCCCATCATCGACGCGCTGGATCATTTCTTAGCTCACCAACGGGGGCGGCTGAGCCGGTTTGTCCCCAACGGTTCAGCGCTACGTCGATATCCATGAAGGAGAATCGATGACCATCCTAAGCCGAGGTGATTCATGTCCTTCGAAGTCATCCAACACGCTCTTGCCATCGCCGCTCCACTCGCAATTATCGTTGGTGTCATAATCGCCCTCCTTCAACTTCGCGGTCAGAACCGCCTTCGCCAGTTCGATACCGTTATGCGGCTGTTCTTAACCTTCGGCCAGGAGACTTTCCTTCACCATTTTCGTCGCGTCACGACATGGAAGTACGAAACATACGAAGCTTTCCAGAAGCAGGCCACTGAAGACGACCACGTCTCACTCATGGTCGTGAGCGTGTTCTTCGAGAACATGGGTTTGCTCTACAAGCGCAGGCTCGCCCCTCTCGAGCTGCTGGACGACCTCCTTTCAGGTCCGATCATCTCTTGCTGGCAAAAGGTCGAGCCAATCTCGATCGGTCTCCGGGCTGAATATGGCCAACCTCAATGGGCCGAGTGGTTTGAATTGCTCAACGATGCAATGGTCGAGCGGCTTGCTCGGCTCGAATGGAAACACGCGAACATGAAAGGAGCTTGACGGATGGAATAAACCAAAGAAATAGTCATGAACGATCTGTACGCATTCAAACCCTCTGGAATCGCCAGGCGTCTCTCGAACTGAGCTTTGCCCAGTTCCACCAGCTTGCGCACATGTTTGTAGATCACATCGCAGAATTTCTCCAGTCCATGCCGCAGAGGCCTGTCACACCAGGGGAATCGCCAAAACAGATCCGCGCCCTGCTGCGCAAAGGACTCAAAACTGCAAGTTAATAATTGTAAGGAGGCTTATTATGTCTATCGAAAGTACTCGCGAAACGATGCTGCGTTACTTCAACTCAGAACACAGCGACGTCAACACAATTGCCGAAGATGTAGTCTTTACCATTATGGCATCAGGCCAAGAACACCGCGGTCGCGAGGGCGTCATGGGCATGTTAAAGTATTTCTACCACATTGCCTTCGACGCAACCGCTACTCTGCATGTCACGCTCTTCGGTGAGAGCAATGCCTTGTGGGAAGGCGACTTCGTTGGCAGGCATATCGGCGAGTTCGCTGGAATTCCTGCTACGGGCAAAGATGTGCGCGTGCCGTTATGTGTGGTATATGATCTGGAAAACGATCAGATCAAGCGCGGCCGGGTGTATTTCGAGATGCCGGTGCTGATGGCGCAATTGGGTGTAGGTAGCTGATCCGACCCACATGACTACTGACTCGGACCTTCCACGACCGGTGCTCATCTTCACCTCGGTCTGGATGGAATGGTCGGGCAATCTCTTGATTCGTAAGAACTAACAATAGCTCACTGGACGCCATACCACACCTATAGGGCATTCTCTGTGACCAGGTTCCGGGGATAGACTATTTACTCCCACCCCTGGCCGAGGGATCAGAAATCCAATTCATTCCTACCAAATCACCCATAAGATCATAGAAGCATCGTCGTGATATTGGGGATGAGCCTTCGCATAATAGAAGGATGGCACAGTGAAGTGGTTTTACGAACTGCTTTATAGACGCTTCCATGCTCCATGGGATATCGGGCCGCGCGAGGAATTGGTTGAGTTGGTCGAGGCCGGGCGCATCAGACCATGCAAGGCGATTGATCTCGGCAGCGGGACAGCTAGCAATTCCATCTTCCTCGCCCAGCACGGCTACAATGTGACCGGCGTGGATTGCGCCGCGGCGGCGATTGATCTCGGGCGCAAGCGCGCCGCGGAGGCCGGGGTGACAGTAAATTTTATTCAAGATGATCTCACCAGCCTTCAACACGTCTCTGGCACCTTCGATCTGCTGGTGAATTACGGCAGGCTGGACGATCTGACATCGGCGGAACGTGACCGTTACGTGCAGAACGTTTTGCCGCTCACTCACTTGAAGAGCCAGTTCCTGATCTATTGCTTCGA
>MGOK01000079.1:11489-20312 GCA_001795335.1 Chloroflexi bacterium RBG_19FT_COMBO_55_16
ATATCGAGCTTATCGTAAGGAAAGTGAATTATCCGCAGTGGCCATCGGGTTATGCAGTTTATCTGATGGCCCGCAACGATAGTGCATAGTTCCTGATCGAGCTGAAGGTAAACGCATGAATGAGATACAAGGCACCCCGGCGCTGACCGCTGCGGAAAACTACGAGAAGAATGTTGTCACTAATACTACTGGTCCAATGGCGTTTCAATTCTTATTTGCGCAGTAAGGAGAACTCTATGGCGAAGATTCTGGTTCACGTTACACATGGTCCCGAGCAACCCACCCGGGCTGCACTGGCTTTTTTGGTTGCTAAAAGTGCAATCGATGAAGGGCACATGGTCTCATTATTCCTGGCTGGCGACGCAGTCCAGTTAGCACGAGAGGCGGTCTTAGATAATCTCACTGGACTGGGCACAGGTAAACTGCGCGATCTGTATGACGCGATCGCGTCTGGCGGGGGCCGGTTTTTTCTCTCCGGCATGTCCAGCAAGGCTCGTGACCTATCCGAGGCTGACCTGAGTGGAAAGCCGATGGAGTTCGCTACTCCAAATGTGCTCATTCGGCTGGCATTGGAACACGATCGCATGTTCACATATTAGCCGGATTGACTGTCTGTACATCTAGTTTGTATTCCAAGATCAGACAATATAGGAGCATCGATGTCTAACAAATACATCCAGGAGTCATTAGAAGGCGTAGTGCAGTATTACACCCAGAACCCCGATCGGGCGCTCTCAGCCGATAAGCCTGCTATCGCGTTTCTTGAAGAGGGACTGCGTTGTCGAGTCGATTGGGATGGCGGCGCAACGATCTATAGTGATATGCCTAAAGGGCTTGGAGGCGGGGCTTCCGCTCCTACGCCAGGTTGGCTGTGCCGCGCCGCTTTCGCTGCGTGTGATGCTACGATGATTGCCTTGAGGGCAGTGCAGTTAGGAGTATCTCTTACCACGCTCATTGTGACCATCGAAAGTACCTCCGATGACCGCGGCCTTCTTGGAATAGACGATAGCATCCCAGCTGGCTTACTGAACGCGCATATTCACGTGAAGATTGGCGCGGATAACACAGCTCCAGAACTCTTGCGGGAAATTGTAGGATGGGCGGTAGCGCATTCGCCAGTTGGAGACACGGTGAGTCGAGCCGTCCCGCCAACGACGGAGATTGACATCATCAGTTGATGTGACGAATTGAAATAAATAGCTGACGATAGTGCAAAGATTCAGAATAACTGCGCTTTGGTTCTGTCATTGTTCAGGGAAAATGACACCCTAACTGGTAAGCGAAAGTGTCACCTTTGCAATGAGCGTGACCCGAGTATAATCGGGTCAACCCGCAACGAGAAGGCGAGATGGGTTTTTGAAACCATTCTCGTCTTTTCATTTTGGTTTCTTCGCCCACAAGGGGCGTCTCCAGGGGTGATCCGGGGCTGGAATAGTAGGCTTCCGAGGCGCTTTCGGCGCTGGCTTAGCGGGCACTGGCCCGCCGGGTGTGTAAGGCATCCCCCATGACTACTTTGTGACGCAAATCAATGCTTTGCAGCACTTTGGGAGCAGCAGGGATCTCACTGCCCTTCCCTGCTATGGCCACTTCCATCAGCACAATGCCTTCGGTCGGCAGATAGGCAGCCAGCAGGTAAGTGCCATTTTGGGCTTCATCCAGCGTTCCACGCAGTACTTTACCATCTATCGCTACCAAAACCTGTTTGCCGAAGAACTTCTTCCCGCTCAAGTAGCGGCTGCTGACCTGCTCGAGTTCTTCCACGTAGACCACTTCTGCCAGAATACGACGATACGTGCTATGGTGGGGCATTTTCTTCCGTTTCAAGCGCAGCAGATCTGCTAACAGTTCCGTACGATGTTTGGCCCATTCTGCAATCCCACTGGGTCGATCTTCACCGCACAGTTTTGCCATGACCAGCACTACCAGGATGGTTGCAAGTTGATAGCGCAGCCCTTTGGGTTTGCGGTTGTCGCTCAAGGTTTGAAAATGAGCGTACAAACTGCCAATATCGAATACCAGTCCCGTTTCTGTGATACACTCCATGGCGACCTTCCTCGGTTTTGGTTTGTGGGTTCAACAAGCATAACCGATGAAGGTCTTTTTTTCTATGAGTTGCCTACTTTAAGAAGGCCCTGATGGGATCTAAGCATATTCACACAATCTGAAACGTTGAGATAGAATGGTGCCATGTGTCATTGGTACCCTTCGTTCATGACTTTTATGAATGTGCTTATAAGCACTGAGTGAGGATGTTTTTATGCCAGCTCAACTGACCGAAGATATTATTCGAGCGCTCAGCACGCCTCAAAGCTTCGAGCGCGGGCAGCAGTATTATCGAGCCGGGGCGGTTTTCAACACATCCCGGCAGGAGGATCTTCTGTTTGGTGAGTGTGAGGGCAGCATGGCTTCAGCTTACCGCCTGCGAGTGGAATTGGATGAAGGAGGCGTTCGTGCAGCATTCTGTACTTGCCCTTATGAGATGGGCGGTTACTGCAAACACGTCGTCGCACTCCTGCTTGCCTTTCTTTATACACCTGAGGAATTCACCGAACGTAGCGGGATTGTAGAAATGCTCGCGGGGTTGAGCCACGAGGACCTGTTAGGGTTGATCCACAAAATGGTAGAACACGACCCCAATTTGTATGATTGGCTTGAGATGGCGATCCCGTTTGCCAGAACCTCGTCCAAAGCGGAGGAGTCTCCACCCAAAGAGAAACGCCAGACCCAGGTTTCCGCCAAAGCTTACCAGCGACAAACCAGGAATATCCTGCATAGCCTGGATGGGTATCGGATGTCGGAGGCCTACTGGATGATGGGCGGCATGGTGGAAGAACTCGCACAGGTCGTCGATTCAGCAGAGGCGTTCCTCCAGGCTGGAGATGCCGAAGGAGCGATAACTATCCTTATGGTTCTGCTTGAGGAAGTGGCCGATTGTTATGAACAGTCTGATGATTCTAACGGCGAATTGGGTGGCTTTCTCGACGAACTAGGGCAGCCGCTGGCCGAAGCTATCTTAAGCATGGAGCTGAACGAGATAGAACGTCAAAAACTCAAAGACGACCTGGAGCCTATCGTCGACGAACTCTCAGATTATGGAATCGATGGGCTAGAAGTTGCCCTGGCAGCACTGGATCAAGGTTGGACCCACGGTGAAGTTGGCAAAGACTGGGAAACCGAAGGCGAGGATGAATGGGACCACGAGGATGGAGACGAATGGTATGGCGAAGTGGATCTATCCCAGGCTAAGCTCAATGTTCTTGAGCGCCAGGGGCGGACAGATGAGTATCTCAGGCTGTGTCAGCAGGCCGGTGAACACCGGCGATATGCGCTCAAGCTGCTGGAGGTGGGACGCAATGAGGAGGCGATGTTGGTCGCTTTGAATCACTTGACATCTGCTGAGGATGCTTTATCAGTGGCCCAGAAACTGCGCGATCTGGGCCAAGTGCGGGATGCAATCACCATTGGCGAACTGGGCCTCTCTTTGGCTGGGCACAAGCATTCATTGGGGATGTGGCTTGGTCCATGGGAAGAGGCCCAAGGGCGTACCGACCCTGCCATTCAGGCTTATCTGGCAGCTTTCACCAGTATTCCGTCGCTTGAACTGTATCAAACTGTGATGCGCCTGGCTGGCTCGAATTGGAACGAACTCCGGCCTAAGATGATGGAAATCTTACAGGCAGCCTCCCATTCGAGCGTCCTTGCCGATGTGTACCTGCTGGAAGGCGATTGGGATGGAGCCATCCACGTGGCGGATCAGGCTGGTTTCTGGTCGTATTCCCTGATTGAAAAGGTGGCCGACGCCGTCTTATCTCACCGTCCCGATTGGGTTATCCGGGTTTCGATAAAACAAGCCGAAGGTTTGATTGAGAAGACCCAAAGCAAGTACTATCCCGCTGCAGCCCGTTGGCTTCTAAAGGCAAAAATGGCCTACCTCGCATCTGGCCGACAGGGAGAATGGCAGGCTTACTTTTCTAATCTCAAAACTACTTACGCCCGTCGACCGGCATTGCGAAGGGAGCTGCGCGGGTTATGAATTAGAGGATTTCACCAGAGATTAGCCAGTCCAAGTTGAACTGCCTTGTGCTTGTTATCTAACTCCGTGATCTCGTAGCCGATTGACTTATATCCGCTTCGGCGACGCGCGTACATCCGAGCCAGGACCGGAACATCAAAGTCGACATAATCGTAGATGATCACCTCCCGTTTGGCGGCGTTCAACCGATGCAGGCGGCCTGCATATTGGGTCAAGGTCCCTCGCCAGGAGATCGGCAGGGCCAGAAAGAGCGTATCCAACCGCTCATCGTCATATCCTTCACCCAGGTAACGCCCGGTTGCGATGATCAAGCGTGGCTGGTCAGCGGGAATGCGGGAAATCTGTTCGGAAAGTTGCTTACGCTGCCTCTTCCCCATGCCTCCAGCCATCACGATGACATTTTGGATTTGTTGGGTAAGCCGGCCGGCGAGTAATTCCAGGTGTTCCCGGCGTTCTGTCAACAATACTGGACTACGTCCCGCTCTAACCGCAGCAATCACATCTTGGATGATGATCCGGTTGCGCTCGTCATCCTGAACAAGCAGAGTGTATACCTCCTGGATTGACTCTGATGCGGCGTTTTGCAAGTGAGGCGGCAGGTGGAAATTCGTGGGGCGAAGGATGACCTTGTGATCGAAAGGACGTTTTTCGGCTTGCCGGCGATCATCGACCCGGTAGCGAACCGGTCCGCACTGCATGAAAATAATTGGATGGTGGCCGTCTTTCCTCGTCACCGTGGCCGATAATCCCGTCAAATACCGGACCTTGCTCTGCCGGACAACCTGCTCGAATCGGACTGCCGAGATGTGGTGGCACTCATCTACGATCAAATAGCCATATTGGCCAACGATATCATCAACGATGCCTTTCTTGCTCAAGCTTTGAACCATCCCAACGTCGATTATCCCTGATGGTTTTCGCTTACCGCCGCCGATCTGACCAATCTCTTTGGGTGCAATAGCGAGAAAATGGCTCAATGCCTCGGTCCACTGATCGAGCAATTGGCGGCGATGGACGATTACCAGTGTATTCACCTTGCGCTGCGCGATCAGGTAAGCCGCGACAACCGTCTTGCCAAACGCAGTCGAAGCCGATAAAACGCCCGTCTCGTGGTGCAATAAAGCCTCTGCTGCGCGTTGCTGCTCGGCGCGCAGGTCCCCCTGAAACTCAACTTCTATCGGCTTTCCGGCAAACCGCTGATCGATGAGCTCCACCTTGACCCGAAGGGATTGAAAGAGGTCGAGTAATTCATCGAGACAACCGCGCGGCAATCCCAGGTGGTTCGGGTAGTCTTCACAGCAACTGATGATGCGCGGTTTACCAAACGTCGACATGCGCATGGCCTGCGCCCGATAGAATTCCGGGTTCTGAAAAGCCGCCAAATGGATTAATCGATTTCGAAGGGAGGGCGTCAAATCTACCTTGGGCACGTAAACCTGATTGCCATATACCAGGTTAATTTGCTCGGGAAGTGGCCCAATGATAGGCGGTTCCTTGCGCCTTTTTGAGGGCGGCATGGCCCAGGGTGCATCGTCGTTCTCGTCTGTCACCGGAATGCGGACTCTCAGGAGCTCGCCCAGCTTCTCCGCTTCGGCGACGACCCTCTCGACTTCTTGTCGGCTGATCCGGCGGATCGATGACAGGAAAGCCCATTGATCCGCGTATGGGATGATGTTTTCATCCAGGAAAAGGCTGTTGCCTTGTTCGCGAGGCTTCTTCTGCAAGGGCAAAGCGATCAGGTTGCCAAAGCCACCCTTGGGTAGCGTATCCTGGCTGGGGAAAAAACGGTCGTAGGAATCAAGCCCAATCTCAGGCCGGCGATCCATGGTCTGCGTCAGGAGAAAGGCGCCCATATTTCGGGCCAGGGTCGCCGGGATGGGTTCCGAAAAGAAGATCCAGATATGTCCGCCATTACCCGAACGCGATCGCTCCAACACGGCGGGAATATCTAAGAGCTGACAGGCTTCCAGGAACGCCCCGGCGTCTGCCTGCCAGGTAACTTTGTCGAAGTCCGCTGCCAGGAAATGACAAGTCTCATCGGGCAACATCGGATAAACGCCAATCGTGAAATCGCGCCCAGATCTATCCTGTGGATCTACGCCCAGGAGGTGGTTCTTCACCACCTCGTCCGTCACCGGCAAGAACTCACTATCGCCACTGACCCAAGCGTCGCGACGCACGGGCCAATATCCTTTCTTGCCTGTTTTCAGATTCTCAAATCGTCTGGCGAAGACATCTTCGCGCCCCCGGAACAGGCCCCGGAAGAGGGCGATTTTCGCATTTTGAGGAGACTGGTCGGTTACTATCGGAAGACTACCGGTTTGGGGAGGTGCTCCCTTCCCGTGAAGAAGCGAACCCTTTTCTTTCCGCAGTTCACTGATTTTATTGAGCAACTCAGCCCTGCGAGCATTGAGCTGCACCAATTCCCCCTCTAACTCTGCCAATAATGGGTTGATCTCATCCAGGTTTTTCACAACGACCTCGATAAAGATACGAGGGTATACTAAAGCATTTACATTATAACAAACGGAAGTTTAGGTAAAGATCGTGGACTGGGAGTAACAGAGGCATCAATCTTGACATCTGGAACTCCTGACATTCGCCGTCCTGCCAGAATCTGACTGATTCGAGCCCGCCTCTGAGAGAGCGAAGAGAACCTCTACCGAGTTTCGCCACCCTCTGCCTTGCCAAACTCCCTAACACAGCATAGGCTTAGGGAGTGCCCAACGTAATCTCTGTCATTATTCCCCTTTACCTTGTTAAGAGGATATACTTGCTCGTATCATCTTGTACTCATCCCCAGAGGAAACAATGGACGAATGCTCTGAACCGCTCACGAGAAGTCAGGCGATGAAACAGGTCATTGCCCAGATGACTGACCCCATGGGCCTGGAGGAGTTCTATAGCCGTGTGCTGGCACTCTCACCCTCACAAGCAAAAAACCCGAAAGCCGGGATTCGAGATTCACTCCGGTTCGATTTCTTGGGCAAGAGCTTGCTCTTCCTGGACAAGCAAACCCTGATCCCGGTGCGCCTGGCCATGCCTGGGGTGCGCTTCCGTGTCTCGCTCTCCCGCCAGGAAATCAACAAGGGCTGGTTGTTCGTCTTCCCAGCTTTTCAGTTCATGGCACCAAATGATTTACCCGCCGAAGAATTCTGGCTGGAAGAAGACAATGGGCGTTCCATCCCGGTGAATCCGGTCACGGTCAAGTTCAAGGTCAAAACGATATTTGGGGTGCAGGATATTGAACACACAGCGTTTGACCTGATGTGGTGGTACAAGAAGCACGCCCTCCGGCGTGGGGATAGTCTCCTGGTTACATTGCTGGACTGGGAAAAAGGCCGCTTCCGCCTGGAGCCTGAACCCGCTCGCATCCGCCAACGCCACAACACGGAAATCCAGGCCCAAAACCAGGCACTGGCCGATCACTTATTCCAGCAATTAGAGGCCGCGCCTTACGAAGAGGTGTGGGGAAAGATCGCTATCCCGACGGCGTATCTCCACCTCAAAGCCTCAAACGCTTACCCGGCCGACCACTGGCTGGAAATCCTGGAACGAGACCGACGCATGGAATGGACAGGCTACGAGATCCGCTACGCAGATTGGACCTCTCCATTCGAAAGAATGCTTGGTGATCTGAGTGGTGAGCCCAAACAAACACCCTCCTCGCGCCAAAAGCCCCTCTCAAAACAGGAGGCCAGACAGGTCTATTGCTTCAAGGCCGCGCTCTGGCTCAACAAGAGTCTCTGGCGGCGGATAGAAATTCAAGGCGGGCAAACCCTGGCAGATTTTGACGACATTCTCCGCACAGCCTTTCAACATGATCACATGGATCACTTGAGCGGCTTCTGGAAGTTGGCGAGGCGGGGACAGAGCCGCCGCTTTCGGGAGGTTGACCTGGGCAATATCAACCCCTTCGGAGGAGGCGAAGCTGCGGAAATTCAGGTTGCCAGTCTGTCCCTAAATCCGGGGGACACGCTGAAGTATGTGTACGACTTTGGCGACTGGATCCAGCACCGGCTGGAACTGGAGGCTATCGGTGAACCCGAAGAAAATGCCAGCTACCCGCGCATCACCGGCCAAAACAAACCGCGCTACCAGGATTGCCAGGTTTGCAAAAACGAAGGGCGAAAGACTATCGCAACCTGTGTTTGTTATACTTGTTCTGGCGAAGAGCAAATAGACCTCCTCCTCTGCGAAACCTGTATAGAAGCACACGATGAGGACCACTATCTTGAACAGATCCTTTACTAAATAATAAATCCATGTATAAACCCTGATCTAAAGAGCCAGTGAGCGGGTAGAAACTCTCTGTCAGAGCCTCTAGATTGGCACTATTATTATCACTTAAAGTGACTATAATAGTTCCAACAGGATTAACAATGAGGCAAACTCAAGTACCAAATATGAGTACTGCTCTGAGAGCTTTGGGCGAGATATTGGCCTCCCAAGGGGAGCATGCAGCAGTCGTGGTCGTCGGGGGCACGGCTCTCATTATGCAGGGCTTTGTCGCTAGGGCGACCAGAGATGTGGATGTGATCGCAATAAGCCGTGATCCACCTGAACGGGAAAGAACAGCTATCGAGGCTCCCGAACCGCTTCCCGAATCACTGCTTTGAGCGATCTCAAGGGTGGCCAGGGATTACAACTTGCCTGACGACCGGATGAACACAACGGTGGGGCTACAATGGAAGACGGGATTGCCACCTGGGTTTGAGGAGCGAATACGTTGGGAGCAATACGATGGCTTATGGCTCGGCCTGGCAGACCGCTATGATCTCATCTTCCTG
>MGOK01000079.1:20381-20556 GCA_001795335.1 Chloroflexi bacterium RBG_19FT_COMBO_55_16
CTGCACGATGGGTAAGGTCCCAAGATCCATCCGCTCCGTTCGCTCGGATCTTAGACCAGGTATTGGAGCATGCCAAGAGCAATAAATAGTTTAGATTTTCATCCGCTGGAGGAATCTGTGATCGAAGCGATCTGGATTCAATGGAGATCTCTGGGATCGCTTATCGATTCTAATC
>MGOK01000079.1:20720-21010 GCA_001795335.1 Chloroflexi bacterium RBG_19FT_COMBO_55_16
ATGACAAAAGACCGGCTGGCGGAATTCGCGCACAGGGCCAGGGAGGAGGGGAACGACTTCCGCTGGCAAAGCCTGGCTGGAGCAGATTCTGGGCCGGCAGCTCGAAATCATGATCTTTGGGAAGCTTATCCAAGCCTCTGGCACCCCTCGGCACTGGTTCTTCGGATGCGGTTAGGTATTGGCATTGGAGTGGTGCCTGATCTACTCAGCTTTCTGATTTCGCTCCGGGGCGAGTGGGCGAGCGCCAGACTGATCGCGCAGGCAACAGATTACTCCGTTTATTCAGTCAG
>MGOK01000080.1:0-5581 GCA_001795335.1 Chloroflexi bacterium RBG_19FT_COMBO_55_16
GACTTTCCCCGGGTCGGCTTCCTGCTGACTGTCTTCCTGTTCATCGCAACTATGATTGCATTACCCATAGTTTTCCCCCTTTTCCCCTGAGAAGTCCCTTTCTACGTCTCATCAACTTGAAACCTAAAGACTGGCTCGCCTTCTCTCTGCTTGGCCTCGCCTGGGGTTCCTCCTTCCTGTGGATCAAGATCGCTGTCCAGGAGATCGGCCCGTTCACACTGGTGGCTTTCCGCCTGCTGTTTGGCATCCTGGGCTTGCTGGCGGTGGCGGCTTACAACCGCCCGGCATGGCCCGCTAACCGGAGGTTGTGGCTGGTGCTGGCCGTACTGGGCATCACTAACACGGCCTTGCCCTTTGTGCTCATCTCGTGGGGGGAAATTTACATTGACTCGGCCTTAGCCGCCGTGCTGAACAGCACCGTGCCGCTCTTTACCATGCTCATCGCGAATTTCTTTTTGCACGACGACCGCCTGACGCTCACCCGCCTGGTAGGCTTGCTGATCGGCTTTGCCGGGATCGTGGTGCTGCTCCTGCGGGACCTTGAAGCCGGTGTGCGCAGCAATATTTTAGGCCAGGCGGCAGTGCTCATCGCCGCCATGCTGTACGCCGCCAGTTCGGTCTTTGCCCGCCGTAATGCAAAAGGCCTGTCACCCATCGTACAGGCCCTGGTCCCGCTCCTGGTGGCCGACGCTGCCGTCTGGCTGGTTACACCCATCGTGGAAGCCCCTTTTACCCTGCCGCGCCTGCCGCTGACCTGGCTGGCCATCGCCTGGCTCGGACTAATCGGTTCCTGCTTCGCCTACTTGCTCTACTTCTACCTGCTGCACTCGGTCGGCCCGACACGCACCACGCTGGTCACATACGTCTTCCCCTTGATCGGCGTGGCTTTGGGCGTGGTATTCCTTGGTGAGCTGCTCGACTGGAACCTGCTGGCCGGCGGGGGGATGGTGGTCGCCAGCATCGCCGTTGTAAATCGAAAGACGTAATTACCATTTGTCGTAGTCTTCTGAATGCTTGCGGAATTCGATCCGTTCCGCGCCGCCCAGGGCTGGCACGCCGACCTGGGCCAGCTGCAGCAGACGTGTCAGGTAAATGATCCGGCAGGCTTCTTCCAGGCTGGAGCACCATTGGTAAGCTTCTTCGAGCACCGGGCCGATGGAGAAGCAGCCGTGACCGCGCAGCATGAAGATTTTATACTCGCGCAGCATTTTGACCGCCAGCCTGGCAACTTCTGTTGAGCCGGTAGTTAATTCAGCCTGGATGATGGGTACTTTCCTCAACACATAAGAGCCTTCGTTGTCGATCGGGATGATTGCTTCCTGCTCGACCAGGGAAAGCGCCACGGCGATGGGGGGATGAACGTGGACGATAGCCAGCGCCGAGGTGTTCTGGAATATGGCGCGGTGCACGACCAGCTCGCTGGAGGCAAGCATCACACCGCTGTCGTTCTCCTCCAGGCCGGTCTCGATCAGGTCCTTCTCGGTAAGGTGGTTGAGCATGGCTCCGGTGCGGGTGATGAGGATGCGATCGCCCATGCGCACGCTCATGTTGCCGCCGTGGGAGGAGGTCAACCCGCTGCCGAATAAGTCACGTCCGAATTTTTGAAACTGCTCAAGCATGGATCGTCTCCTTCGCCTGGCGCTGGTCCAGGTCTGCCAGGCCTAAGGCGTCTAATTTGCGCGGTGTGGGCACCCCATCCTGGGTCCAGCCTCGGAAGCGGTAATACTCACCCAGCATCGCATCCAGATCAACTGTGCGTCCCTTGCTGCCGCCTTTTTCCAGCGGTTCCGCCAGCAGGCGCGGCGGAAGTGTGTCGTCAGCCCGGGAGAAACCAGCCTGCAGGTTGTAAAGGCGTTCCAGGTTCCAGATGCGCTCGCCAGCGGTTTGCAGGTCCTGGACTTCGTAATGCGCGCCGGTAACGGCGGAGAGCATGCGGGCGAAGAAATCATCCCCGATGGCGAAATTGACAAACTTGCACATGCCGATCGAGTCGATCACCGCGCTGGTGTGCTGCAGCACGATCAACAGGCCAGCCTTGCCTTCAGCTGCGAAGCGGTCGAGCATCTTCGGCAGTCCGAGCAGTTCCGGCCCAAGCATATTGCCCCGCAGGTGGCATGCCCCGCGGTTCGAAGTTGCATACAGCAGCCCCTGACCCTGCATGCCGCGTGGGTCGTAGCCTGGCATTTCCAGTCCCTTGACCTGCATCGCCAGATCGGGGGCTTCACAGCGCAAGGCCAAGCGGCGCGAGCCCTCGGCCAGGAGTGCCCCCTGGCCACGCCGGTAGGCGATATCTTCGATAGTTGATAGCAGCAGGTCTGCCCGGCCGAAACGCAGCTCGCTGTTGAGTAACCCGCGCTCAGCCAATTCCATCGCGCAGCCGATCGTGCCGCCGGTCGAGATGGTATCCAGGCCTAACCGGTTGCACAGATAATTAGCCTCGATCAGGGTTTCGAAATCGGCGATGCCCAGGTTGGATCCCAAGGCGAAGATCGTTTCGTATTCGGGGCCTTCCCCTTTTTCGGTGGAGGTGTGCGTTTCACGCTTACAGCCGATCGGGCAGCTCCAGCAGGCGCTGCGCTTGGTGAGGAACTCTTCCCGCAGGCGTTCGCCGGAGATCGCCTCCGCCTGCTCGAACTCGCCCTGCTGGAAATTACGCGTGGGCAGCACCCCGTACCAGTTCATCAGATTGACCAGCACTGATGTACCGAATTCAGGTAAGCCTTGCGAGGTGCGCGGTGAAGCGGAGATCATCTTGCGGGCTTCATATTCGACGAATTCCAAGGCCGCTTTTTCGGCGATGCCAGGGCGGTGTTGTCCCCGCGCCCGGATTGCCTTCAGGTTCTTCGATCCCATCACCGCGCCCACGCCCCCGCGGCCGTAGGCTTTGCCTTCGTCGTTCATGATCGCCGAGAATAAGACCCGGTTTTCACCCGCCGGACCGATACAGACCGCCGAGGTGCCCTTTTCGCGCAGTTTGGCGATCGTCTGCGGGATTTCCAGCCCCCATAAATCGTCGGCCGGGTGCAGCGCCCCACCCTGCTCGTTGACTTCCAGCCAGACGGGTCGCTCAGCGACACCACGGATGAGCAGGGCGTCGTAACCGGCCCATTTCAGGCGCACCCCGAACTGAGAGCCACTGTTTGAATCCATTACCGTGCCGGTCAGGGGGGAGAGCGTGCTCAGGCTGGAACGGCCGCCGGTGGGCACTTGAACGCCCGTCATCGGCCCTGTGCAAAAAGCCAGCAGATTGTCAGGTCCTAATGGATCTACCTGCGGGGGAACTTCGCTGTAAAGCAGGTAGGCGCCCAACCCTCGCCCTCCCAGGAATTGAGACAATATCTGGCGGTCGATCTCCTCTACCAGGCACGTGCCCTGGCTGAGGTCTATCCTTAATATTTTTCCATGCCATCCGTCCATATTTATTTATCTCTCTTTTTTGTTGGTTTCTTTGTTCATTTTAATACCAATACCTCGAATCGGGCGAAAGCTTCATCCCAGGCGAGGCTGGGGCGAGGGTCATAAATTTTCCGTTCGATGGATGCGGCTACAGCCTGGCGGCCCTGGCGGATGTCAGCCAGGTGCCCACTGGCGATCGCCTGTAGCATAAGGTTGCCCAGGGCAGTCGCCTCGACCGGCCCGGCGACGACAGGCCGCTGGCAGGCGTCGGCAGTGAACTGGCACAACAGGCGGTTCTGACTCCCGCCACCTACAACCCGGATGGTCTCCAGCCTGTGCCCAGTCAACATTTCCAGGTCTGCCAGCAACTGGCGCGACTTTAATGCCAGGCTTTCCAGGCAAGCGCGTACAACTTGGCCCACGCTCACCGGCTCAAGCTGGCCCGTACGCCGGCAGTAGTTGTGGATCTTATTCGGCATATCCCCGGGACTGAGGAAATCATGCGCATCGGGGTCGACCAGGCAGCGGAATGCTTCGGCCTTTTCAGCCAGGGCTAACAGCCCGTCCCAGGTGTACGCCTGACCTTCCAATTGCCACTGGCGCCGGCTCTCTTGCAGCAGCCACAAGCCAGAAATGTTCTTAAGGAAACGGATCGTCCCGCCGACTCCACCTTCGTTGGTGAAGTTGAGCCCCAAAGCTTGAGTGTTAATGATCGGTTCAGGAATCTCAACCCCCATCAAGCTCCAGGTGCCGCTGCTGATGTAGGCGCTATGCACATCCAGGTCTGAGATGGCGCCCACCGCGCTGGCTGTGTCGTGGCTGCCGGGAGCGATGACCGGGGTGGATCCGCCTAAGCCAACTTCGCGGCTGACATCCGGGCGCAGCTCCCCCAGGACAGTGCCGGGTGGAACGATGCCTGGCAGGAAATGGGTCGGGATATTTAACCGGCTCAAGAGATCTGTTGCCCAGCGCCTATTTCGGGCATCCAGCATCTGACTGGTGGTGGCGATGGTGTACTCGACTGCCATCTGGCCGGTCAGCCAGTAATTGAAAAGGTCCGGCATCATCAAGAACTTTTCCGCCCATTCCAGCTGCGGGTCGTTCGCCTGAGCCATACTGAACAGCTGGAAGAGGGTGTTGAGCTGCATGAACTGGATTCCAGTTTGCTGGTAAATCTGGTCGCAGGGAACCTTCGTAAAAGCCAGCTCGGGCACACCGTCGGTGCGGCTATCCCGGTAGTGATAAGGAACGCCGATGAGGTGACCCGCCCGATCGAGCAAGGCGAAATCCACGCCCCAGGTGTCGACCCCGATGCCAGCTACTGGTTGGTCAAATTGGGCGCGGTAGCGAGCCAGGCCAGCCTTGATCTCTGTCCACAATTGCAATACGTCCCAGTGCAGGTGGCCCAGGATGTTCACCGGTCCGTTGGGGAAACGGTGCATTTCCTGCAGTCGAAAGCAGCTGCTGTCCCATTGGCCGAGCAGAACCCTCCCGCTGGAAGCACCCAGGTCAATTGCCAGGAAGTTGGTCATTGGGTGTGTCATTCACTCAACTGGCTTCGCCGGTAGTGCTCGTCCAGGCGGTTGTCTATGCGGCTTACTTCGTTTTCGGGCAGATACCGTGGCCCTCCCAAGGCATAAGCGCCCAGCAGGACTCTGGCCCATTTATCAGCCATCAAAGTAATGTTGAATACCTCCTGGGCGCTCTGACCTAGAGCCACCAGCCCGTGGTTGATCATTAAAAGCAGCTTCGGCGGCTCACCATGCAGTTCCTGGTAACGCTTCAAGGCCTCCCGGACTGCCTCAGCTAGCGTAAAGCCCGGATCGATGTAAGGAATGACTGCCGGGACTTTACCGCACAGGACAATCGCGTCAGGATAAATGTGGCGCAAGAACGGCTCAGCGCCGAGCTGGCTGCACAGGAAATGGTTGACGGCGACCGGGTGCGTATGCCCAACCCATTTGGCACCGCCTTCAGTCAGGCACACAGTGTGTAGAAAGGTCTCTACCGAGGGCGGACGGTGCGAACCGTCCGCCAGCGCGCGACGTAATCCCTCGGCAACCTGGGTGTCGCTCAACGGGCCGGCTGCCAACAATTCCTGAGCTGAGGTGAACCTCACCCGGCTGAAACCGCTTGCATCGATTCTGCCCAGCTGACTGCCGGAGGCCTTGATCCAAAAGGTGCC
>MGOK01000080.1:5617-13381 GCA_001795335.1 Chloroflexi bacterium RBG_19FT_COMBO_55_16
GATGGAGTCTTGTTCACTCATCGTAAGCGCCTATCTCATGTAGGCTGCCATGACGCCGCCATCCACGGTCAGGACGCCGCCTGTCGTGCGGCTGGCGCGCGGGCCAGCCAGGAAGCTGATCGCCTCGGCGATGTTCTCAGGATAGACGTTGACCTTCAGTGTGGTGCGCTGCCGGTAAAATTCTTCCAGCTCTTCAGGCTTGATCCCATAACCTGCCGCCCTGGCCTGGCGCCAACCCTGGTCCCAGATGCTACTCCCCTGGATGACGGCATCGGGCATGACTACGTTGACCCGGATGCCATGTTCTCCGCCCTCCTCAGCCAGGCAGCGCGCCATTTGCAGCTCGGCGGCTTTGGCCGCTCCGTAGACTGAGGCGTTCTTGGCTGCGACCACGCTGTTTTTGCTGGCTACGTAAACCAGGCTTCCGGCCATTTGCTGCTGGATCCAGACCCGGAAGGCCTCCCGGCTGACCAGGAAATAGCCTTTCGCCAGGATGTCCATCGTGCGATCCCAATCGGCCAGGCGCACTTCCTCGATCGGCGCGCTGATGGCGATGCCGGCGTTGCTCACCACGATGTCGACACCTCCATAAGCCAGGACCACCTGTTCGAACGCCTCGGACACAGCAGCCTCGTCGGTCACGTCGCAATGAACAGCCATCGCACGGCGAAAGCCTTGAGATTTGTCAATCTCTTCAGCGACAGCTTGCGCCCCTTCCAGGTTGATGTCGAAGATAGCCACGTGAGCGCCGTCCTGCGCCAATCGGCGGGCGGGGGCGCGACCGATCCCGCTTGCCCCGCCGGTCACCACTGCCACTCTTCCAGCCAGCTCGCGGGGCGGGGGTTTTACGGTTAATTTATACAGCTCCAGCGGCCAGTACTCGATATCGTAAGCCTCCTGGGGATCAAGGCTGACAAACTGGCTCAAGGACTGGCTGCCCTGGATGACCTGGATGGCGCGCTGGTAAAGCTGGCGGCTGACGCCAGCGGCCTGGGCGTCGGCGCCGGTCGTGACCATGCCAATTCCGGGGATCAGGATCACCCTGGGATAGGGATCGCCTATCTTATCCCCGGCGTGGCTGCAGGCTGCAAAGTAAGCATTGTATGTGGCAACGAAAGTCTCGATACCAGCAGCCAGCCTGGCGGAGAGTGCTTTTTCGCCTTCCGCGGGTCGCCAGTCCACGAACAAGGGCAGGCGCTTGGTGTGCACCAAGTGGTCTGGGCAGGCCGCCCCTACCTGGGAGAGCTTGTCCGCGCCTGCGCTGCCCGTAAATGCAAGCACTTCCGGACTATCGTCCACCTGCAATATGGCAGGGCGTTCTTTACTGACTGCGCCGCGTAGTTCAGGCAAGACCCTGGCCAACACCTGGCGGCGTTCCTCGGCGGCCAGGGCAGGCACGCTGCTCCCAGGGAAGATCACCCGTCCCTGGCGGCGGCTATAGATGAAGTCCTCCGCTTCCTGGATAACCCGGATGGATTGCTGATAACATTCCTGGCTGGTTTCTCCCCAGGTGAGCAGGCCGTGCTTGCCCATCACAACCAGATCAGCTTTCGGGTTTGCCCGTATCCCTTGGGCGATCCATTTGCTCAGCGTAAATCCCGGGCGAGTGTAGTCGACCCATACAGCTCGTTCTCCCCACAGCTCCTGGCACAGCTCCTGGCCACCTGAGGCGCACGCCAGGCTGATCACCGCGTCGGGGTGGGTATGATCAACGTGCCTGGCGGGGGTGAAGGCATGCAACAGGGTCTCGATCGACTGGCGCGGCCGGTTGAGGGCGTGCGTACAGTGTGAGAGGTAAGCGACCATCTCCTCGTCGCTCATCGCCTGGCGGGCGATCAAGGGAGTGATCTCAGCCAGACGCAGCCCTGCGAAGCCCTGTTCGGTGATATCGGCCACATCGCTGCCAGACCCTTTGACCCATAATACCTCCATCGAGCGACCCAAATGGTCTGTTTCCATTATTTTGGCGCTGGTGTTGCCGCCATAGATATTAACCACGCGGCGGTCGCTCCCTAAAAGGTTGCTGCGATATACCAGTCCACCAAGCTCAGGCAGTTGTCCTGCTTCTTTCTCATTCCAAAGATTTTTCGGCATTGATAAATCATCACTCCGTTTACGAAATGGCGTTACTTTTATTGGGCTTTGATCGGATCATGCTCAGGTGCTTCACAAAATGCCTGGAATACTTCGTCTGTGACAGCCGCCGGCACCTCGCAGCCCGGGCTGAGCATATAGCGTGCCCCCTGGGCTAATCGCAGGCACTCTATCGCCCGCGCTGCGCAGGTTTCTGAGCTGGCCTGGAGCATATCCGCCACGGGGTCGAGGTTGCCTTTGAAGCACTTGCCAGCCCTGGTATAAACTTCCCGAGCTGCCGAGAATTTTACCAGGTGGTCCACGTTGAACAGATCGGCCCCGGAAAAGACCATATCGGCCAGGAGATGCCCGGTTTTACCGCAGATGTGCAGCTTGACCAGGGCGCCAGCCTGGTGGACGGCCTCACACACGCGTTGTTCGTAAGGCAGGGCGAACTGGCGGTACATCCTGGCTGAGATCAAAGAGGCAGCTGCGTCGCCAGCCCCGATCATCGGCGCGCCAGCCTCTACCTGCATCAGGCAAAAATCGATCACGGCTTCGGTCAGGAAGTCCAGCAATTGGTGGGCCAGCCTGGGTTGGTCGACCAGCATCAACAGGAACTCGGAGACGCCACACACGGAACACGCTTCGGCGAACGGCATGTCCACCCAACCCAACACCAGGCACTCGTCCCCGGCGGCTTGCACCATCTCGCCCACGGCCAGGGTGCGATCTGCCATCCGGCTTTCTGGACGGAAACCATGCGGTCTTTTAAGGTTTCTCAGGTCGTGCTCGGAACGTACCAGGGGTTTTGCCAGGTAAGGGGGCTTATCTTCTGGATAAACCATCTCACCGCCCAGATCGGCCGAAATCCGAAAGGCGTCGCTGCAGGCGGTGATGGCGTCGACTCCAAAGGCCTGGCGAACCTTGAGCTGCGCCTCAGCCATGATATGGCCGTGCGAGGCGAACTGGCGATAAGAGACTCCCAACCGGTCCGCCGAGAAGGACATCAGCAGCGGGAACACAGGCACCCGGTCCACCGGAGCTCCCTGGATGGAGGCTAAACAACGTTCCTTGCTATTCATCGAATTCTGGGCGTGAAAAATCGCATAGACTAGCCGTACAACGGCCCGAAGTTGGCGCAGGCGCGGAAATCAGCGCCCTCCAAATCCAGCGTGCCAAAGGCGGTCCAGGCATGCGGCCGGTAAACCTTCTCCTCAGGCACGTTGTGCATATATACCGGGATGCGCAACATGGAAGCCAGGGTGATCAGGTCAGAGCCGATATGTCCGTAGGAGAGCGCACCGTGGTTAGCGCCCCAGTTGTTCATCACGCTATAGACGTCGCGGAACGGGCCGCTGCCGGTCGTGTTGGGTACGAACCAGGTGGTTGGCCAGGTCGGGTTGGTGCGCTCGTCAAGGCTGCGATGCACGTCGTCCGGCAGGTCGACCGTGTAGCCCTCAGCGATCTGCAAGGCTGGCCCCAGCCCTTTCACCAGATTGAGCCGGCACATGGTGACCGGCATCCCGCCGCGCGTCCTGAAACGCGTCGACCAACCGCCGCCGCGGAAATATTCGGTCATACCGGCGTGCCAGGTTGTCGCTCCCAGGCAACGCTTGACTTCTTCTGGAGTGATCTGCCAGAAAGGTTTCATCGCTGGCTGGCTGTCGATCTCTTGCTGGCCCGTGGCGTCCAGCGCCGCCGGCCCGGAGTTAATCAGGTGCAGGAAACCGCCCGCCGCGCGCCCGGTGAGATTGTAGCCGGTCACACGTTGGACTGCGGTTGGGCTCCAGTATGTGCGCACGTCAGCGAAGATCTGGGCTGTGCCAGTCAGCAGGTGACCGAAGAGCATACTCACCCCGTTCAGGGCATCGTTTTCAGTGGCGAAGATGTAGGGCTGGCGAATGCCGTTCCAATCAAAGGAGGAGCTGAGAATGGCTTCCATGAAGTCGCCGTTCGGGAAGTGGTCGGTCCACTGGCGCTGTCCCTGGAAGCCACCGGCGATGGCGTTGCGCCCCTGGGCTTCCTCGGTGTAGCCCAGCCCGGCCAGGCGGGGATTACCGACCATCAGGTCGCGGGCGATCAAAGCCATCTTGACGGAGGTAGCCCAGTCCTGGTCTTTCTGCGCCCGGCTGCGGGTGTGCTTGGAATCATTGTAGTCCTTACCCTCCGGACAATTGGCCTTAACCCAGGAGATGGCCCGCTCGTACTCCTCTTTATCGAAGATCTCCTCGGCGATGCGCCGGGTGAATTCGCTCATATCGATCGATTCCACCCGCATCCCCAGGTAGCTCTCGAAGAAAGGCTGGTCGACGATCGAGCCAGCGATACCCATCGAGACACCACCCATCGCGGCGTAAGATTTGCCGCGCATCCAGGCCACGCTTAGCCCAGCCCGAGCGAAGCGCAGCAGTTTACCCTGCACGTCCTCGGGGATAGTCATATCGCCCAGGTCCTGGACATCCCTTCCATAAATGCCGAAGGCGGGCAAACCTTTTTGAGCGTGTGCGGCCAGGACGGCTGCCAGGTAAACGGCCCCCGGGCGATTTGAGCCATTGAATCCCCATACAGCTTTAGGAATCAGGGGGTCCATGTCCATCGTCTCCGCACCATAGCACCAGCACGGCGTGACTGTGAGGGACACCCCTACTCCTTCCTTTGCAAACTTAGCCGCGCATTGAGCCGCCTCCGCCACACCGCCGATGCAGGTGTCGGCGATCACGCATTCGACCGGCAGGCCGTTGGCATGGCGCAGGTTGGCGCTCAGGAAAGCAGCCACATTCCTGGCCATCTCCAGGGTGGTATCTTCGAGCGTTTCGCGCACGCCTTTCCGGCGCCCATCGATGGCTGGGCGAATGCCGATCTTGGGTATTTCGCCGATCAGGCGGTTGAGGGGTGGGTTCATTTTGATTTCTAAGTCAGCCATGGTTTACTACTCCTAATTGATAATGCGACACGGATTTCACAGATTTCACTGATCTTTCCTGCGAAGGAACGCTCGCAGCGACAGCTGGTCAAACCTTTTCAGAAAATCCCTCCTGTACCACCCATGCCAGGTGGTGGTCGAGCAAGGTCTCGTAGATTGGCCGGCCAGCGTCATCCCAGCCCAGCATACGGTAATAAGTCTTGATCGCTGCCATAAAGGCTTCCCGGTCGAGGCGTTTCCCGTCCCAGCGCGCCCCCGGCATACGCAAAGGCTCTTCGAAGAAGCGTGCTGGCAGAGTATCCTCGGCTGCGGTTAACCCCTCCCTCAGGTTGTAGACTCGCATGAGGTGCAGGCGCCGCTCGCCGAAGCGCATGATCTCGTAGGCGGAGGTGTTCCAGCCAGTCACCGCGCCCAATAGTTCAGTCATATCCTGCAGGCTTAGGACGCGTGTGGGGGCGATGGCGAAAATGCACAGGTCGAGCGCGTCGGCGGCAGACCAGAGGGTCGCCAGGGCTTTGAAATTGCGGACCTTGTCCTCTCCCAGGTAGTCCATCGGGATGCGCTCCAGGATGCCTACCGTGCGCGAGCTATCCAGGGTATGCTCCCAGCCCACCAGGGTGTCATAATCCCAATCGTGCTCGCAAATCTCGTAACGCGGCCCCACCGGAGCCGTGGCATAACCCAGGGCCAGGTTGGTCTGGGTGCGCGGCTCGAAGCATACCATCTCTTGCCCCTTCACTTGCAGGGCATAACGTCCGGCCTCACCGCCGATCTGCGCCGCAGCGCGCAGGGAGCCTTCGGCCAGCAGGTCGCCAAACCCTCGCCGGTCAGCAATATCCCTGATCATCGCCAAAACGGCAGCCGAGTCTCCGAAGCGCAGCGGCTGATCGACCATACTTTGCGGCAGCAAACCCAATTCAGCGCATTCCATCGCCATCGAAAGGGTGAAGCCGAGGGAGGTGGGATCCATGCCCAGCTCGTTGCACAGCACGTTGGCCTTGAAGATCGTCTCCAGGTCGGAGATGCCCAGGTTCGGTCCGAGCGTCCCGGTGATCTCCTGGTGGATAGCACCGGCGCGCGGGTCGTAAGTAGTGTCGTCGTTGGCGCCAAAGAACTTGATGCAATTGTTTGGGCAGCCGGGGCATTCGCCATCGTGGCGGTAAAACGGCAGGAACAACCTGGCTTCGTAGGCGCCGGCGGCCGCGAAGATCGCGTCGCGATAATTGCGCGTGCATAGGGCGGCGTCCAGGCCGTGCAGGTGAACCCAGGCCGAGAAGCCGGGCGGGTCGAGCTGCCAGCGAGTGAGGGCGTTGTCGCGCATCTTTGCCCGATAGGTGTCGGTGATGCGGGTGCAGGTTCGTTCGTCGGCGACCGGTGGGTGGTGGTCGCCCCGGATCACGACCGCTTTCAGGCGCTTGGAACCCATTACCGCCCCCATCCCCATACGAGCGGCCTGGTAGCTGCGCTCGCTGACCAGGCTGGCAAAGCGCACCAGTCGCTCGCCAGCCGGACCGATGACAGCTGTGTGGATCTCGCTCCCCAGCCGGTTCTCCAGTCCATCGACGGTTTGCGACACCGGGAGTCCCCACAGTTCTAAGGCATCCTGGAATGTTACCTGTCCACCTTCGATGACTGCTATTGTAGGTCGTTCGGCCGCGCCGTGAAACACCAGGCTGTCCACGCCGCTGCCCTTGAGGGCAACGCCAAAGGGTCCTTCGCAGCGCGCCTCGCCGATGCCACTGGTGAGTGGGCTTTTCGCGGCGACGGTGTAACGCGCCAGGCCGGCGTAGGGGTGTCCGGCTACAACACTGGATGTCAGGATCAGCAGGTTGGCCGGGTCAAAGGCGTCTATGCCAGGGGCACAATCCCGCAAGAGATAATAAGTCGCAAGCAGGCCTCCACCGCCATAGATGCGCCAGAAGGGCTCGTCAGGCAGCTCGACCCAGCTGCGCTGCGCGGCGAGGTCGACGTGCAGCACTTTCCCGTGATAGCCGAAACGGTTAATATTATCGGGCATGCTTCCCTTCTGTTCGCTCTTTCTATAGCCTAGCTGGCGAGGATTTTGTCAATCTTGTCTTCTATTCGCCTAGCATCGGCTTGGGTCAGCGCGCCCATTTCAACTTCGCAGCGATATATCCCTCCGGCGGGGATGACCTTAATATTTCCCTTGGATTTTTCAGCCAGGTAGCCTTCTGGTTCAGCGGTAGCGGGTTCGATGAAGCCCAGGGCGTCCTGGTCTGGCGTCCGGCAAATCCAGCGCACGCCCTTATCCAGTTGCTCGGGCCGGTGGCGGACGTAGTCTGCGCTGCCGTCGGGGTGGACCTGCATGCTGTGCGCCCAGCCATCTTTGTCGGCCAGGTAATCGATGAAGAAGACTACCTCCGGGTCGAAAGCCAGGCCGGGGGTCATCACATGGTGCTGCTCAGGATGGTGTTTCAGCTCTTCGATGAATTCCACATATCCGGGTTTGGGACGGATGTGAGATGGGATGCTGGTCCTCACCCGCACATGCTCGGGCGTCTTCAGCGCGCTGTAAACCAATCGCCCGTAGTCCACCGGTTTGAAGTTGATGTGCGCAAGATACATTAACTCCATCGCGGTGTGTTTGAGGTTGGTGATGGTCAACGACATCCACAACAGAGAAGAACCGGCATACAGCTTCAGCAGCGGTTCAGCCAGGTAATTGTGGCTGAAAGCGACGGTGTGCTGGTATTGTCCCCCCAAACCAATGTACGCTCCTCGCTCGTCTTCGCCAAGCACCAGGT
>MGOK01000080.1:13524-13666 GCA_001795335.1 Chloroflexi bacterium RBG_19FT_COMBO_55_16
CTAAACATCGATTTCATGGTCAGGTCCCGGCCGAGGAACTCCGCCCTCCAGATTTGCTGCCCCTGGAAGGGCAGCATCTCCAGCTGGCCGATCTCGTTTTTCATGCGCAACCCGCAAACGCCGCTCGCGTAACGAAATGTCG
>MGOK01000081.1:0-278 GCA_001795335.1 Chloroflexi bacterium RBG_19FT_COMBO_55_16
GACGTTCCCACCCGACCAGCTCCAGGTATTCGTGGTGGTTTTTGACCCCGTAGATGTACTTGTCGAGATAGGCCTGGGTGGTGGCTGGCTCCTCGGAGGCTTTGACCCACTGTTTAATGTGTTCCTCATCGCGCACATGGACGTAGCACATCTCGCCTGGATGGGAAGCGAAGGGTGCGTACACCACGGCGTCCACCAGGTAATAGGGGATGATGGTGCGGTCGGGATGGCAGCGGATAACCTCAGTGTCTATGATCTCCTCAGCGCTGACGATCACC
>MGOK01000081.1:368-627 GCA_001795335.1 Chloroflexi bacterium RBG_19FT_COMBO_55_16
CCAGGCAGATCGGGTCGCCGGTGAAAGGGCATTCGACCACCTTGGCGGCGCTGTATTTCAGGGTATCAGTACCCAGCATCGAGCGCATCGGGACGAAGGGCACGCCCATGGCGGTGGCCTTGAAACGCCAGGCGAGCGCGGCGTTGCTCCATTCAACACAGGTCTCCACCCGCCCGCTCTCCACTTCCCGGCGGAAGACATTGGAGACGCCGTACACCTCCAGGCCAATATAGGTAATATCCATCCCTTTGACCAGGCT
>MGOK01000081.1:816-2510 GCA_001795335.1 Chloroflexi bacterium RBG_19FT_COMBO_55_16
GTTCCACTCGCGGAACGCGTTGAGGTCCGGCTTTTGGATCAGCTGGCCGATGCCCGATTGGATGACTTCCATGTCTGCCCTCCTTATGTAGGACAATTTGCCAAATTGTCCTACCTTCATCTTTGGATCAGGCTCTTAATTGTTTCATTCCCTACTATAAAATACATCAAAATTCAGCAGAACGCAACATGATTTATTTCCCTGCTTTAAATTACAATTTTGAATATCACATCAAATTTCATAGAGGTGCTTATCTTGAATTCCTCCACCCTGTTGGCGTTGTTTACCTGTACTGAGACTATCTTTATGCAGAAAATCCCTGATGATCTTTTATATACAAGCACAGGTCACGGAGGTGTTGCGTGGGATAAGAATGCCTTCTATACTGTTCAGGTTCTCTGATAAAGAGAGCTCTAAGAAACCCAGCGTGCCAGTTTAAGGCAATAGCAACTCGGAAAATCGCAAAGGCGACAAACCAAGGCGCTGGCAAAATAGAACAGCAATAATACCGGAGAGCAACCAGCGCAAGTCTTGTTCGGAGTTGCTCCTAACCCCGACCCTTTTCAAGAGGAGTGAACAGATGGGAAAATTTGAGATGAGCTCCCGGCAGCGCATGCTGTCAGCTCTGGATCGCCAGGAGGGCGACTATCCCCCGTGCAGTTTTATGCTTTACGGTGGCCTCAGATCTGAGTGCCACACCCACGCGGAGTTTATCGAGCGGCAAGTAGCCATGGGGTTGGACGCAACTATTCAACTCCCACCGCGCCCTCCCATAGTGGTCAATGATTACTCCAACCTGCACGGCCTGCCGGTGAGCTACGATCCCAGGGTGCAGATCAGGGAGTGGATTGAACATCCTACTGGTGAAGAGAGGCCGATCCTGGTCAAAGAGTACGATACCCCTGCGGGGAGGCTGCGGAATGAAGTGCGTAAGACGGAGGATTGGCCCTGGGGAGATCATGTACCGTTCCTCGACGATTACATCATCCCCAGGGCGCGCAAATTCCTGGTGACGAAAAGCGAAGATCTAGAAGCCCTTCGATTTTTGCTTATACCCCCCTCTGTGGAGGAAATCGCCGCATTTAAAGTCGAATCAGCTCCAGCCCAGGCGCAGGCCCGACATTACGATCTGCTGGTGGCTGGTGGATGGGGGGTTGGCGCGGACCTGATCGGGTGGCTGTGCGGATTAGAGAACATGATTTACCTCTCGTATGATCAGCCGGACTTCTTTCGAGAATTATTGGAGGTTATTGCCGCCTGGAACCGGCAACGCATGGAAGTAGTGCTCGCAGCTGGGATTGACCTGTATATCAAGCGCGCCTGGTACGAGAACCTGGACTTCTTCACCCCAGCATCCTGGCGGAAATACATTTTCCCGATTTTGAGGTCAGAGGTTGACCTGGCTCATGAACGGGGAAGCAGGTTCGGTTATCTGATCACCGCGAGTTGCATGCCTCTCCTGGAGATGATCGCCGAGGCCGGAGTGGATGTGTTGGTCGGCGTAGACCCAATGCGCTGGGATCTCGAGACGGCCAAGCGCAGGGTTGCCGGCAAGGTCTGCCTTTGGGGAGGGGTAAACGGTCATCTCACCGTCGAACAAGGTACGGCCTCCGAGGTGCGAGCAGAGGTTGAGCGGGCGATGCAAATCCTGGCTCCTGGAGGGGGTTTTATCCTCTCTCCGGTCGATAATGTGC
>MGOK01000081.1:2556-5133 GCA_001795335.1 Chloroflexi bacterium RBG_19FT_COMBO_55_16
GGAATGGCGCCGCCTCAGGGGGTAAATGAAATCAATTCGATTTTTGGGTGATTACGCTCGGATTGCGTTGATAAAGTCCGCCAGCAATCCATAGGCAGTGGTGTCCGGCCCGGGATCGCTTTCGATCACCGACAGCAGGCCGAGCACGTCGGTCTCAAACTGTACGATGCTGGTGGTGCCGTCCACCTGGTAGAGAGGGCTGTTGGCGGGCACCATCTCTGGGGCGACGCGCGCCCGCACACTTTCTCCATCGCGCTCGGCAGAGCAGACCAGTTTCCAGCGGCAGCCCTGCGCCCGGGCGCGGGCGATATCGGCGTGGCTGATGTTACGAATGCCCTGACGCTCCACCTCATGCGGTTTAAGCGGCACACCCATCAGGACGGTGACACAGGCAGCCACCTTGACAGCCGCGTCCCAGCCATCGACGTCACCACTGGGGTCGGTTTCGGCGATGCCGATCTCTTGCGCATAGGCGACAGCCTGCGCGAAGCTCTCTCCCCCTTCCATGCGGGTCAGGATCAAATTGGTAGTTGAGTTGAGGATGCCCCGCAAGGAGCGCAGTTGGGCGGCAGGCAGGGCCTCCCGGAACATAGAGAAGACCGGCGCCCCATCCATGACTGCCGACTCGAAATAGAACCGGCGTCCTTTGATCGCTGCCAGGTCGGTCAGCTGGCGGAAGGCGTGCACCACCGGGCCTTTGTTGGCGGTGATGGCATGCATGCCCAGTTCCAGAGCCAGGCGCAGGTGGTCCACCGCTGGCTGGCCAGTCGTGTAGTTCACCGGTGTGTTCTCGAAAAGCACGTCCGCCGCGCAGCGGCGAATAAAGTCGAACGCGTCTGCTGGGTCAGGTTGCGTGGAGAGCGCCTGCAGAGGCATTGCCTCCCCTTCCGGCGACTTGGCCGCCAGGGCCTGCTCCAAGTCGATCCCACGCGGATCGATGGCTGCTCCATGCCGTCCTGTGGCAATGCCCGTTACCGAAAAAGTCAATTCATATTTTGACCGGAGTTCTGCCTGTTTGCGCAGCAACAACCGCGCCAGGGCTTGACCCACGTTGCCGAAGCCCAGTAATGCGAGCCTGTAGTGTGCCATTGCGACTGTTCCTTAGATTTATCGGACGTAATCTGGAATAGGTGAAACGTAAAGCGTGAAACGTGAACTCACGAATCACGGTTCACGTATCATACGGGCGGCCAGGGGTAGGGACGCCGGTTCGGATGGGGGTCGGGGAACCGGTTGAGGGTCAGCAGGTGCCTGGCGCGTGCCGCGAGAGATTTGATCTCTTCCTGGCTCAAAATGGCCTGCAGCTGGCTGACCAGCTCTGATTCAGTCTTTAGCCTCTGGTGGAGCTGGTCAAGCGCTGCGCACAATTCTTGCGGGATGGGTTCTCCGGCAAAGTCCCAGATCACGGTGCGCAGCTTGTCTTCGCGATGGAAGCAGACGCCGTGATCGATCAACCACAAGTGCCCCTCCCGGTCGATCAACACATGGCTACCTTTGCGGTCGGCGTTGTTGATCAACAGGTCGAAGAGCACTACCGGCCGCAGGCGCTGGCGGTCGGGTTCGCGGAAATTGAAATAATGGTACTCGGGGTCGTGTTCGACGAATAATTGCAGAGAGCCAGGACCGATCGGGGCTTGCTTTCGGTAGACAGTGGGCGGAACCAGGTCCCAGCCAAGTGCCCTGCTCACTAGGTAGGCCGCCACCTCGCGCCGGGCCAGGCTGGCTCGAGGAAAGTCCCACAAGGGGCGTTCACCACGCGTGGGTTTATATACCGCATGCACGGCGACGTCCTGATATTCAACCTGTACCGAGAAAGTATAATTGGATCCCCACACGTACTCCCCCAGCAGAGTCATCTGCCCCTTTTCCAGGGTGGTGAGGATTTCCTCATCCGCTTTGGTCATATCGAAGTAGAGCAGGAGAAACGAAAACCAGCGATCCGTTGATTCAGCAATTCAACCTGCGCAGTGATCCCCGGAAACGGTTTCTTCGACTCGCTGTGTCAGTGCAAGTGCCCATTCTTCTTCGGGCAGAAATGGCCTTCAGGGTCCATGGGTTCGCCGCATTGGGGGCAGATCGGACGCCCCCGCGCGGCTATTTCCAACCCCCAGCGGCTCACAGCCAGCAATTGCGAGCGAGTGCACCAGAAGCGTACAATGCCGCCCTGCTCCGCGTCTTGGCCTTCGGCAAGGGCTTCACGCGCCACCAGGATGAGCAGGTCGTTTTCTGCATCGTACCCCAGGCCCATTTCACCGACCCGGAAGAGCGGGTCCACCGGAGGGTGGATATGCATTTTCTCTTCCACGTAATTATCCGAAGCCTGGGGAAGGTCGGGAAATTTTGTATGGACTTCTTCCAGGAATTGTTCCAGCCCGATGGCCAGGGACTGGATCTGGAACTTCTCGACGATCAAGGTTACCGTCCGATCGTCCTGCCAGCCCTGAAGATAAAAGACACGCTGCCCGGGGGAACCAATCGCGTCGGCCAATATGTGTGTGACTGGATGGAGGTCGATTTCTACGCGCGGCATATGCGCCCTAGTATACCAGGATCAGGGTTCGGCGAAATTAAGAGAAA
>MGOK01000081.1:5186-5451 GCA_001795335.1 Chloroflexi bacterium RBG_19FT_COMBO_55_16
GTGATCGAAGCCGGGGAAACAGTCAAGCGTTGGAACATGTCCAGGGGCATACCCAGGTAATAGGCGATCGCCAGTTTGATCGGATCGGCGTGCGAGAAGCAGGCGATCAGGAACTTGGGGTCGTGTTGCGCCCGCATCCATTCGATTTCCTGGCAGATGCGGAACTGGGTTTCGATGAATGACTCCCCTCCCGGGAAGCGCACCAACGAAGGCGCGCCGAGCACCTTGCGCCAGATTTTGAGGCGGCTCAGCCCCTTGATCGTCT
>MGOK01000081.1:5519-5825 GCA_001795335.1 Chloroflexi bacterium RBG_19FT_COMBO_55_16
GTGGCGAGCGGTTCAGCCGTCTCCAGCGCGCGCTCCAGCGGGCTGCTATAAACGGCTTTGATCGGCGCGCTCTTTAATTTCTCAGCCAGGGCTTGGGCCTGGGCGCGCCCTTTTTCATTCAAATGGATGCCTGGCATGCGCCCCGACAGCCGGCTCTGCTTGACATAATCGTTTTCTCCGTGGCGGATCAAAAGGATCAGGGGCATAAGGAAACTTTGCGTTAACACGTTTGAACGTTGAAACGTTTGAACGTTCTAACGCTTAAACTGGCTTGTGTTTGTGCTTGATCTCCTGGATGGCTTCCTG
>MGOK01000082.1:0-1763 GCA_001795335.1 Chloroflexi bacterium RBG_19FT_COMBO_55_16
AGACGGCTTGCGTTGAAATGTTATACTCCTTGCCGGTGGAGTGGAGCGAGCAACCAGGGTAATAAGCTACGGCTTTGGTAGCCCCTGGGACGGGTTTGACCTGGCGGGGAGGGCGTCCCGTGGATGGGAAGAAGGGTAACTTGTTCTTCCTGATGACTTTTAGACCCAGGTCCAGGTCTTCCATGATGGGGTGGGTGCGCAGATTGCGTAGTTTCATCTCTACCATCAGTCCCAGCTCGTACGATCTGCCCCACAGGCGGATTTCTCGCATGAACGCTTTATTGAAGGCGTCAACTTCTCGGACGGGCGGTTTCAGCCCGCGCGCCAGCGCCTCACGGGTCAGAAACTCCATAATAGCAGTGATATCCAGCCCTTGTGGACAGCGGGTGGAGCAGGTTTGGCAGGAGGCGCACAGCCAGGGCGTTTCTGACTCCAGGGCGATGTCTTCCTGGCCGAGTTGCAGGGCGCGCATGATCTGATTGGGTTGCCAATCGAAGTACTGGCCTACCGGGCAGCCACTGGTGCATTTAACGCACTGGTAGCATAAATAGACGTTCTCCCCAAGTTCGTTCTGGATGCGTTGGGCCAGGTTGGGGTTGATGCGGATGTCTTCATTGGCAGGCTGACTTTTTTTATTCACTGCCTACCTCCTTTATGTGTTGTTTGCAGATCGAGGCGTTCATATCAAGCCGGTTGTGGAACGGGATCGGTGACGACCGGTCGTGGGTACAGGCCAGCGCCTTCGACGATCGGCTTTACCGCTTCTTCCCACTCGATCGCCATGATGTGCACACCGGCCACGCCTTCGATCTGGCGCAGTTGCTGGATCAACTCGATCGTGATTTGGATGCCTTCTGCCTGCCAGGCTTCGCTGCGTGCCTTCTTATCTTCCTTCGTCAATTCATCTTTACTCTTCCCAGCCCATGGCGCTCCGACCCGGTTCATGCGTTCGATCAGTCCGTCGGGGATCAAGATCCCGGGGACGTTGTCCTTCATGTATTTGGCCATGGCCGGACCCTTGAGGGGACCGACACCTGCCAGGATGAAGGTTTGCTCGTGGACGCCGAGTTTGCGTACCTTTTCCATGAACGCCTGAAAGGCTTCGATGTCATAAATCAGCTGGGTTTGGATGAAGTTCGCGCCGGCTTTGACTTTCTTAGCCAGACGGTAAGGGCGAAATTCAAGCGGATCGGCGAAAGGGGCAGCGGCTGCGCCGACAAAAAAGCGCGGCTCGGGACCTTTGAAGGCGTCACCGCATTGAAAAACCTTTGAGTCGCGCATGGCTGTCACTGTCTGCACCAGCTGGATCGAATCCATGTCGAATACGTTCTTGGCGTTGGGATGGTTCCCGAAGGTCTGGTGGTCGCCCGTAAGGCACAACAGGTTGCGCATACCCAGGGCGAACGCGCCGAGCAGATCGCTCTGGATCGCCAGGCGGTTGCGGTCGCGGCAGGTCATTTGGATCACCGGCTCCAGGCCT
This sequence comes from Chloroflexi bacterium RBG_19FT_COMBO_55_16, assembly GCA_001795335.1. The sequence continues at coordinate 1,481 of MGOK01000082.1, forward strand.
TCCTGGACGACGATTGCGCCAGCTCCGATGCTGGACATACGCACGATGGCAGTCTGGTTATCGGTGATGTTCACCGCGTCGCAGTAGCCTCTCAATAAGGCTGCCTTCTTGCGGATTACCTCCGGGTCTGCGCTCTGGGGCGGGCCAAGCTCGCCTGTGACTGCAAAGTGACCGGCGCGCAAGACTTTCTCCAAGTTAGATCCGACCAGGTAACCGTTTCCATTTGTTGTCATGGTTCAATCCTCCTCTACAACCAGGCGCAGGTCTTCCCGCACAATCTTGC
>MGOK01000082.1:2372-3531 GCA_001795335.1 Chloroflexi bacterium RBG_19FT_COMBO_55_16
CTAAAGTTTTTTGTTCAGCAACAATCATGAGCCACCTCCGAAGAAAGGATGAAGGATGAAGGATGAAGGATGAAGGATGAGGTTACCTTCTTTTAGTCTTAACTTTTCTAACGATTGAGACGAATATAGCCGTAAGTTCATTAGTTTCCTTAAGTAGTGGCGCCAACTTGTCTTCTGAAATGATAGCGGCTTCACCAATAAGTTCCAACCAGTAAGCTGTTTCTTCTAGTTCCTGTAAGCTACCTTCGATTTTGTTTATGAAGTCCGCATCAGATTTCGCCCGTTGTGCTTCTCGATATTGAGCTCCAACTGATGTTCCGGACCGCAAGACTTGCTTGCCGAGAACTTGCGCCACAGTTGTTTTTGGTAACATACTATATAGCTTGATCACTTGCAACGCGAAGTTCTTGGTTCTAATTTTCAAATCTTGCTCATTCATTAAATTTCATCCATCATACTTCCGCCTTCATACATTCCTTAATGGGTTCGATCCCAGGTTTTCGATAGTATTCGTCATCTCTTTGGCAGCTGATGCAAACTCACCCGCCATGGCCGACGACAGGTTGAACATGCGCACCCGCTCTGGCTCCAGGCCAATTTCGGCCAGCAAAGATTTGAGCCGCTCTATCCGGCGTCTGGCGTTGGCATTACCTAACTGGTAATGACAGTCGCCAGGCAGTCAACCTGCCACCATCACGCCATCGGCGCCGTCTTCAAAGGCCTGGAGCACCATCAATGAATCTAGCTTGCCGGTGCAGGGCAGCAGGACGATCTTAATCACTGGCGGGTACTGCAGGCGCAGCCCTCCAGCCAGGTCCGCAGCTGCGTAGGCGCAGTGTTCACAGCAATAGCTGATGATCTGCAACTTTGGCGCAATCATGTGGACCTGTCCATGATCTACTAATCCTTCAACCTTCAATTGTTTTAACCGGCAACGATACGAACAATGCTGCCACCTTGGCCTTCATTTGCGCGTCGGTGTAATGCATCAGCTGGATGGCGCGCGCCGGGCATTCGGCGACGCACGAGCCGCAGCCCAGGCATACGGCTGTTTCGATAAAAGCCGCGCCCACGATACCGCCTACCCCAGTCAGGTCTGCCTGGATCTTTGGCACGCCATAAGGGCAAATGCGCACGCAAGTCAGGCAGCCGGTGCATA
>MGOK01000082.1:3580-5043 GCA_001795335.1 Chloroflexi bacterium RBG_19FT_COMBO_55_16
CCTGGGCCTGGATCAGGGTTTCATCCAACAGCTTCGGGTAATGCGCCATGCCGGCCATGAAGACCCCATCTGAGGCGAAATCCACCGGGCGGAGCTTGACGTGGGCTTCGAGGAAGAATCCATCCCTGTCCGTAGGGACTTTGAACAGCCTGGCGACGTCAGCGGTTTCGGGCCGTGGGACGATGGGCATGCTCAACACCAGGATATCCGGCTGCAAAGTAAACCACTTGCCCAGTGAGGCATCCCAGGCACGAACAGTCAGCCCGTCGGAGGGCAAGATGTCACCTTGCCCTAGCTCTACTTGCGGAGGGTGGGCGTCGTCGTAGCGAGCGAAAAGGATGTCGTGTTTGCGAGCCTCGGTATACAGTCTTTCTTTAAAGCCGTAGGTGCGAATGTCCTTAAAAAGGATCACGACCTCCGCCTGCGGGTTTATCTCCTTCAGCCGTAAGGCGTTCTTGAGACTGACCGAGCAACAGATGCGGCTACAGTATTTTTCCGCTGGCCCAACGCACAGGATCATGACGATGGATTTAAGATTTTTGATTGTTGATTGCTGATTGGCAAGGAATGCCTCGAGTTCCTGTTGCGAGATGACCTTCGGATGGGTGCCATAGGCATACTCAGGGCCGCGGTATTCCTGGCCACCAGTTGCCAGGATCGTCGCTCCATGTGTTACCGCGACCCGCTCTCCATCGTCGTGGAGGATCGTAGTGGTGAAGTTTCCCATGAAGCCGGAAGTAGCAACTACATTACTCTTCAAGTGCAAAGATATAGCTGGGTGGGAACGGACTAGCCCATCCAGGCGTTGCAAGGTGGCTTGCGGGTCATGTGGCTCCTCCACGGCTAAAGCTGGCAGGGAAGAATATATTTGCCGCAGGTTGCCGCCCAATTCGGCCTCTTTTTCCACCAGGTGCACCGGGAATCCCTGCTCGGCCAGCGTCAGGGCGGCAGTCATTCCAGCCGCGCCGCCGCCGACTACCAACGCGGCACGTTGCACTGGGACGGTCTTGGTCGTTTGCGGCGCAAGCAAGGCCGCCCTTGCTACCGCCATACGCACCAGTTCTTTTGCCTTGTCTGTGGCTACTTCCCAATTATCGGAGTGCACCCAAGAGCACTGGTTGCGGATATTGGCCATTTCCACCAGGTAGGGGTTCAAACCAGCTGCCCGGATGCTATCCTGAAACAGGGGTTGGTGGGTGAGCGGTGAACAACTGGCCACGACGACCCGGTTCAAGTTAAGCTCCTGCACGCGCTGAGAAATTAACTTAATCGAGTCCTGAGAGCAAGCGTATAGGGTGTTTTCGGCGTGAACGACATCGGGAAGCAGGCGCGCGTACCCGGCCACACCTGGCACATCCAGAAAACCAGCGATGTTCGAACCGCAATGACAGACAAAGACCCCGATGCGCGGCTGCTCTGCAGACACGTCTCGTTCGGTTGGGTATTCCCGCGTGCGAGTCAGC
>MGOK01000082.1:5064-5474 GCA_001795335.1 Chloroflexi bacterium RBG_19FT_COMBO_55_16
ATGCCTGCGCTGGCAGCTGCTGCACCGCTGGCCTCGATAACCGTCTCGGGGATATCCTTTGGCTCGCGGAATGGACCAACTGCGAAAATGCCGGGGCGGCTGGTCTCTAACGGGTTGAATTGAGCTGTATGACAAAAGCCGTATTCATCCAACTCTACGCCCAGACGAAGCCCCATCTGGCGAACGGATTCTGAGATTTCCATCCCCACGGAAAGGACAACCATATCAAAGCGATCGGCGACCAGTATCCCATTCTCGTCCAAATAATTCAGCAGCAGGTCGTGGGTCTCAGAATCTTCCCATAAGCTGCTGATCCGGCTGCGGTGGTATTGGACGCTGTAGCGGTCGCGCGCCCGTTCGAAGTAACCCCAATATCCCTTGGAGAAAGCGCGCATATCCATCATAAAGAC
>MGOK01000082.1:5485-5858 GCA_001795335.1 Chloroflexi bacterium RBG_19FT_COMBO_55_16
GGCCAGGCAGGTGTTCTTTGGCGATCACCGCCTCCTTGGTGGCGTACATGCAGCACACCGCCGAACAGTAGTCGTGGCTCTGGTCGCGGGAACCCACGCACTGCAGGAAAGCGATCCGGCTGGGGGTTTTGTGGTCAGAGGGCCGGCGGACATGACCCATTGTCGGGCCAGAAGCTGATAACAGGCGTTCGAATTGCAAGGCAGTGACCACGTTCGGGAAGCGCCCAAACCCGTATTCCTCTGAGAGTTCAGCGTGGTAAGCCTGGTAGCCGGGGGCCAGGATGACCGCGCCCACGTTGAGCTGTTCCTGGCTCGCCACCATGTTATGGTCGATGGCGTTCACCCCGCAAGCATAGACGCACGCCAGGCACTC
>MGOK01000082.1:5871-10803 GCA_001795335.1 Chloroflexi bacterium RBG_19FT_COMBO_55_16
CACTGCAGGCAGCGTTGGGCTTCCGCCCGCGCCTGATGTTCCGTCAGCCCGAGAACAACTTCGCGGTAACTGGTCACCCGCTCTTCCATCGGCAGCAGCGCAGGTTCAATCCTCGCTTGCGGCTGGATCTCACCCGCCGCCACTTTTTCGGCAAGTTCCTGGCGGGTGAACTTCACGACGGGCGGGGCCGATGGCTCGGGCTGGTCTAAAGGTTGTGTTTGCAGGTATTGGTGGATAGAGTGAGCTACCCGGTGCCCGAGAGCTACAGCTTCGATAATGTAACTGGCGCCAGTCTTGCGACCACCGACCACGAACAAGCCGGGGATCTTGCTAGCCAGGGTCTTAGGATCGCCGGCCAGATCGTCGAAGTGGGAATCCAGGTAGTTCAAATCTGAAAACTGGCTCACCGTTCCGATGACGGTGTCGACGTCCAGGATGAATTCCGTGCCAGGTTTGACCTTTGGACGCCGCCGCCCGCTGGCATCCACCTCCATGCCCTGGCCGGTATGGGCGAGCTCAACGCCAACTACCTTACCGCCAGCTGATAGGACGCGGGTGGCAGTGGTGCGCTCGTACAAATGAATCCCTTCCGCTTCAATAGCTGCCATTTCCCAATGGTAAGCGGGCAGCTCGCCGCGCGGGCGGTCGAGCACCAGATAAACCGCTTGCGCCCCCAGTCTCCTGGCGACTGCCGCGGCATCCAGCGCGGTGATCCCGCCACCCACCACGGCTACGCGCTCTCCGGTGGTGATTTTCTCGCCGAGGTTGATTTTACGCAAAAAGGTAGCCGCTGAAAGGACGCCGTCGGCTTCCTCGCCGTCGATGCCAAGCGAATGGTCAGGAGAGGAGATGCCGGTCGCCAGGCAAACTGCGTCATAACCCTGCTTGAGCAGTGCGGTCGGATCTTTAACCGGGGTGTTTGTCTTGAGCATCACTCCCAGGGCCAGGATGTCGTCGATGTCTTGCTGGAGAACGCCTTTCGGAAGGCGATGAGCCGGAATACCGACGCGCATCATGCCGCCGGCCACCGGCAGCGCCTCGTAGATAGTCACTCCGTAGCCGAGCTTCACCAGGTCATGCGCCGCGGTCAACCCGGCTGGCCCGGCACCAACCACTGCAATCCATTCGGTGCGGGTGCGGGGAACTGGCTCCACCTTTTCCCTTCCATAGGCCAGGGCATAGTCAACGACGAAGCGCTTCAACGACATGATACCCACTGCCTGGTCGACCAGGGCTCGTGAGCAGCTACCCTCGCAGGGATGGTGGCAGGTTCGCCCGCAGACGCTCGGGAAGGGGTTATCCTCCTTGATGACGCGCAGCGCCTCGCGATACCTGCCATCGGCGATCAGGGCGATATATCCCTGGGCGCGTTGCCCGGCCGGGCAGCTCCCCCGGCAGGGAGCGATGCCCAGCTTCTCGATGGCGTAAGCCGCGGGGACTGCCTGTGTGTAGAGGCGATAGGCGGCTTTCCGCTCCTTCAATCCTTCTTCATAAAGGTCCTGGATAGAAACCGGGCAAACTTGGGCACAATCTCCACACCCCACGCACTTGGTGACATCGATGTAGCGCGGTCTGCGGCGCAGGGTGACGGTGAAATTGCCAGCTTGCCCCTCCACGCCCAGCACGTCGCTATCGGTGAGAATATCGATGTTGGTATGCCGACCGGTATCCACCAGCTTGGGGCTGATATTGCACATAGCGCAGTCATTGGTGGGGAAGGTCTTGTCAAGCTGGGCCATGTGCCCGCCGATGGCCGATTTCTCCTCGACGAGATACACCTTGAAGCCCTGATCGGCCAGGTCCAACGCCGCTTGCATGCCAGCGATGCCGCCGCCGACCACCAGGACGGCACCAACCGGGCCGGCTTGGGTGGTTGCGTTTAATTTAATTATGGCCGAATCACTGCTGTTCATTGTTCTCAGTCTACCTGGAGCTACTCTTTGGGCTGGTCGCCCTCCATTGCCATCCATTCCCTGCGGCACATCTCTGGTGTCATCAGATCGCGCGGGATGTAGACAGTAAAGCGGGTGCCGGCTTTGCCAGTTTCGCCATTCAAGTTCCTGACCAGGATTTTTCCATTGTGTGCTTCAATGATTTTATGGGCGATCGAAAGTCCGAGTCCCGCGCCCGGTGTCTGCTCGACGTTGCTGGCGCGGAAGAAATCTTTGAAGATATGGGGCAAGTCTTCTTCGGGGATTCCCGGGCCTTCGTCCTCGACTTCGAAGACCACTGCCTCTGGTTCATACCAGGCGCGGAAAAACACTCGGCTGTCAGGGGGTGAAAATTTAATAGCGTTGTTGAGAAGGTTGGTAAAGACCTGCCGTAACCGCCGCCGTGCCCCGACGATGGGTTCGAATTTGGGTGGCGGTTCGATAATCATCCGAACACCTTTCTCGGCTGCTGCAAGGCGCACATCCTCGATAGATTCGGTGCCTATTTCGCCTGGGTTGCACCATTCGAAGTCGGCCTGGATCTGTTCCGGGCGCATGCGCGCCAGGTCCACCACATCGCCGATCAGGGTGCGCAGGTCGACCACGCGCAGGATGCTGCGCTCTATCATGCGTTTTTGCTTTGGGTTGAGCTCCCCAGCGAAGCCACCCAGCATCGTTTGTAAATAGTTCTCAATGGCTGCCAGTGGCCCTCGTAGTTCGTGCGAAACTATGGAAAGGAAGTACGTAAGGGTATTGGTGGCGTTGCGATACCGGCCGCTGACCAGCTCAGCCAGAATCTTCATCACCTTGAGACCAGCAGCCGGGTGGGATTCGAGGAAGGCGCGCAAAGCTTTCCCATCTACTGCAATGACACGAGTGGGTTCGAGGCACATCGCGGAGGTGGAATATTCATCGGGCATCGCCAGGGTAGAGAAGCCGGCGATCTTACCGGGTTCAACGTATCCGATGGTCGCGTTGCGCGGCGTGGAGTGCCGCCCGATCTGGATTTTCTTTTCCAGGGCCAGTTTGCCGCGTTCCACGAGGTATAGGGTCTCGGCTGGCGCGCCCTCCACCAGCACAATTTCACCCTCCTGGAAAGTTTGTTCACGACAAAATTCAGCGATGGCGATTAAATCCTCATCGCATAGTTCGCTGAAGATTTCCGAGCGGCGTAACCGCTCTGCGGTTACCGTGAGAGAGCGCGCAGGCATATCAAACATGGATTTTTAGAAGTTTCTCTACCCGTTGTAGTAAATCGACCGGATTAGCCGGTTTTTGGACATAGTCCTGGATGTCCATCGCCATTCCGGTCTCGAGTTCGTAGCGCCGCCGGCTGGCATCTTCAATTACCGTGGTCAGCACCATGATCGGAACATGGGCGTAGCGCGGTTCGCTGCGCATCTCGCGAATCACGCCCCAACCGTCCATGCGCGGCATGAGCAGGTCGAGGATCAAGAGATTCGGGATTTCCCGTGTGATCATCTCCATGCATTTTTTACCATCCCGCGCCGTGGCCAGGCGATAGGGTTGTGACTCCAGGATGGTGACGATGCCCTCCAGGATATCCGGGTCATCGTCGACGATGAGAATATAGGGTCTTTTCTCCGTCTCTGCCATATCGTACTCTCCTATAATCCTTCGCTTCCCAGGCTGGCCTCAGCAGGTGGGGTTTCCTGGGGTACATGATCCTCAGTTCCATTCCGCCTCAGCGGGTTGGCTCCGAGGCGCTTGATCTCGGCCGTCATTTCGGCGGCTGACCAGGCGAACTGGCCACCCATCGCTGAGGAGATATTGATCATCTGGATGCGCTGGCTTTCGAGTCCGATCTCCTTCAGTAACTTCTGGGCGTATTCAATTCGCCGCCGGGCGTTGAGATTACCTTCCAGGTAATGACAGTCGCCCTCCAGTCAGCCAGCCACCATCACCCCGTCGGCACCGTCCTCGAAGGCGCGCAGGACATACAACACGTCGAGTTTGCCGGAGCAGGGTAATTCGATCACCTTGATCGAGGTTGGATATTCCAGGCGCATGGAACCAGCCAGGTCGGCGGCTGCATAAGCGCAATAGTGGCAGCAGAAAGCGATAATCTCGGGTTGGAAGTCCTGATCGGCCATTAACGCACCTCTATGCTTGTCACGGGGATAAAACCTGCCTTTTCCGGTTGGCGGCTGAAAAGCGCATCCAGCTTCATCAGGGTCTGGGCGTCGGTGTAGTGCATTAACTGGATGGCCTGTGCGGGGCACTCCGCGGCACAGGTACCGCATCCATGGCAGATGGCTGGCTCGACATATGCTGCACCGCCAATACTACCAACGCCGGTAGAGTCACCGCGCACGCGCGGCACATCGTAAGGGCAAATCCGGACACAGGTCAAACAACCGACGCATTTTAGCGGGTCTACCACTGCCACGCGGGCATTGGTCAGCATGGATTCCTGTGAAAGAATGTTGGCTGCCCGCGAGGCCGCTGCCTGAGCCTGGGCGATCGCTTCGTCCAGGAACTTAGGATAATGCGCCAAGCCGGCCATGAAGACTCCGTCTGCAGAGAAGTCTACCGGACGCAACTTGACATGCGCCTCCAGGAAGAAACCGTCCATATCTACCGGCAGCTTGAGCCGACTGGCCAGCTCGCGCGCCCCTCTTGGTGGGACGACCGGGGTGCTCAACACGAGCAGATCCGGCTCCAGCGTGATCTCCCTGCCCAGCAGCGGCTCCCACACCTCGACAGCAATTCTGGGTTGCTGTTCGCTGACTCTTACTATCGGCTTGCGATCAAAATCATAGTGGATGAACCTGACCCCCACTCGCCGCGCCTCCGTGTACAGTCGCTCCTTGAATCCATAGGTGCGGATATCACGGTAGAGCAGCGTGATCTGGGCTTGCGGGTTGAGCTCTTTGAGTTTGAGGGCGTTCTTTAGTGCCGTGGTGCAGCATAGGCGGCTGCAATACTTCTCGCCAGGGCCAACACATTGGATCATGACCAAGGATTGGATGTCGCTGAT
>MGOK01000082.1:10871-21033 GCA_001795335.1 Chloroflexi bacterium RBG_19FT_COMBO_55_16
AGCCGTATTCGCGTCCTTTGTATTCGACGCCGCCTGTGGTAATCAGGATTACGCCATGTCCCACCTGGAAGTTTTGCTCGTCCTGGCGGATCGTGGAGGTGAAGTTGCCTTTGAATCCGCCGGTTTCGACCAATTCGGCCTGCGTGAAAACCTGGATCAATGGATGCCGCGTGACCTGGGTGACCGTTTCGGCGAGATACTCTTGGGGGGAGGGAAATGGAAACGGAGGAGATGCAGTTACGGGCAGGAAGTATCGCAGGTTACGCAAATTGCCGCCCAGTTGCTCTTCCCGCTCGATGAGATGCACCGGAAAGCCCTGATCGGCCAGCGTGAGCGCAGCAGTCATCCCGGCTATCCCGCCGCCGATGATCAGGGCGGCATGGTTGACCGGCACCTCGGAGGTCTTCAGTGGCTGCAGCTCCCTGGCGCGCGCTACCGCCATGCGTACCATCGACCTGGCCTTGGCGGTTGCTCCTTCCCAGTCAGAGGAGTGCACCCACGAACATTGGTTGCGGATATTAGCCATCTCGAAGAGATGAGGGTTAAGCCCAGCCTGGCGGATAGCATCCTGGAAGAGCGGTTCGTGGGTGAGCGGTGTGCACGAAGCGACCACCACGCGGTTCAAGTCCAGCTGTTTAACTTGATCGATAATGTGGGCAATCGTGTCCTGGGAACAGGTGTAGAGATTGTCCTCAGCGTGCGCCACGCCAGGCAGCGTACGGGCGTACTCGGCCACACCAGGCACGTCTAGAAAACCGCCGATGTTGCTCCCACAGTGGCAGACGAACACCCCAACGCGTGGGGCGTCTGCCATGATGTCGCGTTCGGCCGGATAACTGCGTACCTGGGCCAGGGTGTTGCGGGCTGGGGCGAGCAAGCGCGCCGCATTCGCCGCCGCCCCGCTGGCCTCCATCACGGTTTCGGGGATATCCTTTGGCTCGCGGAATGGCCCGGCGACAAATATGCCCGCCCGGCTGGTTTGTAAAGGGTTAAATAGGGTGGTGTGGCAAAAGCCGTAAGGGTCGAGCTCGATCCCCAGGTTCCGGCCGAGTTCCTTAACCGGCTCAGAAATCTCCATCCCTACGGATAACACCAGCAGGTCAAACTCTTCCTCTATGGTCTCGTGAATACCCTGGTATGGATCGGCATAGCGGACTCTGATGTTGTGGGTGAGGGGATCTTCTTTAAGGTCGCTCAACCGGCAGCGTGTATATTTGACTCCATATTTGCCTTCCGCCCGGCGATAATATTCTTCGTATCCCTTGCTGAAGGCGCGCGTGTCCATGAAGAAGACCTGGCAAGACACTTGGCCATTGCCGTTTCCGGAGCGCGCCTCCGCCCTGGCGTGCTCGACGGTCATGATGGCTTCCTTCGCCGCGTACATGCAGCATACCGACGAGCAGTAGTCATGGCTTTGGTCGCGGCTGCCGACGCACTGTAAAAAGGCGATCCGCTTGGGTTTGTGCCCGTCGGAGGGGCGTTCGACGTGCCCTTTGGTGGGGCCGCTGGCGGAGAGCATGCGCTCGTATTGTAAAGCGGTTACCACGTTGGGGTAGCGACCCAGCCCATATTCTTCGGACAGGTGCGCGTTGTAAATCTGGTAACCTGGGGCGAGGATCAGCGCGCCGACTTGCAGCGATTCGGTGCGTTGGAGGTCATCATGGTCAATAGCATTCCGGCCGCAGGCGAAGACGCAGGACATGCACTCCGAGCAGATCCCACAGGCCAGGCAGCGGGCGGCTTCGGCCTGGGCGCTCTCATCATCGTATCCGCCTTCGACTTCAGCGAAATTGTCAACCCGCTGAGCTACGGGTAGCTCTGGCAGGGGTATGCGTCCCTTGCGATGGATCTCGCCGAGTGCTATCCGTTCCTCGATCTCCTGGTGCGTGAAGTGCACCACAGGCAACTTCGGTTTGGGTGGCGTTTCCAGGTTTTCACTGCGCAGGTAGCGCAGGATGGATTCGGCAGCTTTGTGCCCGCTGTTCACCGCCTCGATCACGAAGGCCGTGCCAGAAACGCTATCTCCGGCAGCAAACACGCCTGGACGAGTTGCAGCAAATGTATTTGGATTGATGGCGATGGTCTTGCGCTCGGTCAAGCCGACGCCAGCGTCGTCCGGGATAAAAGCCAGGCCGGCGCGCTGGCCAACCGAGAAGATCACCGTATCGCAGGCGATGACATGTTTTGAATCTGGGGTCTTTTCGACCGATAGGCGGCCAGCTTCGTCGAATCTGAAAGAGCTAACCTGCATGCACTCGACGCCGCCGGCACGACCGTTGTTGTCTGGGAGGATGCGTTCGAAGGAGCGCCCTGGGAAAAGGACGACGCCCTCTTCTTCGGCAGCCCGGATCTCCCAGGGGTGCGCAGGTATCTGCTCACCGCTTTCCAGGCAGGCCATGGAGACCTGGCGACCCAGACGGACTGCGCTGCGGGCGACATCGATCGCCACATTCCCGCCGCCGAGCACTAATACATTCTGCCCCAGCTCTGGCACCCCTTCATCCTTCTTTGAGTACCTTCCCAGCCGGACGTCCCGCAGGAAGTGTGTATTGATCAGCACGCCCTCCAGGTTGGCACCTGGGATCGGCAGGCGGATACCCTCGTGAGCGCCGACGGCGATCAGAACAGAGGCAAATCCTTCATCGAAAAGGTCGTCCAAATTGTTGACTTGCGTGTTCAGGCGCAGGTCAACACCCAGGTCAAGGATATCTTGAACCTCGCGTTCGATAACCTCGGCGGGCAGGCGGTATTCAGGCACGCCCAGGCGCAGCATGCCGCCAGCAACGGGCATGGCTTCAAAAATCGTCACCGGGTAGCCTGCTCGGATGACATCCTGGGCAGCTGTCAGGCCGCATGGCCCTGCGCCGATGATTGCGACTCTCTGGTCAAGGTGCTTGATCTCGACTTGATCAACCGGCTTGCGTGGCGAGGCGTAGACTTTATCGGTGACGAAGCGTTTCAGGGCGCGGATATTGATTGGCTCATCGACCTGGCTGCGATTGCAGGCCGTTTCACAGCGGTGGTTGCAGATCCGCCCACAGATGCCTGGGAAGGGATTGTCCATTTTAATCACCCGCAAAGCATCCTCCCAGCGTCCCTCCCGGATCAGGGCGATATAGCCCTGGGCGCGCTGCCCGGATGGGCAGGCATCCCGGCAGGGGGCGATGCCGCGCTTTTCGATGGCAAACGCATTGGGGACCGCTTGCGGGTATAGTTTATAGACCGCCCGGCGAGGAGCAAGTCCTTCGTTAAAGGTGTCGGGGACAATGACCGGGCATACCTTGACGCAATCTCCGCAGGCGATGCACTTACTCAGGTCGACATAGCGAGGTTGGCGCTCTACCGTGACGGTGAAATCCCCGGCCTGCCCGCTGACATCCAGTACATTGGTATTGGTCAGGATCTCGATATTCGGGTGGCGACCAGTCTCAACCAGCTTGGGCGAGATGGTGCACATGGCGCAGTCGTTGGTCGGGAAGGTCTTGTCGAGCTGTGCCATCTTCCCCCCAATGGCTGACTTATTTTCAACCAGGTAAACCTTAAAGCCTTGATCGGCTAGGTCTAATCCGGCCTGCATACCCGCGATCCCACCCCCAACGACCATCACTGCGCCGACGGGGAGCAATCCGCTGGTTTCGCCCGCTTTCCGGACCATTACCTTTCCTTCCCAGGTTTGACTGATCGGGGGCGTCTACCCCTAAATCCAACTTCCTCTTCCACTTCAATTTTTACTTCTTCAGCCTTCAGCATTCTGCCTTCATCCATGACTTTTAGCGGGTTCGGGCCCAGCTTGCGGATGCGCGCGGTCATGTTCTGGACAGCTGAGACAAAGGCGTGAGCCTGACTGCCAGACATGAAGAACATGTCCAGGCGTTCGCCGCCGATCCCGACTTCGTCCAGAATCTTCTTGGCGCGTTTCAATCTGGCCCATCCACGTTCATTCCCGCGCACGTGATGGCAGTTGCCGATCGGGCAGGCTACTACGTAGACGCCATCCGCGCCTTGCTCAAAAGCTTCCAATAAGTAACGAATATCAGTTTTTCCCGTGCAGGGCATGCGCATAAACTTGACGTTAGCCGGGTATTGGATGTGCAGCGCCCCGGCAGTATCCGCGGCCATATAACCGCAGTAAATACAGAAAAAGGCGGTGATCTCAGGCTCGAAGTGCTGGATTGTTGGTTGAATTGTCATTCGTGTCCTCTGGTTCAGTATTCAGTTTTCAGTATCAGTTATCAGGAGAATGGTAACTGAACACTGGATACTGAATACTTCTTACTGGCTACTTGCCACTGGCACTTTCCAGCTGCCCAGTCCTCCAATCGCGTGCAGCATCATCTGCTCGTCGGTATAGTTGGCCAACTGGATGGCATTGGCCGGGCATTCGCCAGTGCAGGTACCGCACCCCTGGCAAAGAGCCGGATCGATGTAGGCCGCTCCACCCAATTCACCGACGCCAGTGCGCCCTTCCAGGTAGGTGATTTGCGGGATCTCGAAGGGACAGGTGCGCGTGCAGGTCAGGCAGCCAACACACTTGTTTGGATCCACCTGAGCTACCATACCACCCAAATAAAGAGTCTCCTGTGAGAGCAAAGTAAGGGCTCGCCCGGCAGCCGCCAGGGCATGACTGATGCTCTCTTCGATAAATTTTGGATAGTGGGCCATGCCGGCCAGGAAGATGCCGTCGCGCATGAAGTCCATCGGGCGCAACTTCATTTGCGCCTCTTCGAAGAATCCTTCGCTGGATATGGGCACCCGCAACAGTTTCGAAAGCTCTCGAGTGCCCTCGGCAGGAAGGATTGACATACTCATCGGGATCAAGTCAGCTGGCAGTCGCAACCAGCGATCCAGGGATATGTCGTATGCCCTGACGACCAACCTGTTGTTCTCTAAAAGCACCTCGGGGGGCCGTTCGTCCGAATAACGGATAAAGACTACCCCCAGCTTTCGGGCTTCATTGTAGTATTCCTCACGAAAACCGTAGGTGACGATGTTCTTGTACAGCACGCTGACCTGACAGGCTGGGTTAAAGAGCTTCAAGCGCACTGCGTTCTTCATCGTATTTGTGCAGCATACCCGTGAGCAGTATTCCGGCGTACCCTCCGGACGCACGCACTGGATCATGACGACATGCTTGAGCGCGGCGATCTCCTCAGGGTGGTGGATGATTTTCTCTTCCAGCTCTTGTTGGGTGATGACCAACGGGAATTCCAGGATTGGATAATCCTTGGCTTCTTGCGCGCCGGTCGCAACAATGGTTACGCCGTGCTCGACGGTGATAACTTCCCCATGGTTGTTAGGCTGGGTGCGCAGTTCGGTGCTAAATTGGCCGACATGCCCGCTGTGGTTGACCATTTCCGTGCGGGTATAAACCTTGATGCGTGTATGGGAGCGCAGCCGGTTGATCAGATCGCGCAGCAAGCGCTGGGGGTTATATCCTTCGGCGACGTAGTATAAGTTACGCAGGTTGCCTCCCAACATCTCGGATCGTTCAACTAGATGCACATCGTAGCCGCTGTCAGCGATGGCGAGGGCAGCGGTCATTCCTGCCACGCCGCCTCCGAGCACCAGCGCGGAAGGCAGGCAGCGGTGCTTGTCCTTGTTCACTGGCTGAGCAGTCATGACCCGCCCAACGGCGACGCGCACTAATTCACCGGCTTTGCGGTTCGCCAGCTGGGGTTGGCTCTGGTGGACGAAGGCGCATTGTTCGCGCAGGTTGACCACTTCGAGCAAAAAGGGGTTGAGGCCTACCATGCGGATAGTGCGTTGGAAAAGGGACTCATGAGTGCGGTTGCTGCAGGCGGCGACCACTACCCGGTTGAGGTTCGCCTCCTGAATGCGTTGCCTTAAGTATTCCTGGCTCTCTGGGAAGCAGGCGTAGTCCAGGATCTCGGTGTGCACCACTCCTGGCATCTGGCTGGCCTGGTGCACCAAGGCGGGGATGTCGATCACCTCACTGAGAGTATCCCCGCAGCTACAAGCGAAGACGCCTACTCTCAATGATTCCCTGCTGACATCCCTTTCAGGAGGGAAACCATCGGTTGAGAGGAAAGGCCAGGCGCGAGAGTATGGGTAGGTGTGTAGCCGATCGTTGAGCAGACGCATTACTTCTGCAGCCGCACCGCTGGCATCGATGATCGTTTCGACGATCTCTTTGGGTGAGGAGAAGGCGCCGCACACAAAGACGCCAGGCCGTGTAGTTTGCAGGGGTGTAAATTTATCGGTCTCACAGAAACCGTATTGGTTTAGTTCAATACCCAAGTTTTTTGCCAGATCTCGGGCAGACTCGGGCGGCTGCAGGCCGGTTGCCAGGACAACCATCTCGAACCGTTCCTCGTGGAGAACTCCATTTGGATCCGCTGAGTACAAGATCAAATCGTGGGTAGACGGGTCTTCATGGATCGAGGACACCCGGCAATGGTGATATTGGATGGCATGCTGCTGTCGGGCGGTGGCAAAGTAAGCGCTATATTCTTTATTGAAAGCACGTTCGTCCATGATGAAGACGCTGCAACCAATTTCCTTCCCCAAGCGCTGTTTGGCGAGGATGGCCTCCTTGGTGGCATACATGCAGCAGATCGACGAACAGAAAGCATTGTTTTGGTCGCGTGAACCGACACACTGCAACCAGGCGATGGAGCGCGGCGTACGCCCATCGGAGGGGCGAGTGATGAGGCCCTCGGTCGGGCCGGACCGGCTCGCCAGGCGCTCGTACTGCATAGCCGCCACGACGTTGGGGTAACGACCATGCCCCAGCTCTTCCATCTCACTGGAGTCGTATATCTTGAAACCGAGCGCCAGGATGATCGCCCCAACCTCGACGGTCAAGAGGCGAGGCGGCTCGTGCAGGTCTATCGCCCCGGTTGGGCAGGCATCGACGCAATTGCCGCAGGTTTCGCAATATGGTCCTTTGTCGATGCAGAACGCGTCTGGCGTCGCCCGCGCTGCCACTTTATAGGCGGCTTTACGCATGGTCATCCCAAGTTGGTAGCTGTTAGGGAGTTCGACCGGGCAGACTTGTGCGCACAGGCCGCAACTTGTGCAATGTACTGGATCGACGTAACGTGGTTCCTGGCGTAAGGATACAGTAAAGTCGCCGGCCTCGCCCTCTACTTCCAGGATGCGAGTATTGGTCAGGATTTCGATATTTGGGTGCTGGTTGTGTTGGATGTAAGCCGGGGAAATGGAAGGGCGCGTGCAGCCATAGCCATGGTCAGCGGTGCCGCGGCAGAGCACACAATCGTGTTGCGGGAACATATAACCGAGTTGGGCGACCCGGCCTCCCAGGCAGGGAGTCTGTTCAACCAGATACACCTTCAGCCCAGCGTCGGCCAGATCCAACGCGGCGCGCATACCACCAATACCGCCGCCTACCACCAGAGTCGCGGCGGGTTCACCTCGGATTATCCGGGTTTTTATCATTTGCACTAGTGCCTCCCCTCAGGCGAACCAAGTTGAGAGACTACAACGAGGTCTTTATGACGAATAGGGTAATAATCACTTATCTTATCTATAATGATTATAGAGACTCACCCGCAAAAAGGTATATGTCATTCGTCAATAAAAACGGGGTCATTTATCCCGACTTTATCGCTCGAGGCTTTTAGGACAGGGGGCTGGTTCCGAGTGGGATGGGAACCAGCCCCTTGAGGAATTATAATCTCGGGAGCAGGTAATCGTAGGCGCTCAAGGCTGCCTTGGCACCTTCACCCACTGCGACCAATACTTGTTCGGCGTAAGTGTCGGTGACGTCGCCTGCCGCGAAGAGGCCAGGCACGCTGGTACGGGCGTAACAATCGATCTTGATGCGGCCTTGTTCGTCGAGTTCGACCAGATCAGCGACCATCTGAGAGTTGGGAATCAGGTTCATCTCGATAAAAGTACCCTCAGCATCGATCACCTTCTCTTCCCCCTCAGGGCTCTTGACCACCACCCGGTCGGCAAATCCATTACCCTTGACCTCTGTGACTTTATATTTTTCCAGGACAGTGACATTTGGAGCGTTGACCAGCTTCTTGCCCAGGTCAGAAGTGAGCACATCTCCGCTGGCGCCTACCAGGTGGACGTGCTTTGCTACGGTGGACAGCTCGGCCGCTGAGCGCAAGGCCAAGTCTCCCTCACCTACCACCACGGTTTTCCGGTCGATGAAGAGCGGGGCATAGCTGAGAGCCGAGTAGCACAGGCCGCGCATGATGAAATCCTTTTCGCCAGGCACGGTCAGGCGTTGCTGTTTGGTGCCGGTGGCGATAATCACTGCTTTGGCGTGAAGTTCACCGCCGCCCCGGGTTTTGATTACAAAACCGTCCGCTTGCTTCTCAATCTGCTCGACCGGTTCCATATGTCGGGCGAATTTTAAGTATTCCAGTTCGCTGCGGAACTTGTTGACGATTTCAAGCCCGCGGATCACCTGGTAATCTTCGATCCAGGGTAAGGCCAGGCGGTAATTAGTCTTGCCGCCCAAATCCTTGGATATTAGCAGGACATTCAATCTCTTGCGAATTGCGTAAATCGTTGCAGTAAGCCCGGCCGGGCCGCCACCAACAACAATCAGGTCATACATGGGTCACCTCGTGGTTGAAAGTTAGAAAATTGACTGCTTTCATTCTTCCGGCGCTTCAGGGATATATCCTTCGCTCATCATCATGTGAGTCAGGTCACGCGAGCGCTTGATGACCGTGCGGGCATTCTCGAAGAGCTCCTCATAGCTCATCGTCAGGCGGGCGACTCCCTGCTCCTGTGCTTTCATCGCCACAGCGGCTGCCTCGCGCGGGAAGACTTCCCAATCGTCCATCGTCGGCAAGATGTGATCCTCATCTAACCGGTTACCGATTTGTTTGGCGAGCGCCTCAGCAGCGGCAAAGCACATGTCATCGGTGATGGTGCGGGCGCGCACATCCAGCGCGCCGCGGAAGATGCCCGGGAAGCCTAACGAGTTGTTGACCTGGTTGGGGAAGTCCGAGCGCCCGGTAGCCACGATCGTGGCGCCAGATTCTTTGGCTTCCCAGGGCCAGATCTCCGGCACCGGGTTAGCGCAGGCGAAGACGATCGAATCTTTGGCCATTGTCTTCACCCATTCTGGCTGGATCACGCCAGGTCCGGAGCGGGAAAGGGCGATCACTACATCAACACCTTTCATCGCTTCGGCGATGTCGCCTTGGCGTCCCTCGGCGTTGGTGGTCTGGCACAGGTGCCACTTATCCACGTACTCTGCTTTGCGCATCTCCAGGTCGCGGCGGTGCTTGCCGAGGATGCCCTTGCTGTCCACCATGAAGCACTTGGCTGGATCGGCGCCCCATCCAAAGATTAACCGCGAACAAGCCACGTTGGAAGCCCCGCTGCCAATAAAGGCGATGTGGACTTCGCTCATCTTTTTCCCGACGATCTTCAAAGCGTTGATCAGGCCAGCCAGGGTGACAGTGGCAGTCCCCTGCTGGTCGTCATGCCAGACCGGGATTTCAGCCTTTTCACGCAGGGTGTCCAGGATGCGGAAGCACTTGGGCTGGGAGATGTCTTCCAGGTTGACGCCTCCCCAACCGGGCTGCAACATCAAGACCGTGTTGATAATCTGGTCGGGGTCTTTCGTATCGAGCATGATCGGCACTCCGTCTACCCCGCCCAGATATTTATACAGCAATGCTTTGCCTTCCATCACCGGCAGACCCGCCTTGGGACCGATATCCCCCAGCCCCAGGACACGCGTGCCATCGCTGACGACCGCCACCGTGTTCCACTTGTTAGTGTAGTCATACACCTTTTCCGGGTCGGCAGCGATCGCTCTGCAAGGCGCAGCCACCCCGGGGGTATACCAGATGGCGAAGTCGTTGAAATCCCGCACGCAGCACTTGAGCACCGTCTCTACTTTACCGCGGTAGAAGGGATGCAGGATCATCGCATCCGCCGAGGGCTTGGCTGCCTTAGCTAACAGTTGATCAACAATGGTCGGATCTTTTTCCTTCAACATGATTATTCTCCAGTTCACTGTTGCAGATACGAGTCAGCGTAAATCACTTTGTTGAGCAGGATCTGGATAGTTTTCCAGATTGCGACTTGTTCCGGGTCGCTCAAGTCAACATCATCGATAGCCGGCTCTTCCATGGCTGAGATGCGGTCGGCAATCTTCAAGTAAAGGCGGCCGACAGGGGTGGAATCGTCCCGCGTTTCAATG
>MGOK01000082.1:21111-21487 GCA_001795335.1 Chloroflexi bacterium RBG_19FT_COMBO_55_16
CAGCAAACCCGGTTGATCAATGGCCGGTTTTCATGCGGCACAGCGTTAGATACGTTGGATAGGCCAATGGAGATGGTCGGAGGTGGATCCCAGGCATACTGCAGGGTGCGCACAGCCTCGATCAGCTGCGGGCAATACTCCTGGCAGCCTGAGACAGTCAGCACCAGGGGATCGATAATCAGGTTCTGCATCGGAAAATCGATCTCCATCATGCGAGGGATCAATTTCTCAAGGGCGATATTCACGCGTTCATCAGCAGCCACCGGGATCCCGCTGGCCCCCATCGTCAGGGCGATCAGGCGCGTGTCGTACTTTTTAGCTACCAGAGGCACTTTCTCCAGGCGTTCTGGTTCTGCCGAGGTGGAGTTAATGATCG
>MGOK01000082.1:21507-40865 GCA_001795335.1 Chloroflexi bacterium RBG_19FT_COMBO_55_16
TTCAGGCCGGCTTCAATGCCGAGTAAGTTCGTCGTGTCGAAGCTGAGTGGGACGTCGACCACCGCTTCGACTGTCTCGACGATCCACGGAAAGACTTCTTCTCCGTCTTTCTTGCGCGGTCCCAGGTTCAGATCAAGGGCGGAAGCGCCAGCCTCGACTTGTTTGACCGCCAGTTCCTGGAAGAAACGGGCGTTCTTCGCGGCGAGCGCCTCCTTGACCTTATCTGAAATGATGTGGATATTCTCTCCAAGGATATACATGGGTGCCCTCCCTTACATTTTCTTGTCTGATATGGCTGCCTCTACCGTCGGAAAGCGGGAGAGGTCAGTATGCGGTAAAAACATGGCTGACATGAACGCTTCGTAGAAAGTGTTATCCGCGGATAACTCGATGTAAGTCATCCGCGAGGCGATTTCCCTGACGCGTGCCCGCGCCTGGTGATCTAACAAAGCCAGGTATGCGCCGCGCACAGCGGTATTGCCCAGGAATTGAAACCTTTCCCAAGGTAAATCTGGGAGCAGGCCGATATCGATCGCCTTTTCGACGTTGATGTACTTGCCGAAGGAGCCACCAATCAGGACCTGCTCTGCCCATTCCAGGGGGATGCCGACACTATTGGCGAGGATTGTGAAGCCAGCGTAGATGGCTGCCTTGGCGCGCAACAGGTTGTCAACATCCACGTGGGTGATGGCGATGTCCCTTCCATGTCCCGTCTCTGCTGCCCAGGCGATGACATACTCCCAGCCGTGGTCACCTTCGCGGATGCGCGGGGTATCCTGTTGGTAATTGAAGTTGCCAGATTTGTCGACCACGCCGGTCAAGAACATCTCCGCCAGCAGGGCGATCAAGCCACTTCCGCACAGACCACGCGGCTTGACCCCGCCGATTACGCGGTAGGTTGGATTAAGCGTGTCACCGTTGATCCACACGTCTTCGATGGCGCCTTTGGTGGCGCGCATACCGTGCGCGACTCCCGCGCCTTCGAATGCCGGACCGGCTGAGCAGGCGCAGGTAACCAGCCATTCGCGCGAGCCTAGCACGATTTCTCCGTTGGTTCCCACGTCCATGAAGAGGGTGATCTTTTCAGCATCGTCCACCCCGGAAGAGAGTACTCCCGCGGTGATATCCGCTCCGACAAAACTGGCGACCCCGGGTAGACAATCCACCGTCCCGTCGGGGTGGATGTCGATCCCAACCTCACGTGCAGTCAGGGTGGGAATTTGATTCACGACCGTGATGAACGGCATCAAGCGGATGTTCTCGGCAGGGATGCCTAACAAGAGGTGGATCATGGTACTGTTGCCAACCAGGCTTGCTTTGACGATATCCCTGGGGCTGAGCGGCGGGTCTGACTTGACCCGTTTACAAGCCTGGTCGAGCAGCTCGTTGATCGTCTCCAGCACCAGGGAACGCATCTCTTCACCGCCGCTGTTTTTGCTGGCGTAGATAATGCGCGATACCACGTCTTCGCCGCGCGCGATCTGCTTATTATATTGAGCGACCTGGGCAGCTACCTTGCCGCTCCGCAAGTCGACCAACCATACAGTCACCGTGGTCGTGCCGATATCGATGGCTGCCCCCCATAAGGGTGTCTCGCTCAGGGGGGAGCCAGGGCGAACATCGATCAGGCGCGGCGGCGATCCGGGCCGGTCCCAGGCTTGTGTATCCAGGATGGCAGAGACACACCACTCGCTTTGGCGAAGAACATCGCTCAGGTGTCGTATCAGCCCAAGCGAGGCATGCATATCTTCAATACCGGCTTGCTGGCGAAGCGCGGTCTGCAGGCGGCTCCAGTCGTCCCGCTGGTCACTCATGTCTGGAGGTGTCAAAGTTATCGTTACGGCTTGGATCGTCTGGTCGTAGGCGGCGTCGTAACCTGGCGGGACGGTCACCTCAACAGCAGTGCGGTCGCTGGTCAGGAGCCGTTCGATTTTCTCTTGCGGCGGGATGGCGACAGAGATATCCCCTTCGATGACAGTCTGGCAGGCCAGAGCAAATCCCTGGGCGATATCCTCCTCAGACAAGCGGATGGTGCTTCGCCGGCGGACGTTCCCGGAAGTGACCTGGAGCGCACACCGTCCGCAACGTCCCTGTCCACCACAAGGTTGCATCAGCTCTACCCCGGCCGAGCGCGCTGCTTCGGCGAGAAGCGTGCCGGTCGGGACACTCACGGGGGTTGAAACTATATCAAAGTGGACAGTGTGTTCGACCATGATAAAGTGATCCGTGATGCGTGAAACGTGAAGGTATAAACGAAAGCGTTTATGGTGAAATTCTCGTTTTACATTTCACACTTCGCACATTACTTCTTTCACAACTCGCAATTCTCACAACGCCTGCTTCATGAAAGCCGGCAGGTCCACCGCCTCGCGCGGTCCAACCAGGATTTCCCAGCCGGGCAGCTCTTCTTCCAGCTCGCCGGAGAGCACCGCTACATGGCCTGGAATCACAACCCGCTTACGGCTGACTTTATCAGCCACGGAAAAGCCTTTAACCGCCTTGGCGATCCGTTCGGCGTCGAATTTCCCCGCCGCCCAGGCTGTGAGAACGCTCATCCCCTCTGCATCGGTGACAACTAACCAGGCCGGCAGTCCGGAGCCTTCGACTTCATTGGCGACACTGAAATAAGTGATGCTGAAGTTGGTCGTGACCAAGACCGGGTCTTCTGGTTTGGGGTTATTTATTTCATACAGCCCCGGCTGGACCTGGATGGGTTTCTGGGGGTCGGTGTAGATGTTTTGGCGCAGGACCAGCAGAGGATAAATCACCTCGGGGGCAAAATGGTCTATCACGATGAAACCGGCATACTTGGCGATCGATTGAGCTGCCAACATCGGTTCCAGGGTTGGATCGCCAACGTCGCCTGGGAAAGTGATCACGGGATAGCCTAAGGGGCGGAAGTTCTTTTTGAGGGCCAGGCGGCGGATTTGAGTGGCGTGGGTCAAAGCCGGGCCAAAGGTGCGCCCGCCAGGGTCGAGCACCAGGTCTTCCACGCCCTTGGACTTGACCTTTTCGGTGAGATCAGCCAGTTCCTCCAACGTGCTGGCGATCACAGCCAGGGCTGCGTGGTGCTTATGGGCGAGATCGGCCATTGCTTCCCAGTTCTGCGCATCTGCCCCATAAATTAACGGGCTTTCGCCATTCACTGCCTGCAGCCCGGCAGCCAGGATTTCGGGATTGCGACTTATCAGGATCAAGGGGCGGTGGCTCGCCTGGCGGACGGCAGTGACCGCTGCGGAGAATGTGGCGGCATCGCCAGACAGCGAAGCGACTGCAAATCCGTCCAGAACCAGGTCGATGCCGACATAATTAACTTTGAAACTATCGGCATGCGCCACTTTAGTTTTGATCTCTTCCGGAGTTTCCGTGTCGCGATAGCGGACGAACAAGCCAGGCATGTTGTAAAAAGTCTTTTCATGCCGGAATAAGACAACTTCATTGCCGGCTTTCACCTCGAAGCCATCGGATTTCAGTACCACCAGGCGGATCGGCGGGGCAGCCGATTCAGCCAGCTGCGCTTTGGATTCCTCACTGACATGCGGGCAGGCCGAAAGTTCTACTTGCTTGGCGGCCAGCTTCATGGCAAAGGCCAGGCAAGTCGGGAAGCCACAATCTTTGCAGTTCGTTTGGGGTAGGAGTTTGTAAATTTGGATTCCAGATAGGGCCATGGTTGTTTCTCCAATCGACGATTGACGAAAGACGAAGGACGAGGGATAAGGATGCCTTGGTCTTTGGTCGTTCGTCTCTAAGCGGTTTGGGGTACCGCCATCAGATCGGTGATCACAATGCGAAGGCGCCTGACGCTCTCTGGGTGGCGGAGCACCAGAATATCGGCGCCGGACTCCAGGAGGGTAGTGGCTGTCATAGTCTCCCAGTTGATCGCGCGTCCCAGCCAGTCTCCCCAGGCCTCGGGAACGCCTTCCCCGACTTTGGATTCCTTAGCCTTCCAGGCCTCAAAGCCGGGTGTGACGATCATCGGCAATTGGGTCATCGAGTCACCTTGCAAGGCTGCCAGCCGCAAGCGCTCCATCGCCGAAAAACCATATTCGATGCCGTATCCCAACGCGCCAGTGGTGGGGTCCATCAGAATGCGATCGAGCGGGAAGCCCATATCGCTGATCAGGATATTGAGTTGCTTGGCCAGATTGACATCCATCGGGGTGCGGGCACTGACCAGATGGCCGTTTGCCATGGCAGTCGCCACGATGGTGCGGTAATTCTTGTCTTCACCCAATCCCAACACCAGGCGTTCGCCCTTGGTCGCTTCGGCCACTGCTACCAGCAATTCGTTATCCAATTCAGCCTGCCCGGGGCCGAAGACGAGTAAAGGTAGGCCGCAGACCCCGAGAACAGCCTTGACCGCGGCCACAGCGGCCTGCGGGGTGTTGGGGTTACCTGCCGCGTCGGTCAGGCTAAGGGAGAGTTGGATCAGGTCTGCGCCCGCGGCTTCGGCGGCTTTGGCCCAACTGACCGGGTTTTCGGCTGCCTCGCCCCAGGCTTTAAGTAGCAGGGGCGACCAATCATCTGGGCGGCGATCCTTGATCTCTACCGCGATCGCCGGTGGGTTGGGCATTTCGCTTTCGAAGTGCAAGAATGGCAGGGATTTCTCGCCGCCGACGGTGATCGTCCGGTGGCGTGTGCCACCTTCTGCAGCCGTCGCCCCCAAGCTGATGGTGCGGATAGCGCCAGGCCACTTATCTATGGGTATTTCGATGGGCATGGGCTTATACTCCTTGTTGCAAAGTTTATTTCTTAATCATATAAAAAGGGATAGAAGAAAGGTGAACAGGTCGCCACGCCAAACGCCAGAAGGTTGCGCACCAACCGCGAGTAAAAAGTATGAAGGATGAAGGTGGTTCGTCGCTCATAAGTACTGCCTTCATCCTTCTTCATCCTCTAGAAAATCGGATCCATTACCAGCGCTGGATGGCTCTTCTCCTCCATCCAGATGAGCAATTCTTCCACTGTGGTGGCATTCCGTTCGTCTGCGATCTTGTCGATCATGTCGGGATCACCTTCGCGGATTGCGACTGCCTGGAATTCTTCAGCCATAGTCTCCTTGAGCACTTTGCTCATCCACACCACGCGCTTGAAGCCGCCATCGGCGTAGATGAACTTGGGACTGATCAGGTAGTACTTGCCGACGCCCATCACTCCAGGAGTCTGTAAGCCGCCGCCAGCGACGCCAGCTAATGTGCTGAAGGTCATCCCAGCAGGGGTCATGCTGGTGTCCTCGCGGCTGACAACCATCACGCCATTGGCTTCTGGGATCAGCATGACGATGCACTCGAAGCAGCCGCATGCAGTCATGGGGTTTTCCATGATGGAGTACATGGCTACTTCTTGAACCACGCCGTGCGAACCGATCTTGGCATAATCGTTGGTACCGGTCCAATATCCCTTGAGCGGGTCGACCGATTTGCCTAGTTTGATCGGCTGGTTGGGGCCAGTGGGATTGATGCTAAAGGAAGCCTTGCAGTCCAACCAGTTGTATGCGCCGCACAGACCCAGCCGTTCTGGGCTGATTACGCAAACATGGTTCGGGGCGAAGGATTGGCACAGGGTACAGGAGTAGAACTCTTCGACCGAGCTATCCACCAGGTCGGCCAGGCGTTTGTTGCGGAAATCGTAAGCTTGCCGGGCTTTACCCAGCCATTCCTGCATCAGGGTTGGTTCGGTGTAGATGGTGACCTGCACCTTGTCTACGATAGCGCCGAAATCGTCGTGGAAGCGAGCATGCAAGATTTTACCGAAGTGCTCCAAGTTGAAACCCTTATCAGCGGCTGCGCTAGAAATGCGGATCCAGGCGATATCGCGCTGTCCGATATGCTGGATTCCAGAAGCGCCGTTAATAAAGTAGTGAATCTGGCGTTCGAGCACTGGCTCGAAGTCTTCCTGCATCTGCCGGCCGGCGACTCTCACCACGATGCCCATGTCCAGGCTGCCCTGGGAAGGCACGTCTTCGAACCCAGGCCCCACGACCTCGACCTTGCCATCCACGACTTCGTCCAGGGGGGCCATGCGCAGGAATTCGAAGCAACGCGAGTATTTACCGCCGAATTCGATGCGCATATCAGATTTCCGCACCACCTCGCCTTCAAAGGCTGAACCGTAGGGTACCGGCACGGGGACATCCGCCATCTTGACCTTGACGCCGCGCACCTCGATGCACTTCTGTACCAGCCTTTCGGCGCGTTCGAGATCGTCTTTGCCCTCGATTTCGTTGAAAGGCATGCTGACAACATGCTCGTAAGTGGTGACGCCGGTCGGCAAGATCTCGGGGATGACGGTGTCGGCGATAACCGGGAAGCCGAAATTAATCGCCCCGGCTGCTGCGGCGTACTTCAAGTCGTCCACCTCGCCCAGGGCGAGCACAAAGGCGAAGACGCGGTTTTTGTTATAGAGCAGGATGTCGCGCGCCATACCACCCTTTAAGCCTCCAAAGGTCAACGCCGAGCGGACGGCAAAGCCAAGTGCATAGATGGCGCTGATCGTGTCTGTGCCGAAGGGCACCGTGTAGGTGTCGTAACCCAATTCCACGCCTTCCTCGTTCAACTGGTGGATGATACTGCGCCCGTTCACGTTGCCAGATAGGAAGGTCAGGATGTTGCGCCGCTGGAGCTCGCGCACGATTTTTACTGCCACCTCGTTAGTCCTGGCAGCGCCAACGATGGCCGCGAAACCAGGCATGCGCCCGTCCACCAGCTGGATGCCCCATGAGCGCAACTGGATATCGTCAATCGGGCCGTTCAGGTGACTGTCGGCGCCATTGCCGCCCAGGTTTGCGTCTGGGCTGGTGAAAGCCGTGCCACCGGCCAGCTTGAAACCGGGCATAGTTTCCGGTTGCAGCTGATAGGCGAAACGCACCGCCTCAATCGTCTCCGCAGCGAGCAGAGTCGCCATACCGCTGTCCAGGGTTTCCCCCAGGTATGGCGTCCAGTGCTTGGAGGAGGGGGTGGGATGCAAGAGCTGGCGAGCGTGTTGGATGACCGGTTTCAGCTGCCCCAGGGTCTCGATCTGGATTCCCGTCATACCGAGAATCAAGGGCAGATAATAGGCCGTGTTGGGGAAGGAAACCGGAGTCTCTGGCCCTTTTTCCTGCAAAGCCTTTTGGAGCATGAGCTCAGCTTCGGTGACCAGGGCGTTAGCGCCACGAATGGCGCGGGTAGCGATGTATTTTGACATAGTTTCCTCTCCTCTAGTCCGCAGCCACGCCGTAAAGGGCGGCCACGCGTTGCTCAAGCGGCAGTTCCTCGAGTTCAAGCATACGCGCATCTCCGCTCTTCCCAAAGCGATTAGCATCGTATGCAGGCAATCCGAGGGCCGCGCGCTTCTTGTCGATATGCTCGAGTGTCGAGCGGATCATCTCGTCGGGATCGGCGATAAACTCCAGCTTGCCGCCGTACAGTTTTTCCCAACCTTCGCTGATATAGCGCAGCACGATGTCGCTGTCTTCGACTCGGTCAGGCATACCGCTGACTGGTGAAGACCCGCCGAAGATAACATACGCACCGGAAGCCACACAATATGTGGCGATGGCCAGGGCTTTCTCGCTCATCCATTCAGGCGCCAATCCAACCGCTGGCACCTGATCGATATCGTCGCCCAGCCCACCTTCCTCGACCATCTGGGTGAGCACGGTCAGGATGCGGGTGTTGTCCACGCAAGAACCCATGTGCAATACAGGAGGGATGCCGACAGCTTCGCACACTTCGCGCAAACCTGGGCCAACCTGGTCGAGGCCGGCTTCGCCGAGCAGTAAGCCCAGCTTGGCACTGGCGATGGCACCACAACCAGTCTGCACGATCAATACATCTTGTTTCAGAAGATCCCGGACGACTTTGGTGTGCAAGTAGTCTTGCGAGCTGCGCGGGTTGTTGCATCCGACGATCGCCGCCACGCCGCGGATCCTCCCGGTCATAATAGCGTCATTGAGCGGCCGGAAGGAAGACCGGTAGGAACCACCTAGCATGTAATTGATATATTCGTGGGAGAAGCCTGGGATCAGGTCTTCACGCACCTGCGGGATGTGGGTTTCGCCACGATTCTGGTAGTTGTCGATGGCAGTACGCAGGATTTGCTTGGCGATAGTCAGCGCCTTGTGCTCATCGAACTCGATGTGGGTTGCGCCTTTGATCTTCACCTTGGGGGAGGTGGTGATCACCTTGGTGTGGAAATTCCCGGCCAGATCGACCAGAGCCTGCATGATGCACTGGACATCTACTACCATGGCTTCGACCGACCCGGTCAGGATGGCCAGCTCCTGGTGGAGGAAGTTGCCAGCAGCAGGGATACCCTGGCGCATGAGGATCTCGTTCGCCGTGCAGCAGATGCCAGATAGGTTAATGCCTTTCGCTCCGGCGGCTTTGGCGTATTCGATGATCTCGGGATCTTGCGAAGCGGTGACGATCATTTCGCTGAGGGTTGGTTCGTGACCGTGAACGACCACATTGACCATATCGTCCTTCAGCACGCCCAGGTTGGCCTGCCCAAGCAGCGGGGCTGGCGTCCCGAACAGGATGTCGGCCACATCGGTGGCGATCATGCTGCCACCCCAACCGTCAGCCAATCCCGTGCGGATAGCATGTTGCAAGATGTGTTCCGGGTCCTGGTCATCACCAATATGGGTGCGGTGCAAGGCTTCGACGACTTCCCGGTCGATGCCGCGCGGGATCACACCGCGCTCTTTCCATAATTCCTGGCGTTTCTTGGGGGCGCGGATGACTGGAGCGATGGCCCCTTTTTGCTGGCCGAATTGCGAGATATATAGATCGGCCAGGTCGTTGGCGATCTCCTCGGGAGAGCGCTTCTCGATCGGGATGTCGTATTTGGCGGCAATCGTGCGCAGCTTAGCTACATCCTTGATCGTGTAGCCTTCGGCGACTCCTTCGGCCACAGCTTTGAGGGTGAAAGCCATGTCCCGCCCGTGGTCTGAATGGGCTGCGCTCCCAGCGGCGATGGCGCGGATCAAGTTGCGCGCCTGGATCGTATCTATGGTGGCGCCACAAATACCGGTTTGCCCTTCTTTAGTCAGGCGGCAGGGTCCCATGCCGCACAATTTGCAACACATCCCGGCTCCACCGACGTTGCAGGGAGCGAGATTGTCCGCCCGGGTGAAGGCTGTGCTGATCCCCAGCTCGTCTGCCCGGATCAGCATGGCTTGTGCTGCAGGGTCGATTGTTTGTTCCTCTATGCTTCTTTTTCGAGCCATCGCTAATTCTCCTCATCCATGGTTTTAATAACGCCCATCCCTGGACAAGGCCACAATGGACGTCCAACTTCTCCAACATTCTGCGCGAAGCTAATCGCCTGCTTGGTCTGCTCGTAGATGGCGGTGTGACGGAAGAAGATTTCATCACCGTTCTTGGAGGTGGCTGGGGAACCTTTTTCAGTGATGACTGACCAATCGCCAAGGTAGCCCGCTTCCTCGAGTTTTACACGAACTTCAAGATCGTTTACTTTCTCTGGGTCGTACGTCACCTCGACCACCTGGAAGGCGCTGCTGGCATAGACATCGCTTACGCCGGGTATCGCCAACAGGATGCGCCTCACTTCGAGGACATGGTGATCGCCATACATGGTTGGAAGTTCAAGAGTGGTCTTTTTCATGAGCACCTTTCCCTGTTTAGATTGTTTCCAAACTAGTTAATATGTCGGGAAATCTGGCTATTTCCCTAGATATAGTATAAATAGGCCTTCAGATTGTTTTTAGTACCACCTGTCACGAATAGTTTGGATATTTGTCACACCTGCCTGGAAAGGCGCTTCTTTGTGCTGGGTCTTGACGAATGAGCGGTGAACATATATAATAAATCAGGTAAATTTAGTCTAATCTAATTAATAATTTAGATTTTCGCTTAGGAAATTCTTATGAACGATAAACGTTTACTACGACCATTGACACGCCGCGATTTCTTAAAAACCCTCTTGGGGGGAGGGCTGGCGGCTAGTGGTATGGCGGCCAGCCAGGGTTTACTGACGCGTGGCCGCGCAGCCACGCATATAACCGGTGGGCACGCCGCCCATGAAAATGCTTCGAAACAGGTTGGTGGCCATGCGCATGGTGGGACAGGCACGGTCGGCCAGGTAGACCACGCCGCCAACGGCTTTGATCCGTCAGAGATGCTCTCTGATTGGGATTATGGCCAGGTCAGCACGTTGCCGAGTGGACAAACATTGCGTGAATTCCACATTGCTGCGGTCGATAAAGAAATTGAAGTTGCCCCAGGGGTGTTCTTCCCAGCCTGGACTTATAACCAACGTGTTCCCGGTCCCAGCCTGCGCTGTGTGGAGGGAGATCGCATCCGCATTAAGTTCGTCAATGCTGGCAGCCACGCGCATACGATCCACTTTCATGGCATCCACTCGGCGCGCATGGACGGAGTGCCGGGAGTCGGCGCGGGCGAGATCGCTCCTGGGGAAGAAACATTCTACGAGTTTGATGCCTATCCTTTCGGCTGCCACCTTTACCACTGCCATGCCAATCCGCTCAAGCGACATATTCACAAGGGATTGTATGGAGCCTTTGTCATCGACCCTGATCCCGAGAAGTATCAAGGAGAGGAACACGCACTCGCCAAGGCTCGCAATCACCAGTATCCCGAGAGCCAGGAATTCAACGAGATGGTGATGGTAATGAACGGCTTCGACACCAACTTCGATGGGGAGAATGAAGTGTATGCGGTGAACTCGGTGGCCTTTGCTTACATGAACCAGCCGATCAAAATTAAACAAGACCAACCTCAGCGGCTCTACCTGGTCAACATTACCGAATTTGATCCGATTAACTCAATCCACATTCATGCCAACTTCTTCGATTATTACGATCATGGCACGACGCTCAGGCCTACGCACAAGATCATAGATACGGTTATGCTTTGCCAGGCGCAACGCGGCATCCTTGAGTTTTCGTTCAAGGGATTTGAGCCAGGGCTCTATATGTTCCACGCCCATCAAAGCGAGTTAGCCGAGCTGGGCTGGATGGGTTTCTTCGAAGTCACCGGGTGAAGCCACTGGATGAACACTACCATTGATTTCACCGAACGAGAAATCTGGAAATGAGAAGATGACTATATTAGATAAGAAATTATCCACTCGCCTGGCCAGCCTGCCTTGGTGGGTTTCCGGGCTGATCCCACTGTTGGCGCTCGGCTTAATGCTGGCGGTTTTTGCATTTGGAAATCCCCTCGCGTTGTTTACCGCTCATCTACCCCCGGTAGAAAGTCTTAACCTTGAGCGCATCCGTGTCGTGGAGGGTGGCTTTGAGGTTACACTGGTCAATGGCGGCCCACATCCGGTTACCGTCGCGCAGGTGACCGTGGACGACGCCTACTGGCATTTCGACATCACCCCTTCGCCGACCATTCCGCGCCTGGGGCGTGCCAGGCTGCACATTGCCTATCCCTGGGTGGAAAATGAGCCGAACGTGATTAAAGTCATCACTGCCACAGGGCTGGCCTTCAGCGGTGAAGTTGCCCTGGCGACTCTATCCCCTACGCCTGGTTTGAATGAGTTCCTGGCCTATGGATTGCTGGGAATTTATGTAGGCCTTTTCCCGGTGGGCCTGGGGATGTTATGGTTTCCGGCTATGAAAAAGATGGGGCGCAAGTGGTTGGGGGCGATCCTGGCTCTCACCATCGGCCTGCTCGTGTTTTTACTGCTCGACACCTTGTTAGAATCGTTTGAGATGGCGGGTGAACTGCCGGGGGTGTTCCAGGGCATCCCGTTGGTGCTTTTTTCAGCTTTGATCACCTGGCTGGCTCTGCTGGCAGTTGGGGCGCGCCGCAGATCTACCTCGAATTTAGCTCCAGCCCGGAAAAGTCTGTATCTGGCTGGCCTGATTGCTTTCGGCATCGGGTTGCACAATCTGGGAGAAGGCCTGGCGATCGGGGCTGCCTTTGCGATCGGCGAAGCAGCGCTCGGTTCGTTCCTGGTGATCGGGTTTATGCTGCACAACGTCACCGAAGGGGTGGGAATCGTTGCTCCCCTGGTGCCCTCCACCCAGCGAAAGGACATCGCCGGAGATCAGGAGGTCGCTGAAAGCCCGCGGCTGATTACTTTCCTGGGGTTAACCTTGCTGGCTGGCGCGCCGGCCATCCTGGGGGCCTGGGTGGGCGGTTTTGCCTTCTCGCCCTTGCTGGCGGCCTTGTTCCTGGGGGTTGGCCTGGGCGCTATCTGGCAGGTGATCGTAGAAGTAGTGGCGCTGCTGCGCGGCTATGCAGAACGGGAAGGAACGCCCCTGTTCTCATGGATCAATGTGGCTGGATTCCTGACCGGCCTGGCGATCATGTACCTGACGGCGTTCCTTGTCAAATTCTAAGCACAAGGAGTGGTGGCTTTGCCACCACTCCTTGTTTATAAATATCCAGGCTGGGGGTCGAGGATTCGAACCTCGGCATACAGATCCAGAGTCTGCTGTCCTACCACTAGACGAACCCCCAACATTTGATGCGGTATTTTACCATTTCTGAGGACTACTGAAAAGATAAAATCCCGTATTTCTTTCGACCTGGATATAATTGCGGTATTGATCAATCTTCCCGAAAGGTTATCGGCTAAAATGGAGGTTCCAGGAAGAAGAACCTGAACCAGTTATGATGTCTCTTTGATATCTTTCGGGAGGTTTGTAAAGTTGGAAACATTAAGGAATGAAGATGTCCCAGACTGATCTATCCCCTTCGACCGATTTTATTCGCAACATTATCAATGAAGATCTCCTCACAAACAAATATGCCGGCCGGGTGCACACTCGCTTTCCACCCGAGCCGAATGGCTACCTGCACATCGGACATGCCAAATCGATCTGCCTCAATTTTGGGATTGCCGCCGATTTCAATGGCCTGTGTAATCTGCGCTTCGACGATACCAATCCCAGCAAGGAGGAAGTTGAATATGTGGAGTCAATCCAGGCGGATGTGCGCTGGCTTGGATTCGATTGGGATGACCGCTTATTCTATGCCTCAGATTATTTCGAGCAGCTCTATGAATACGCAGTGCAATTGATCAAAAAGGGCAAGGCGTACGTTTGCGATTTGAGCGCCGACGAAATCCGCGATTACCGCGGCACCCTGACGCAGCCCGGTAAGGATAGCCCGTACCGGGACCGCCCCGTCGTGGAGAATCTGGACTTGTTTGCCCGCATGCGCGCTGGCGAATTCCCCAATGGATCCCGCACGCTGCGCGCAAAGATCGACATGGCCTCGCCAAATATCACCCTACGTGACCCTGTCCTGTATCGGATCCTGAAAGCCTCCCACCATCGCACGGGCGATAATTGGTGTATCTACCCGATGTACGACTTTACCCATTGCCTTTCCGACTCCATCGAGGGGATCACGCATTCGATCTGCACGCTGGAATTTGAAAATAATCGCCCGTTGTACGATTGGGTGTTGGATCAACTGGAGGTGTATCACCCCCAGCAAATTGAGTTTGCCCGCCTCAACCTCAGCTACACAGTGCTAAGCAAGCGAAAATTACTTCAGTTAGTGCAAGATGGCATTGTCAGCGGATGGGACGATCCCCGTATGCCAACCCTTTCCGGCATTCGCCGGCGAGGCTACCCTCCAGAGGCGATCCGCGACTTCTGTAACCAGATCGGCGTTGCCAAGGCTAACAGCATTATCGATATCGCCCTGCTTGAGCACTTTGTGCGCCAGGATTTGAATCGCCGCGCCCCACGTGTGATGGGTGTGTTGCGCCCGTTGCGAGTTGTTCTCGTTAATTTCCCGGAAGACCTGGTAGAAGAGGTGGAGGCTGTGAACAATCCCGAGGACGCGAGCATGGGTACACGTAAGGTTCCTTTTTCGCGTGTGCTCTATATCGAGCGGGATGATTTTCGTGAGGATCCACCGAAGCAGTTTTTCCGTTTGGCCCCTGGACGGGAGGTGCGGCTGCGCTACGCCTATTTCATTACTTGCGTCGGGGTGGTCAAGGATGAAAAAACGGGTGAAGTGATTGAGATCCACTGCACCTATGATCCAGCGACAAAGGGCGGCGACGCGCCGGATGGACGCAAAGTCAAGGCAACGCTGCATTGGCTCTCAGCTGCCCACGCCTTAGAAGTTGAAACCCGCCTCTATGATCGTTTATTTATCAAAGAAAATCCGGATGAGGTGGAGGCAGGCGCTGACTTCAAATCTAACTTGAATCCAAACTCATTGGAAGTCCTGAAAGGGTGTTTTGTTGAACCGGGCCTGGCAGGGGCTGCACCGGGAAGTATCTACCAGTTCGAAAGGCAAGGCTATTTCTGTGTCGATCCGGTTGAATCGACCGCTGGAAAACTTGTTTTCAACCGGACGGTGTCGCTGCGCGATTCATGGGCTAAGATCCAGGAGTCCTTGAAGAAAGGTTAGCCAGCCTCAACTATCCCGCAACATCCTGCTCTATTCCTTCGAGCGTTTCCACCGCCCTATGAATCCGTTTCAATGTCTTTTCTCTTCCGATGACAGCCATGCTTTCGAACAAGGGTGGGCTGACCGTTTTTCCAGTTACAGCTGAGCGTAAAATCGCGAAGATCTGACCGGCGCTTAGTCCCAGCTCATCAGCCAAAGCGCGCAGCGTCTGCTCGGCAGTTTCGCGCTTGATTTCAGGCAAAGCTTCCAGGATTTGATATGCTTGGCGGGCTGCTGCAGCTGATTCCGCTGGAGTCATCAACTCTCCAACCAGATCCTCAGGATTAGGGAGCACTTCTTCTTCAAAGAAGAAACCCCCCATGACGGGGGCATCTTCAAGCGTGACGATGCGGGGTTGGACGAGGGGGGCGATATTTAATAGTGTTTCATCGTCAACTTTGTAGCCAGCTTTCTGAAAGAAGGGTTTCATGCGGGTAGCTAAGTCTGAGATTTGTAAACTGCGGATTTGCAACCCGTTGAAGTGATCCAGCTTGCTGAAATTGATCGCCGCCGGGGCGGGATTCAAGCGGTCCAGGCTGAACTTTTCAACCAGGTCGGGCAGAGTGAAGAATTCAGTCCGGTCGTCATAGCTCCAGCCCATCAACGCCGTCCAATTGACGACGGCTTCCGGCAGGTAGCCCATCGCCCGCAGGTCGGTTATATAGATCGAATAGCCATCTTTCATCAAGTCGGCCGTATCTCGTTTACTCATCTTACCTTTACCGCTGGGTTTTAAGAAAATTGACAGGTGCACCCATTCCGGTTCTTGCCAGCCAAAGGCGCGCACAATGTGGGCGTGGAGCGGGAAGGTCGGCAACCATTCAGAACCGCGGATCACGTGGGTGATGCCCATCAAGTGGTCGTCGACCATCGCCGCCAGATGGTAGAGCGCCCACCCGTCTGAATTGACGATGATATAGTCATCTATGTTTTGGTTTTCGACAGTGATCGCCCCGCGCAGGCGATCGACCATGGTGATTGAACCATCTTGCGGGGTTTTAAAACGGATGACATGGCGTTCGCCAGCCGTCACACACGCCGCAGCTTCGTCAAAGTCTAAACGACGGCAGGTGCCGTCGTATCGCGGGGGTTCTTTACGACGGCGCTGTTCCTGGCGCACGCGCTCCAATCGCTCCCGAGAACAAAAACAGTAGTAAGCATGGCCCGCCTCGACCAGTCGGCGAGCATGATCTTGATAGATCTCCTTCCGCTGCGATTGGTGGTATGGAGCGTGCGGTCCTCCGATGTCGGGGCCTTCGTCCCACTCTAGTCCAAGCCAGTGCAGGCTGTCGATCAGTTCTTTTTCCGTTTCGGGTTTGTAGCGTTTGCGGTCGGTGTCTTCAATGCGCAGGATGAATTGGCCGCCGGTCTGGCGCGCGAGCAGGAAATCAAAGAGGGCTGTGCGCCCACTGCCCAGGTGAGTGCGCCCGGTAGGCGATGGCGCGAAGCGGGCGCGGGCGGGTTTGGCGGCTGTGGCTTCTGGCATGGAGTTCCTCTAGTCGGGCATTTTACGCAATCTGGATTACGTAATCCGCCTCAGGTTTCATGTACCCCGTCTATAGTTCTAAGGATTTACGGCGTAGGATGACGCTTTCCACCAGCCCAATCCCGATTAACATCGAGAGCAACGAACTGCCACCATAACTGACGAAAGGCAAAGTCAAGCCAGTGGCAGGCAGCAGGTTGAGATTAACGCCAATGTTGACCATCGCCTGGAAGGCGAGCATAGTCGCCACACCGTAACAGATCAGGGCGCCGAATGTGTCCCGCGCCAGACGGGCGGCGCGCAGGCAGCGGTAGATCACAAATAGGATCAGCAGCATTACCAACACAGTGCCGAGGAAGCCAAATTCCTCAGCCAGGGCGGAGAAGATGAAGTCGGTGTGGCGAACTTTCAGAAACCGGAGATGGACTTGCGTACCCAGGTCATACCCTTTGCCAAACCAGCCTCCCGAACCGATGCTGATCAGGGCTTGCTGGATATTGTAGATGTCGCCATGGCGGGCGTTCGGGTCAGGGAAAAGGAAGTTCAGGATGCGTTGTCTCTGGTAATCTACCAGGAAGGGGAAACTTACCACCGGTATGACTACACCAATCCCTGCAAAAAGGAGCAAATGCTTGAAGCGCAGGCCACTGGCCCAGAGCAACGCAAACCAGATCACCAGGATCACGATGGAGGTGCTCAGGTTGGGTTGCAATAAGATCCAGATCATTATCCCTAAGGTGAGCAGGAAACTCCGGATAACCCACCTTAGCTCGTGCATTTGGGCCTGGTGGCGGGTGAAGTAATCGGCCAGCACCAAAATCATGATGATCTTGGCCGGTTCGGAGGGTTGGATAAAGAAATACCGGGTTTCGAACCAGCGCGCGGAACCGAACAAGGCTGTACCGACCACGTATAGCACCACTAAGATGCCAATCATGAGAAGATAGATCGGCCGGCTGATGGCTGCCCAAATGTGGTAATCGATCCAGGCTGCTACCAGCACGATAGCAAAACCGACGATCACAAAAATGATCTGGCGCCGCACCAGATCCAGCTCAGCCAGCTCAATATTACCAGCCACCGCCGAGCGAATCATGGCGATGCCAAAGATGGTTAAGATCGCCACAGCTCCCAGCAGCCAGAAGTCGAAAGTTCGCCAGGAGGTTTTTGTTCTATCCATGGTCTATCTTACTCGTCGTCTCCCAGCCGGGTTGAGCGGGATGTCCGCGATCAATCGCTGTTGGCGGCCATCTTGCGTCATCTCAATGCGCACAGCGCCAGGGTCGATGTCGACATGCCTGGAAATAACGGCGATCAACTCGTCTTTCAGCAATTCCAACGTGCCAGGATTTAAATCGGTACGATCGTGGATCAACACCAGTTTCAGGCGTTCTTTGGCTTGGTGGGCGCTCTTCTTCTTCCGCCCGAGGAGCCTGTCCAGAATGGCGCTCATCTTATGCTCCTCCTGGGCGGATCAGGCGAGCCAGCCGGCCCAACAAGCCGCCCTGGTCGTTGAAGTCAAGGAAGGGCACCGGTTCGCCGCGCAGCCTGGCAGCAATGTTGCGGAAGGCCAGACCGGCCCGGCTTTTGCCATCCAGCACGATCGGCACTCCGCGGTTGATGCTCAAGGTAACGTTCTCGTCTTCCGGTACGATGCCGATCAGTTCGACAGCCAGCAATTCTAATACATCGTCGGGAGATAGCATCTCTTCCCGCTTTACCATGGTTGGCTTTAAACGGTTGATGATCAGGCGCGCCGGCCCTTTTTCTTCGGCTTCGATCAGGCCGATGATGCGGTCGGCGTCCCGCACGGCCGAGACTTCCGGGTTGGTGATGACGATCACCAGGTCAGCTGGGGCGATCGCATTGCGGAAGCCGCGCTCGATACCAGCCGGCGAGTCGATCAGCACCCAGTCATAATCTGGTCGCAGCTCGTCGCACAGGCGCACCATATCGCTGGGAGAGACAGCGCTTTTGTCGCGGGTCTGTGCGGCGGGGATCAGGTAGAGTTCGGGCAAACGCTTATCGCGGATCATCGCCTGTCTCAGGCGACAGCGACCTTCAACCACGTCCACCAGATCGTAGACGATACGGTTCTCCAGCCCCAACACGACATCCAGGTTGCGCAAACCGATATCTGCGTCGATACACACTACCTTTAAGTTTTCAGCCGCCAGGGCGGAGGCCAGGTTAGCGGTGGCGGTGGTTTTACCGACCCCACCCTTTCCAGAGGTGACCGTCACAACTTTTGCTGCCATCTATCTTCCCTAACTATTTCCCTTTTGGATTCCAGGATTCTGCCACCACCTGTCCGTCGATCAGGCGCGCCATCTCTGGTTGGGATTTACCGCGCCGTTTTGGGGTTACGGCGATCTGCCCGGCAATCCGAAGTTGGGTGGGAGAAAGGTCCAAGGCACACACCACCGCGGCTTCTTCGCCTTGCGCCCCCGCGTGAACCATACCGCGTAAGCGCCCCCATACGACTACATCGCCTCCTGCAACTATCTCGCTTCCCGGGTTGACGTCCCCGATGACGATCACGTGGCCTCTGTGCTGCAAGCTGAATCCCGAGCGCAAGGTGCGACGCACTAACACAGCCTGTTCACCACTCAGCGCCGTCTCGAGAGAGGAAGTAGATCGTTCTGGCGTGGGTTTGGTGATGCGCGTGGCCAAACCGAGCGTTTGAGCGTTTTGTTGCGTGACGGGGGAACCGCTCAATACCGCCCACAAGGAAAGACCGTTCTCAGAGAGCACATCGCGCAGCTGGCCCAAATCTGCAGCCCGTAAAACGTGGTTGCCGATATCCAGGATCAGGCGCCCGC
The DNA here is from genome assembly GCA_001795335.1 of Chloroflexi bacterium RBG_19FT_COMBO_55_16. The sequence goes on from MGOK01000082.1 coordinate 40,209, forward strand.
CGCGCAGGAAGTCAACCTGGTTTTTCACATGCTCAAGCAAGGCCGCCCGTGCTTCAGGCCAGCTCTCCTCTTCCAGGGTGATCAATAACCCCTCGCGGATGCCTTTGATCTGCACCTTTGGGTGCTCTTCCATCTCTTATTTCAAGTATCGACCAGGATCGGCGCGCAATGAGAATTCCCAGGACTTGGCTTCTTTGAGTGATTATAGCATGAACTTTCAGGGGCTGACAGCAGCGGTATCGGCGGCCTTGAGGTCAAAATATGCCTCGATCACCTGGCGAACGATGGGCGCGGCGACGCTGGCGCCTTCACCACCGTTGTAGACAAAAGCTACCACGGCTATCTCGGGCTCGTCATAGGGGGCATAGGCGACGGTCCAGGCATGCGTCGGCCAGCTCCCCGGAATACACAGGTTCTTTTCATTAGCATATTTATCGCAATATTCGGCCGTTCCAGTCTTGCCCGCCGCGGCAATGGTTACGTTTTTGAATTCTTTGGTGAGCGTGCCATCCAATACCGCCAGGCGCATGCCTTCCTGGACTTTTTCGATCACCCATGGCTGGACAGTCTTCTTCTCACCAGTGATTTTGTTTTCACAGCCTCCAGGACTGGTGGGGTCAGTGAAGACATCGATCATAGGGTCCCTGGTAATATCCC
>MGOK01000082.1:40878-41010 GCA_001795335.1 Chloroflexi bacterium RBG_19FT_COMBO_55_16
CCCTCGCTATCCAGGATATCGTGCAGGATTGTGGGACGCATGAGCACGCCATCGTTCGCAATCGTGGTTGCCGAGAGCAGCACCTGGATCGGCGTGGCGATGACGTAACCCTGTCCAACGCCGGCGATATAC
>MGOK01000083.1:0-876 GCA_001795335.1 Chloroflexi bacterium RBG_19FT_COMBO_55_16
TGCGCCCGGCTGAGTCCAGCCGCAGGGTTTGGAGCATGATCAGCAGCTCCATTAAGTTGCGGTGCACGGGGCGTGAGGTGGTCTGGATAACGTACACATCCTGGCCGCGCACGCTTTGATGTAATTTGACGAACAGGTTGTCATTCGGGAAGAGAGTCACCTCCCGCCCGCCGAGCGGCAATTCCAGATATTTGGCGATCTGCGCCGCCAAATCCGGGCAACCTGTTCCGGCAAACAAATTGATCTCGCCGTACATTCCACAATCACGGGGTTGCTTGTTACTGGGCATAGATAATCCTCCAGCTACTCCTGCCACTCAGGGCGCAAGACGCTCATTAATAGGACATCCAAATATTTGCCATCGCGGAACTCGGCCTGGCGCATGCGGCCTTCGTGGACAAAGCCGGCCTTCTCATAAGCGCGGATGGCGCGCGGGTTACCCTCGAACACGCGCAGGAAGATGCGGTGCAGGTTGAGGGTGGTGAAGCCGTGATGCAGCAGCAGGCGCATGACTTCGGTGCCGTAGCCTTTGTTCCAATAAGCCTTGTCGCCGATGACGATGCCCAGTTCTGCGCCCCGGTTGCGCCAGTCGATGTTGAAGAAGCCCGAGTTGCCGATCATCGTCCAGCCATCCTGGCCTTCGACTTCGATCACCAGGGGCTGCTCATCGCGCTCGCGCTTGAGCACATTTTCAAACCACTGCTCTTCTTCGACCTGAGAGAGGGGCAGGTACATCGCCAGCCCATGCCGCACTTCCGGGTCGTTGAGCCAGGCGACGAAACGGGGTAGGTCCTCCCGCTCGACGTGGCGCAGGCGGATGCGTTTGCCATAGATCATGTTGGTTGGCCTCCATCGATTAGAGCGTTAACGGCCTGG
>MGOK01000083.1:975-1227 GCA_001795335.1 Chloroflexi bacterium RBG_19FT_COMBO_55_16
CAGGCGGGCGCGCTCGCGGCGCTGCCAGTCGCCGGTAGTGTGCAGATAGGCGCGGTGGCGGGTGATGGAGTTGACCAGCTCAGGAACCCCATCCCCTTCAGTAGCCACCGTACGGAGGATGGGCGTCTGCCAGGTCTGCGCTTCGGTCACGACCTGATCTGGCGGCGTGGCGCTTTCCAATCCCGCGTGGTGCTGGAAGACGATGCTCCCCAGCGCCTGGCGCTGCGCCGGGTGGGCCAGCTGCAACATGCC
>MGOK01000083.1:1735-2274 GCA_001795335.1 Chloroflexi bacterium RBG_19FT_COMBO_55_16
GTGTAGGGAAACAGCTCGCTCAAGGCGGCCCGTCCTGGTGGGGTGTCGTTCTCGATTTGCGAGAGCAGGCGGGCCAGCGCCAGGCGCTCGCCAGCCAGAACAGAAGGAGCCAGGGACATGAAACTTAACCGGGTAGAGGTCTAAGCGACGACGGTTCCAGGCGCAGCCTGGCGGATGTCACGGATGATGTCCTCGGTCCACGTGCCTGGCCCGTAGACGCCAACTACGCCGATCTCCATCAAGCGGGGAACGTCTTCGTCCGGGATGATGCCGCCGATGAAGACCTTGACCTGCTCCTGGCCGTTGGCCCGCAGCAGCTCCAGCACGCGCGGCACGAGAGCCATGTGCGCGCCGGACAGGATCGACAGGCCGATCACGTCCACGTCCTCCTGCAAGGCGGCTTCGGCGATCATCTCCGGCGTCTGGCGCAGGCCGGTGTAGATCACTTCCATGCCGGCATCGCGCAGCGCCCGCGCCACCACTTTTGCGCCCCGGTCGTGCCCGTCCAGGCCAGGCTTGGCGACCAGGACGCGAATTTT
>MGOK01000083.1:2454-3148 GCA_001795335.1 Chloroflexi bacterium RBG_19FT_COMBO_55_16
GGGTTCTAACTCAGGATCGTTGAGATGAACTCCATAATTGGACCTCGTTTCAATTGATCATGGCAGAACTGATTGCGATAATTTCTTAAACATCCATAACAGCTTGTATTCTTCTCGTCACCACCACAATTACACAACTCAAGCTTCTCTAAAGCAACTTTTAAGACATCGACCAAACGCTCCTGATTTTCAGCAATACGTCGCACATGACCAGCCCCACCGGGCACATCGTCAAATAAAATCAAGGCTGGCCTGGAAAGATCCCCAGAATATGGGTATAGGACCCCATCCAAATCCTGACGATCGATCTCGAGTGACTGGCTGGCGCCTTCTAATAGAGCATAAAGGAGTGAGTGCCAGAAGCCCAGATTTCCGTTTGAGTATCCTTCAATTCGGATTTGTAAGACGTCAGTCTTAAACTCATGCCCTAAATAAACGCGAGTAAGTTTTCCCCTACATACCGTTCGCCATGGGGTTTGATGTGGGCTTTTTACCTGCTCATTTCCCATAACGGCATATCCACAGCTATAACATACTTTGAAACCTTGATAGCCAGCGTGGTTTATGACCGCTAATTCTCCATCCACAGCAGGTATAACAACCACATTCACTCCTCGTAATGGAATTGTAAGCGTCTCCCATTCCTTTGAAACCCCTCTAAAATAGGTACGGGTTGTATATGTCCGCTCTGGAC
>MGOK01000083.1:3164-3353 GCA_001795335.1 Chloroflexi bacterium RBG_19FT_COMBO_55_16
GTAATAAATCCAAATTGGGGCACAATAAAATCACCTTTATTGTGGCCTCCTAAAGGCAAACCACACGCAATGCAAATTTCGAGCTTTTCGCCGGTTTCAGCCGGCACCCGTTGGTAACACTGGCAATGATCACATACTGCATATGTATATTTCCGCCAAATACGATCGGGTAACTTCTTGATATAACGG
>MGOK01000083.1:3505-3771 GCA_001795335.1 Chloroflexi bacterium RBG_19FT_COMBO_55_16
TGGAATAACATTTTGTTTCGAAAGAAAACTAATAAGATATTCGTCTTTGATAGTGTTGATGACCTTGAGGATAAAATCTGATGACTTATACGCGTTCACCAACTCGTTCCATTTTGCATGCAACTGGCTTACATCATTGGTCACTCGATCTTTTGCTATGGACAAAACCCCATCTAGCGGATCCAACAACCCAGCGACCCATCCCCAAGTTTCTAGCTGAAGAACTTCTTGAAGCGTTGGCGGAACGATACGCTGTAATGAGCCCT
>MGOK01000083.1:3783-4011 GCA_001795335.1 Chloroflexi bacterium RBG_19FT_COMBO_55_16
GTTGGCTGGCAAGATATTGTGCTACAAGCTCAGGACCAGTTATCCCGTCCCGGAAGAAAAAAGCTTTCACATCCTGGAAAGTATCACGATATTCTCTCCAAAAGTAGGCTAAGGCGGTTGCATAGACGTGCCGGCGGACAACCTTCTCATTCGCAACTTCAAAATATGGCGCTTTGATCTCGCCCGCAACTAATTTTCGCGGGGCGTTATAATGTGTTAAGTCATGAG
>MGOK01000083.1:4034-5594 GCA_001795335.1 Chloroflexi bacterium RBG_19FT_COMBO_55_16
GCAAATGCGGTGGAACTTGTCCGCCGTCCCGCTCGTCCCGCTCTCTGTATATAATTTGCTGCGGATGGGGGAACATTGCGCATGAATACCGCTTCAAGTTCTCCAACATCTACTCCAAGTTCAAATGTGGTTGAGCAGCTTAGAACGTTTACGGCACCCTTCATAAACTGGGTCTGCAATTCCGCTGCGCTTTGGCTGGTGAGCTGGGCTGTGTGTTCTTTGGCAACTAACCGGATCTGCTTTCCCTCAGAGTACAGTATTCGATAATGGTTATCCTTAAACACTTCCCGAGGATTGCACTTGTGAAGCTTTCCAGGACACTGGTAGGTAGGGCATACATTTCGGATGTTAAATATAGTGAGGTTGTTACAAGTGTTGCAACAGTACCATTCGATAGTTGGGTCCAGGATGCCAGGTTGCAGTTCCCAATAATCGGGTTTGATGCGGTGAACGATCTGACCATCTTGCATAGGTATGGTAGAAAAGTAAGGGTTCCAACCACTTGTTTGATTTGTAGGAAAGAAATCATTATTCCAAATTGCATTCAGAATATTGTCGCCTTCTTCGTTGGGCATTTCGCGCCCGAAACCCAAGCGGATCACTCGAAGTATATAATCCAGGCGGCTATTCAACCTGTTTTTGCGAGTAGGATTCCAACCGAAAACATTTGGTCCGCCGCTGCTATTCTCAGGTCTTTTTTTGACGAAGTAATACTCTCGATTCCTGGGCGCAAAGAAATCATCCTTAGGCGATACTATATCAGGAAAGAGTACAACGCCTTTTATTCTAAAATTCGCCAAAAGCACTTGGTAAAGAACTCGGGTTTCATCTTCCGAGAATCCGAGATATTGGAAACCCATAAGTGGTGCCCAAGTATCCGGCATAACCAACGAGAAACCGAGTAAGCCGAGGCCTTCCAGGCTATTCCTTCGATCCATCGCTAATAACTCATGGAGGACCCACTTCCATGCCTCAGCCTCCATTTGTTGATTACTCAATCCATCCAAAAGACCTATCCGATCTGCTGTTCTCTGGAGGGGATTGATCAAATCGCCTACTCGCCACCGGTTACTTAGAACCCTCTCACGCTCACTTTGCAGTATCTGCAAGATGACCCGGCGGCGGAGGATTTGAGAATAGGTTCGATCTAGGTAAGGTGCGAAAAAAGCTGCGTCTTGCCGGCTATCGGAGAAGATCAATAATTGTCGTAGACCCTTATCAATAAACTGATCTTCGCTCACTTTTTTTGGAACCGGCGGAGCAGGCACCGCCCAAACATCCCCCAATTCAGGCTCCACGACAGTCTCACCCCGCTGTGATTTTTCTCTGGAAGGTATCTCTTGATAAAGAGCGGTAGCTAAAACGCTAGCTGTGGCATCATTGCCGGAAAGAAATCGCCAGACAAGACCTGCTGGGCTTCTAGAACCACAAGCCGGACAGGAATATACCTTGCCTTGCTTGGAGGAAACATGTAGGACAGAGAGGTAATTATCTTCTCCACACGTACAAAGAGGCGTAAGTAAACTCGCCTGATCAATTGCGCCACACGCAGCACAAAGC
>MGOK01000084.1 GCA_001795335.1 Chloroflexi bacterium RBG_19FT_COMBO_55_16
TTGGATTGAAGTTCTTATACGAGGATTCCTGCGTTGATATTAATTATATCGCATCTTGAATATGGTCTTGTGATGGGCCGAGAGTTGGAGTATTTACACTTAATTACACCAAATTGTTAAAATTGCTAAGGGAATCATTGGTCTGTGAAGATTTTCTATTGACTTTTCCTAGGGATCAATCTACACTAATCACGTGCCAGCCTTATTAGCACCATGTGGGAAGCGGTAGTAAAGAACGGCGCTTGACAAATACATGGATCAGGGCCAAATATTGCTCACATTCTCCCGGTTCGGAGTGAAACGATGAAGAAATTGATCAACCATCCAGAAGATGTTGTTCGAGAAGAGCTGGAAGGGCTCGCTTTTGCTCATCCCGAGCTGATCAAAGTCCATTTCGACCCGAACTATATCGCCCGGGTAGAGGCTCCAGTCAAGGATAAGGTAGCCCTTGTATCGGGGGGCGGATCTGGGCACGAACCGATGCACGGTGGGTTTGTCGGGTATGGGATGTTAGATGCTGCTTGCCCGGGAGCCGTGTTCACTTCGCCCACGCCTGACCAGATGCTTGAAGCTACAAAAGCAGTGGATGGCAGTAAAGGAGTTCTTTACATTGTCAAAAACTACACGGGAGATGTGATGAATTTCGAGATGGCGGCTGACCTGGCGCGCATGGAAGGCCTCCAGGTCGAGAGTGTGGTGATCGACGACGACGTCGCCGTGCAAAACAGCCTATATACGGCCGGGCGGCGCGGTGTGGGCAGCACGGTTCTGGCTGAGAAAATCTGCGGCGCAGCTGCTGAGCAGGGTCGCTCACTGAGCGAGGTAGCAGATATCTGCCACAAGGTCAATCATTTTGGGCGGAGCATGGGCATGGCGCTGACCTCCTGCACGGTACCGCACGCCGGGAAACCCACTTTTGATCTACCTGAAGACGAGATGGAGATCGGCATCGGTATCCACGGCGAACCAGGCCGGAGACGCATGGATTTGAAACCTGCTGATGAAATCGTGCAAATGTTGATCGAGCCGGTGATCAGCGACTTACCTTACAAGTCCGGGGACGAAGTCCTGCTGTTCGTCAACAGCATGGGGGGTACACCGCTGATCGAACTGTATATCGCTTACCGCCAGGCCCATCAAATGGCTATTAAACATGGTTTGAAGGTTGTCCGCAATCTGATCGGCGCCTATATCACCAGCCTGGAGATGGCGGGCGTTTCGATCACCTTGCTTAAGCTGGACGAAGACCTGAAAAGTCTGTGGGACGCACCGGTTCACACTCCTGGGATACGTTGGGGGATGTAATGGCAATTTCCAGGGATGATGTGGTTTTGTGGATTGAAACCTGCGCGGCAGTGATGGCCGGGGAACGAGCTTACCTGATCGAATTGGACGCGGCGATCGGCGATGCTGACCACGGGGCCAATATGGACCGTGGCTTCCGTGCCGTCATGGAAAAAATACAAGGGATAGCTGATCAGGATATTGGCATGATTTTAAAAACTGTCGGGGTGACCCTGGTATCTACAGTCGGGGGCGCAGGCGGGCCGCTGTATGGCACTTTTTTCCTCCAGGCGGGGATGAAGACCCTTGGCAAGATGGAAATGAGTCTGTTGGACTGGACCGCTGCCCTCGGTGCAGCAGTGGACGGAGTCATTGCCCGTGGGAAGGCTGAACCTGGAGACAAGACCATGATAGATGCGTTATCCCCAGCCGTAAACGCGCTCCAGCAAGCCATCGAAGCGAATGAGACACTCGCCCAGGCGTTGAAGGATTCTGCAGAGGCAGCGAAAAGAGGAATGGAAGCTACGATCCCGATGGTAGCGCGCAAGGGCCGCGCCAGCTATCTGGGCGAACGCAGCGCCGGTCATCAGGACCCCGGCGCGACATCTTCTTACCTGCTGCTCAAGGCTGCTGCTGAGGTATGGGCTAAGGATTGATCCTTTAGGTGCAAGATGGTAGGACTTGTCCTTGTATCCCATAGCCGGGCGCTGGCTGAGGCGCTGGTGAACCTGGTCAAGCAGATGGCTTCCACGGAGCTGCGGGTGGCGTTTGCTGCTGGCGCTGGTCCCGACCGCCAGGAATTAGGCACCGACGCGAGTGAGATCTCCGCCGCGATCCAGTCTGTTTATTCACCAGATGGCGTGCTGGTGCTAATGGACCTGGGCAGCGCAGTGCTGAGCGCTGAGATGGCGGTGAAGTTGTTACCACAGGAGATGCAAGGAAACATTGTCTGCTGTGCGGCTCCGCTGGTGGAGGGGGCAATCGCCGCAAGTGTACAAGCGGGCCTGGGTAGCGACCTCGAGACTGTCTGCCAGGAAGCGCAGCGCGCCCTGACTCCCAAGGTTGAACATCTCGGTGAGAGCCAGCCTGGTATAGGGGTTGAGATAAGCTCTCAAAAAATGCAAACCAAGGCGGAGACTCGAGCGATAACCCTGGTGCTTCAGAATCTGCATGGATTGCACGCCCGGCCGGCGGCTCGCTTCGTCCAGGTAGCGGCAGCCTATCAGGCTGACATCCAGGTCACGAACGCATCTTCAGGCAAAGGACCGGTTTCAGCCAAAAGTCTGAACGCTCTGGCAACGTTGGGCGCTTCACGCGGCGATCGCATCACTATCACCGCCAATGGACGCGAAGCCGCGCCAGCGCTGGATGCTGTGCGTCGATTAATTTTGGATAATTTTGGGGCTGAAGCAATCCAGGAAAAAGCCCAGCTCGCGGCGCCCACGGCTTATCAGGTAACAAAACCTTTATTGGGAGAAGCAATTCAAGGGATTCCGGTTTCGGAGGGGATTGTCCTGGGGCGAGCCTATCGCTACCAGCCAATCCTGCTATCCATCCCCGAGGATCACAGCGAACACCCAGAGCAGGAATGGGAATGTCTGCAACGCGCTTTGGAGAAAACCCGGCTGGCGATCCAAAGGCGCCGCGTGAGGTTGAGCAAGCGGTTAGGCGAAGCTCAGGCGGCGATTTTCGACGCGCATGTACTGATCTTGCAGGATCCGGAGCTGCTCGACAAGGTTCGGGAGCGGATCTTTATCCAAGGCAAGAATGGTGCCTACGCCTGGCAGGCAAGTATCAACGAAGTGGCTGAGGCATACCGCGCCCTGGCCGATCCATATCAGCAAGGGCGCAGCATAGATGTGATCGATGTGGGCAATCAGGTATTAAAGGAGATTTCCCTGCAGACCTCTTCGTTTGCTCCTTCGCTGCGCTCAGGACAAGGCTCAGGGCTTCAGTTTGAAATGACTAGTGATGCTCAGATTGAGTTCCCCGAACCAGCCATCCTGTTCGCCGAGGAACTCACCCCCACGGAAATCGCCCAACTCGACTTACGTTGTGTCCTGGGGTTAGTCACCGTTAGGGGTGGGCCGACCGCCCACAGCGCCATCCTGGCGCGAGCCCTGGGAATCCCTGCCATGACCGGGATCGACCTGAGCCTTCTGGAGGTTAAGGACGGCACCCTGGTTGCGGTGGATGGCTTCGATGGTGTGTTGTGGGTAGAGCCTGAGCAAGACGTTCAGCAGCAGCTGGCCAAGCGGCGCCAGGAGTGGTTAGAACGACGGTCGAGGTTATTGGAAAGCAGCCACGAACCGGCCTGCACGCGGGATGGGCGCTGGGTCGAGGTGGCGGCCAATGTCGGCAGCCTGGCTGCCGCCCAAGCAGCAGTGGAAAATGGGGCGGAGGGGATTGGCGTATTACGCACAGAATTCCTTTACCTGGACCGCCTCACTCCACCCAGCGAAGATGAACAATTAGCGACTCTGCGTGCGATTGGACAAGTGATGGGAAATCGGCCGGTGATCGTGCGGACATTGGATGTGGGTGGTGATAAAGAACTGCCATATCTCGACCGGATACCAGAAGCCAACCCCTACCTGGGTGTGCGTGGACTACGCCTGTCTTTACGGCAGCCGGGGATATTCCTCCCCCAGCTGCGAGCAGTCCTGCGCGCCGGCGCGGATTTCCCCGTGCGGGTGATGTTCCCGATGGTTGCGGCACAGGAAGAGATCGTGCAAGCCAGGCAGCTCCTGGAGCAGGCTCACCAGGAGCTTGTGAAAGAAAAGCTCCCCCATCGCTGGCCGGTTGAGACCGGGATCATGGTCGAGGTACCTTCCGCGGCATTGCTCAGCGAAGCGCTGGCACCGCTGGTGGATTTTTTCAGCATCGGCACCAATGACCTGACCCAGTATACACTGGCGGCCGGGCGCGGCAACCCCGAACTGGCGGACTATGCGGATGCGCTGCATCCGGCTGTCCTGCGCTTGATCCAGCAAGTGGTCGATGCCGCTCACAAGCACGGCAAATGGGTCGGGGTGTGTGGCGAAGTAGCCGGCGACCCGCTAGCAGTGCCGGTCTTGATCGGTTTGGGCGTGGACGAAGTGAGTATGAACCCGGCTGAGATCCCGCAGGTGAAGGCGGCTTTAAGACAGATCGACATAGTCAGCGCAAGGAGGGTCGCGGAGAAGGCTTTGAGGTGTGAGAGCACGGCCGCGGTGCGGCGGTTGGTACAAGAGTTTATGGATAAAAAATCGAGAGAGGGCAATTAGAAGGTATTGTTAGGACGCTTAGAGTTTTATTGAAAAGGAATGAAGGTCAGGGTCCGATGAGAGCATTTTTACCTCTCCTCACCATCGTACTATTATTGGCCAACGCTTGCTCGACCACCACAGCCATCCCAAGCGTAGACGTCCAACTCGCCGTGGAGAAAACTGTCACAGCTCTGGTTGCTGAGTTGACCGATGCATTGCTGGAAGCGACCGCAACGCCTGTTCCTACACAAATAGCGATAGAAATCCCTACCGAAATTATCTTATCGCATGAAACACCTGAAACCGTCTGTGCTCCGCCGGAGAGGGACTTCGAGATTGGGCTGGTCACGGAAGTCGTCGATGGCGATACGATCGAGGTGTCCATCGATGGCCGGAATTATGCTGTGCGCTATATCGGGATCGATACGCCTGAGCGTGGTGACCCTGGAGGAGCGGAAGCGAAAGCCAAGAACAGCGAACTTGTGTCGGGTGAGGTTGTGACGTTAGGTCGGGATGTCTCGCAAACTGACCGGTTTGATCGCTTGCTGCGTTATGTTTATTTATCAGATAATACTTTTGTAAATGCGGAGCTGGTGCGTTCGGGTCACGCCAGAGCGGTGGCTTATCAACCGGATGTAAAATGCCAGGATCTACTGGAACAGATCCAGAGAGAAGCAAAGTTGTCAGGCCTGGGATTATGGGCGCAGCCGACTGCAACCATTATGCCACCCGCCGGAGTGATCGCTATTCAAGTGGGGGTGGATCCTGCTTGTTCGCAATTTAACGCCCCGGGAGACGACAATAATAATAAGAACGAGGAGTACGTCTGTTTCACCAACCAGGGAACCCAACCTGTTATCCTGACAGCTTGGACAGTGAAGGATTCGTACGGCTGGAGCTTCACGTTTCCAGAATTCTCCCTTGATGTGGGTGCGAGCGTCAAGGTCCGCACAGGGTGTGGAACCAACACCCAGGGGGATTTATATTGGTGCAGGAGTGAAACCGCCATCTGGAACAACGGCGGCGATTGTGTCTATTTGATAAATGGAGTGGGGGAAAAGGTCAGTGAGTATTGTTATTGAAATCGCCTCACTCTATCCGGCCTATATCGCCTTCCAAAATCACCCGATAGATCTTTACGGGGTCTTCTGCTGGACCACACTTCACCTGGCCATCCCTCACGTCAAAACAGGAACCGTGCCAGGGGCAGACGATCATGTTCCCTTCCAACTCGCCCTCGCTCAACGGCCCGCCGGCATGGGTGCAGGCATCTTGAGTGGCGTAAAACTCGCCATCCACATTGTAGACAGCCACAGGTTCACCCTTTAGGAAGAGAAGTTTGACCTGACCCGGTTTGAGTTCGCTGGTGCGAAATTCATTTTCTTTTAGTTCTAGCACCTCGAGCTGGGTTTCATGCTCTTCGAGAATCGAGATTTCTATCAAATCCCGCCTAAGGACAGGAATTTGCAGGTGAATTTCGCCATCACGTAGCTCCACGGGGTACATCTCCAGCCTTGCCTTGGGGTCGGTTAGCAGTTCACCATTAGTTAGGTTGTACTGAAAGCCATGCCAGGGGCAGGTCAGGGTATCCCCCCGCAGGCTGCCTGTCGCGACCGGTCCGCCACGGTGCAGACAACTATTGCGCACAGCATACCAGTTGCCTTGATGGTGGAAGACACCAATGGAGAGGTCGTCAACCTGGATGATCTTTCGCTCACCATTCGGTATTTCAGCAGTCTGCGCGACGACCACATCTATGGTTTCTTGGGTCGTACGCATGCCCAGCCCCATCTCGTAAGCTTCGACAGCTAGTTGCAATACCGCATCCTGGTCGATGGAACCGCGTGAGGCGTAAGTCTCAGCCTCTCGCTCGTGGCCATATGCGCGGGAGAGCATTTCCAGGATAACCATCATGAGCAGGTTCCAGGCCTTCGAGGCGCGCACTTCCCAGTCACTGTCGATGTCGTGCAGCTCTTTGGTTATTGCCTCGCTGATGGCATGCGTCATGAACCCGACCTGACCGATGACATAACGCTCCGGGATGTAAATATTGGGATCGGCACCGCGAGAGGTATGGGCGCGCCCAACGTAATCGATATAGCGAGCGTAATTATCGTCGAAAACACCATAGGCGGTGCGCCGCCAGAAATTAGTCAGGTGGTGCATCCTTAACTGCAGGTACTCTTGATCGAGCGAGCCATCCTTTCTCAGGAAGTGTTTGCGGGTTGGCGGGTAGCGCAAGAGTTGCGCATAGAATTTGGATACGATCTCCGGGATATACTTTTCGATGATGAAACGGCTCTCGTTGATGGCATCGGCGTCTGCCTGAGTGAAGCCGACGAATTCGGCCATATAGCGGAAATAGCGACCGGAATCCTCCGCTCCCTGTTTGGTCTTGTCGTCCTGGGTGAGGGGAGTGGTCATCTTCGATCTTTTCCTGCCAGCTGTTTCAGGGCGCGGGCATGTTCTTTTGTCAGTTGTGTTTGAGTTCTTTGCATTGAGCTAACTCCTGAATAGGCTTTATTACACCAATATTATTGTAATGATAATACAGTTTTAAATATGAATCTCTACAATATCGCCATCCTGGAGCACGTAATCCCGCTGAACGAGCTGCCGGTCATACACCGCTTTCCCCCATACCCTGGCTGATTTCAACTTCTCCAGGAAATCCTTGTGGATTCTGCCGGCCAGGTCTTCCACGGTGCTACCCTTTTTCATCGCGAACGGCCTGGTGAAATCGGGCTCCTTTCCGGGCGCTTTGGTGTAGACCCGGATCAGATCCAGTTTCTCTACCATCTCTTGCTTGAGGCGGTCCAGGTTTCGACTGGTGAAGGCCGAGACAGGGATGCAAGGCCATTGTTCGTCGAGCAGTTCGCAGAAGATCTGGTAGAGCTCATCAGCTGGCTGATCGTCGCACTTGTTGACCAATACCAGGAATGGCAAGAAAGTCATCGGTTGCCCCTGCAGATAGCGGCCCTGGCGATCTTGGGGGGCGATGCGAGATTCCTCCAGTAAGGCGATTGTGTCCTTGAGCTGTCCGATGGGGTCCTGTTGTAAATCGACCACCAACACGACCAGGTCTGCCCGCCGGATCAGGTCTTTCAGCCGGGGCTCCACAAAGTCGCGGCTGAGCGGCGGTGTGTCCACCAGCTGCAGATGGATGTTTTCAAACGACAGCATCACGGGCACCGGCTCCCAGGTCCTTTGAGGTGCTGCGCTATTCTCCATTTCTGAGCCGGTCAGGGTTGCCA
>MGOK01000085.1:0-6696 GCA_001795335.1 Chloroflexi bacterium RBG_19FT_COMBO_55_16
CTTCAGAAAAGCACCTGGGTCCATGCCCGTTTTGAGCACGGATTCGGACTGGTCGGTGTTCAATGCATCCACTTGCCGGGAGCCTGCCACCCAATCCAAGGCCGTTTCGCGCACCCCGATCCATCGATCCATCCAGGATTCATGTCTGAGCGAGCTCAGATTGGAATAGCTCAGATGCGGAGGCTGATTACCTTGAACAGTTTGAAAATCAGCCATCAACCCCCGCCTCTGCGAGTGGTAGTGAGACCTTGCTCAGGAAAACGTCCACCATCGCATTAATCATCGGCGCAGGTCCAGCGCCAACTAGGCGATCTATTTCCTCGCCGCCAGAGATAAACAGGAGGGTAGGGATTCCCTGCACTCCAAACTCCATCGCCCATTCTGGGTACTCATCAGTATTGACCTTGGTGACGATTAAGCGACCTTTATATTCCTTAGCCACATTCTCCAAAATCGGCGCGATCATACGGCACGGGCCGCACCATGGTGCCCAGAAGTCTACCAGGACCGGCAAGTCCGACTCGAGCACTTTTTCCTGGAATTCTGCATCACTTATATGAATTGGTTTATTCATGTCGTGTTCTCCTTATCGAAGGTTATTCTCTATATCATCAGACGACACAATTCCGGCGAATCTTACCCAGCGAGAGATGCTTCTGGTAAGATATGCTCCTCTCGAACCGTCATAAACTCAGACGCTTGTATAAGGAGAACAATTGATGCCGCGCGATCTCCCACTGGGTAATGGCAGCCTGTTAGTTGCATTCGACGATCATTATCAAATCAGGGATTTGTACTGGCCACACGTCGGTCAGGAAAATCATGCCCTGGGACACCCGTTCAGGGTTGGAGTATGGGTGGACGAACATTTCAGCTGGTTAGAGGAGGAAGGTTGGCAACGCGAACTGCGCTACCAGCCCGAGACTCTGGTCACAGACGTGAAATTGAGACATGATGGATTGCAATTGGCCTTGAAAGCTGCGGATGTGGTAGATTTTCATGAAAACTTGCTGGTCCGGCGGTTTGACATCACCAACCTCGCCGATCATGGACGAATTGTGACCCTCTTCTTTCAACATGACTTCCATATCGCTGGCAACGAGGTGGGCGACACCGCTTACTATGAACCCGAACGCAGGGCTGTGTTCCACTACAAGGGAGCTCGTTGGTTCCTGATCAATGGCGCCGTCGAACTGGAAAGTGGCGATCCTGGTCCAGGATGGGAGCCGACGCCGGATACTGCGCCTGGTATAGTGGTCGGAGTTCACCAATGGGCTTGTGGGCTAAAAGAAATTCGCAACTTGCAAGGTACCTGGCGAGATGCTGAGGATGGGCAGCTTTCTGGGAATCCCGCAGCCCATGGATCAGTCGATTCGACAGTCGGTTTCAGTCTGCACGTCCCGCCTGGAGACTCCCGGACTTTATACACCTGGCTTGCAGTCGCCGATGGATTTGGGGGTGTGGCTGAGATCAACCGGCGTGTTCGCCAACGCGGCCCGCAAACTTTCCTGGACCGCGGAGCAGCTTTTTGGCGTTTATGGCTGAATAGCCAGGCGCCCGACCTGGGAGATTTGCCTTCTGAAGTAAAACAACAATACCAGCGCAGCTTGCTCATCGTCCGAACCCAAATTGACAATGGCGGTGCCATCATCGCCGCCAATGATTCGGATGTCTCGTCGGATGTGCGCGATACCTATAGCTATATGTGGCCACGGGATGGAGCGTTGGTGGCAGACGCCCTGGACATGGCTGGGTACCTTGACTTGCCCCGGGAGTTCTTTCATTTCTGCGATCGAGTGGATACTCGGGAAGGTTTCCTTTTACATAAGTACAATCCGGATGGCACCCTGGCCTCCAGTTGGCATCCTTGGTATCGCGATGGTCACAAAGACTTGCCAATCCAGGAGGACGAGACTGCGCTTGTGCTTTGGGCGTTGTGGCGTCATTTTGAACGCTATGGCGATGTCTTTTTCATAAAACCGCTCTACCGGACACTAATCTGCCCTATCGGGGATTTTTTGGCCAGTTTCCGAGATCTTAATTCAGGGCTGCCGTCCCCTAGTTACGACCTTTGGGAAGAACGGCGGGGTGTGTTGAGCTGGACAGTCGCCGCGACTTGGGGCGGGTTGGTGGCAGCCGCGGATTTCGCCGCAGCCTTTGGAGAGATGGATCGTGCGCAACGTTACCAGCAAGCAGCCAGTGAAATTAAGGCTGGAGCAGAGGATGACCTGTGGCAACCCCAATTGAACTGCTTCGCCCGCATGATCACCCAGGATGATTCGGGTGCCTGGCAGGACGATAAAACTATCGATGCGTCCCTGGTCGGTTTGTGGAAGTTTGGCATGTATGCACCCGATGACCCCAAAATTATCGCCACCATGCAGGTCATCCGAGACCGGTTGTGGGTCAAAACGCCGGTGGGAGGATTAGCCCGCTATGAAAACGATCGCTATCATCAAGTGAGTGCAGATACTGCCAACGTTCCAGGTAATCCTTGGTTTATTTGCACACTGTGGCTGGCAGAATGGTACGCAGCAACCGCCGAAACCCAGGAAGACCTGCAACTGTCCCTGGATCTCTTGAGATGGGTGGCCAATCATGCCCTTCCAAGCGGTGTGTTGGCGGAGCAGTTGCATCCTTACACTGGAGAGCCGCTCTCGGTCAGTCCGTTGACCTGGAGCCATGCAGAGTTTGTGACGTCAGTCAACGCCTTTTTACAGGCATGGAGAAGATTAACCTGATCGACAATTTGTGAAAGGAGGAAGAGTATGCTTAAGAAAAAATATTCCAAAGCTGGTCGTTCGTGCCAGGTAACGTTCGCTTTGCCAGCTGAATTAAATGCCAAGACAGCTTTTCTTTGTGGCGAGTTCAATGATTGGAGCGAGATTTCTCATCCGATGAAGTTGCGTAGGGATGGAAGTTTCACGACAACCATTTCCTTAAAGACAGGCAGGCAATACCGGTTCCGCTACCTGCTAGATAGTGAACGCTGGGAGAACGATTGGACAGCAGATGGTTATGCCCCTAATCCATTCGGAAGCCAAGACTCGCTGGTAATTCTAGAAAATGTTACGCCCAGGTGACACTGCTGATGAAAAAACTATTCCTTGCAGGCGATGTCGGCGGGACGAAAACCATCCTGGCGCTTTATTCTCCAGATCATGGCCCTGATCGTTCCTTGGAAGAGACCACATTTCCGAGCAACGATTACGTTTCCCTAGAAGAAGTCCTCCAGGCATTTCTGGCTGGTAAAAACGCCTCTGTCGCTAGGGCAAGTATTGGCGTGGCTGGCCCTATACGCGGATCCCAGGCCCATGTGACGAACTTACCCTGGGTGGTGGATACCAGCTCAATTAGCCAGGCGATCGGTGGCTCTCCGGTGCACTTGCTGAATGACCTGGAGGCGATCGCCTATGCGGTGCCGTCTTTGGCGCCAACCGATCTGGAGACGCTCAACCCAGGTGAGCCGGAAGCACATGGTGCGCTGGGAGTCATCGCACCTGGCACAGGGCTGGGCGAATCTTTCCTGGTGTGGATTGGAAACCACCATGTTCCTCAACCCTCTGAGGGTGGGCACAGCAACTTCGCTCCATCAACCCTGATCGAAGTCGAATTGTTGCGTTATTTGATGCACCGTTTCGATCATATCAGCCACGAGCGGGTCTGTTCTGGGATGGGGCTGCCCAATCTTTACACATTCCTCAGAGATACGCAGCGCTACACCGAACCCGAGCTGTTGCGCGAAAAACTTGCCCGCGCACCTGATCCAACCCCGCTGATCATCCACGCTGCTATCGCAGGCAAGATGGAGATTTGTGTCGAAACACTTAATCTTTTTGTATCCATCCTGGGCAGCGAGGCGGGTAACCTGGCGCTTAAGGTCATGGCGACCGGTGGGTTATACCTGGGTGGGGGCATCCCGCCGCGCATCCTGCCATACCTTAAGCAGGCTGCGTTCCTGCGCGCCTTCACCAATAAGGGACGATTTGCCGAGATGCTGTCGAAGATTCCGGTGCACGTCATCCTTCACCCCCAGGCGGGTTTATTCGGCGCGGCCTGCCACGTTCTAGGCTGGCAGCCCGAGGAGGTATGAAATATATGGATAATCCATTGAAGGCTTTGCAATCTCTTGGACAATCCATCTGGTATGACAACTTACGCCGGGCTATGCTGACCTCCGGCGAGCTGCAACGCCTGGTCGACCAGGGTGTAACGGGGGTGACCTCAAATCCAACTATCTTCGAGAAAGCCATTGCCGGGAGCATGGATTATGATGCTGCCCTGGATTCATTCGTACAACAAGGGTACAGTCCAGAGACGATCTACGAGGCGTTAGTCTTGGAGGACATCCGGGGCGCTGCGGATGTGCTCAGACCTGTCTTTGATCGCACGGGGGGAAGCGATGGCTTCGTGAGCCTGGAGGTACGTCCTACCCTGGCGTACGATACGCATGGCACCATCAACGAAGCCCGGCGCCTGTTTACTGCTCTAGACCGCCCGAACGTTATGATCAAGGTCCCCGCAACGCCGGAGGGAATCCCCGCCATTAAAGCCCTGATAGCTGACGGGATCAACATCAATATCACGTTGATCTTCTCCCTCAGCCAGTATGAGGCTGTAGCCGATGCCTATCTGTCCGGACTGGAAAAACGGCTTGCCTCCGGGCAAGATATACGCGACATCGCTTCTGTGGCTTCCTTTTTCGTCAGCCGGGTGGATACCGCTGTCAATCGGGAACTGGAAAGGATCGGCGTCTCCGACTTGCAGGGCAAGATCGCAATTGCCAATGCCAAGATCGCCTATGCCCGCTTTCGGGAAATCTTCACCAGCACACGGTGGGAGAAACTCGCTACACTGGGTGGACGGGTGCAACGACCGCTATGGGCCAGCACCGGGACGAAAAACCCTCACTATCCCGATACCCTGTACGTGGAGAGCCTGATCGGGCCTGAAACGGTCAATACCGTACCGCCTGCCACCTTGGACGCCTTCCGCGACCACGGTCGGGTCTCCCGGACCTTGGAGGAGGGTCTGGCAACCGCAAAGGATCAAATGACCCGCCTGGCCAAGCTGGGTATCGACCTGGAGACCATCACTGCGGAAATACAGACAGAAGGCGTGGCATCCTTCGCTAAATCCTTTGAGTCCTTAATTGGCAGCATCGCCGCAAAACGAGAGCAACTTCGCTTAAACTGGTCTCCGATCTCGGCGGAACTTGGCGGCTACCAGGCAAGCGTGGACTCCGCCCTGGCTGAGATGGAACAAGAGCGGGTCATGGCGCGCCTGTGGGCGCATGACTATACCCTTTGGAGGCCTGAACCGACAGAGATCACCAACCGCCTGGGGTGGCTGCACACAGTAGAAGTTATGCAGGAAGCATTGCCGAAATTATCCGCTTTTGTTGATGCTGTGCGAAGCGATGGTTATACCCATGCCCTTCTGCTCGGGATGGGTGGCTCGAGCCTGGCCCCGGAGGTTTTCCGCAAGACGTTTGGTGTGAAAGATGGGTACCTGGACTTGGCAGTTTTGGACAGCACCGATCCTGGAGCGGTCCTGGCTTTTGCCGAAGGACTCGATCTCACCAAAACGTTGTTTATCGTTTCGACCAAATCGGGCGGTACAGTCGAAACGCTTTCGTTCTTTAAATACTTCTATAATCGAGTTGCAGACTCTATAGTAAAAGGCCGCGCCGGAGAGCATTTCATCGCCATCACCGACCCAGGCAGCCAGCTGGTCGATACGGCTGATCAATATAAATTCCGCACTGCCTTTCTGAACGACCCGAATATCGGCGGGCGTTACTCAGCCCTGTCTTACTTCGGCCTGGTTCCGGCTGCCCTGGTCGGGGTTGACTTGGAGACCCTGCTCGATCGGGCGCACACGGCGGCATGCAATTGTGATAGCTATAATTACCCGATAGGCGGCGACAATCTTGGGGCGCGCCTGGGGGCTGTTCTGGGAGAATTAGCCATAGCTGGGCGCGATAAATTAACCTTGATCGCTTCCCCAATCATCGCCAGCATCGCGGATTGGGTAGAACAGCTGATCGCCGAAAGCACCGGTAAGGAAGGCAAAGGTATCCTGCCTGTCGTTGGGGAACCATTGGAAAGATTAACAGAGTACGGAGCTGACCGCCTTTTTGTGCACCTGCGCCTGGAGGGCGATGACTCTCAGGATACTGGACTGCAATCTGTGGAAGACGAAGGCCATCCAGTTGTACGACTGAGGCTGAAGGACGTTTATGATTTGGGTGGGCAGTTCTTCTTGTGGGAGATGGCGACTGCTGTGGCCGGTTATCGGCTGGGGATCAACCCATTCGACCAGCCTGACGTTGAGGCGGCTAAGGTCCTTGCGCGCAAAATGGTCGCTGCTTATCAGGCCACCGGCAAGCTCCCTGAGCCTAATCCTACCCTGGTAGCTGATGGTATTGCTGTTTATGCCGACGATACAACCATGAGAGAAACTCTCGAGTCCGGAGACTCACCCGGGGAGATGTTGAGAGCGTTTGTGGATCAGGCCCAGCCAGGGGATTATATTGCCATTCAAGCATACGTTCAGCCGACCGTGGAAACTAATGCAGCCTTGCACGGCCTACGCACCCAGCTGCGCGTCCACACCAAGCTGGCGACCACGGTTGGCTATGGCCCACGCTACCTGCATTCCACGGGTCAACTGCACAAGGGCGATGCTGGCCGC
>MGOK01000085.1:6723-7809 GCA_001795335.1 Chloroflexi bacterium RBG_19FT_COMBO_55_16
TCTCAACAAGATGCGCCGATTCCCGATGAAGCCGGTTTGCCCGAATCAACGATCACCTTTGGGGTACTCAAAATGGCACAGGCGTTGGGAGACTACCAGGCATTGCTGGATGCTAACCGGCGGGTGATCCGCTTCCATTTGGGTATGAATGTCCCTACAGGCCTAAAAATACTCTCAGGTCGACTCTGATTGTCTGGCTTTGTTGGAGGGTGAAATTCAGGAGTAGAACGACGCGGAAGACAATTCACTGTTGTGCCAGTCTCGGTTATTAGAGCCGGGGTTTATCGACCTCGGCTCTGTTCTTTACATATCGCGTTAAAATCTTCCCTCGATATTCGGGTAATAATTTCGCCTGTAAGTGCATCTAGAATATCAGATGACTCAAAGGAGAGCAAGTGTATCCTGCTCCAACCCTGAGTGCTTATGATCAGCCTAATGCAGATATGTACCCGCAAGATAGAGTTAATAAACCTTGAATTTAAGATGAGCGATATCATGAATCATCCTGCCTTAACCTTCAAACTGTTCCTATCGGTATTGGTAGGCGCTTTATTTCTCTCGGCTTGTACAGCAGCCCAGAACAATAGAGATGCCAACCAACCTTCCCAAACCCAGCCTCTAGCTGGCGATCCAACCGCGCAAGCCTCAAAGCCGGTCGCCACGGAAAATCCCGCCCCGCCCCAAGAGCCCCTTCCGCTACCAACATTGCTGCCGGATGAGCCCCCACCAGCAGGCGCGACTAATGAATTCAGCACCGACTTCAGCAAACACTCCATCCCCTACACAGAAATCCTTTCTGGCGGTCCTCCTAAAGACGGCATCCCGGCCATCGACGATCCCAAGTTCGTCATTGTGGGAGACGCCGACTCCTGGCTGGGAGATAAGGAACCGGTAGTCTTCTTGCAGATCGGAGAGGACGCTCGCGCTTACCCCCTGCAAATCCTGACCTGGCACGAGATCGTCAACGACACCGTCGGAGGCGTGCCAGTGGTAGTGACCTTCTGCCCGCTGTGCAACACCGCCATCAGCTTTGAGCGCACCGTGGATGGACAAGTCCTGGACTTTGGCACGACCGGCAGATTGCGC
>MGOK01000085.1:7908-8038 GCA_001795335.1 Chloroflexi bacterium RBG_19FT_COMBO_55_16
CTTGGGAGGAGTTCGAGGCCAATTACCCGGACGGCAAGGTTCTCTCGCGGGAAACAGGCTACACCCGCTCTTATGGGAGCAATCCCTACGTTGGGTACGATAATATCAACAATTCCCCCTTTCTATATCG
>MGOK01000085.1:8137-8631 GCA_001795335.1 Chloroflexi bacterium RBG_19FT_COMBO_55_16
TTTGGGTGTGGTCAACGACGCTGTCGGCGGCGAGCAGGTGGTGATTTTCTGGCAGCCCGGCACCACCTCAGCTCTGGACGCCGGTACCATCGCCGGGGGACGGGATGTGGGGGCCGCCGCCGCTTTTTCCCGACAGATCGACTTACAAGTGCTGAACTTTGTCTACCAGGGGGGTCGCATCCTGGACGATCAGACCGGCAGCCAATGGGATGTGTTTGGCCGGGCAGTGGGCGGTGAGCTGACGGGGGCGCGGCTCGATCCGGTTGTATCGGTGAATCACTTCTGGTTTTCGTGGGCAGCTTTCAAGCCTGAGACGCGCATTTACCAGCCGTAAGTTACGCCTTGTGCACCTCAATCGCGGCATGAGCCCAGCTGAGCGCGGCCATCATCGCCGGGAAGCCGATGGTGGTGATCCCCAGCAGGATGGCCTGTTCGATTTCCTCGACAGTCGTCCCGATCTCGAGGGCGCGATGGGTGTGGGAAATCACCGCGCT
>MGOK01000086.1:0-169 GCA_001795335.1 Chloroflexi bacterium RBG_19FT_COMBO_55_16
TTTTGCGGAGTCAGGCGCATGTCCTGGAAGACGAACAGCAGGTGGCTGCCATCCGGGCTGAATTGTGGGTCGCGGTAGCAGCAGGCGCCTTCGATCGGGTTGGCCTGGAAGCCGCGGTGCAGGTCGGTGCTGTAGATCCACAGGTCGCCGAAGC
Organism: Chloroflexi bacterium RBG_19FT_COMBO_55_16; assembly: GCA_001795335.1. Next base: position 155 of record MGOK01000086.1, read on the forward strand.
CGTCGTTGCGCTTGT
>MGOK01000086.1:326-623 GCA_001795335.1 Chloroflexi bacterium RBG_19FT_COMBO_55_16
CACCTGGCGGCCGGCGTCGACCCCCAGGCGGGTGATCGCCAGGCGCTGCCCGTCGCGCGACCAGCGGGCGGACTTGACAGCGATGTTCTTATCGTTGTGGGTGTAGGGGGCCAGGGCGGGGCAGCCGGCCATGGCCTGCAGATCGCTGCGAAAACGGGCCTGGCTTAACATCTGGCGGTCAAAGGGGACGATGTACAGTTCCCGGTTGAGGCTGATCGCCACGCGCTGGCCATCGGGGGAGATCTCGAAGGCCTCCAGGAAATCCGCCGCCTCGAAGCAGGCGATATTGTCGACGCG
>MGOK01000086.1:682-798 GCA_001795335.1 Chloroflexi bacterium RBG_19FT_COMBO_55_16
CGTCCGGCGACCAGCTCAGGTTGGTTTTCTTGGCATGATCGAAGGTGAGCTGGGCGAGTTGGCTTCCGTCCAGGTTCGAGATCCAGATGTCGTCGGCGTTGAGGAAGGCGATCTGA
>MGOK01000086.1:909-1126 GCA_001795335.1 Chloroflexi bacterium RBG_19FT_COMBO_55_16
GTCACTGTCGCTTCGCTTACATTCGCTTCGCTTAGGGGCGTGGGGCTGGCCAGGAGCAGGGCAACAGGTGTAGATACATCTGCTTGCGTCGCAGGCGAAGAAGGAGTGAAGGAGGGGGGGATTGCGGCCGGAACAGACGCCTGGCGCGCGAAGAGAACCAGGCCTCCCGCGGCGACCAGCCCGAGGACGCCCAGCGCCAGCGCGGCCACGAGGATCA
>MGOK01000086.1:1268-3596 GCA_001795335.1 Chloroflexi bacterium RBG_19FT_COMBO_55_16
CCCCTGCTGATTGGAGACAGCCGCCTCCAGGGCGGACGCCATCTCTCCGCTGGTAGCGAAACGCGCCTCCGGTTCTTTGGCCAGGGCGCGCCCGAGCATTGCTGCGATGGCTGGAGGCAGGTCGGGTTTGATATCCAGGAGCTGGGGCACTGGCTCGAGGATATGCATCAACATCGTCTTAGCCGGCGTGTCCGAGGCAAACGGTACCTTGCCGGTCAACATCTGAAAGAGGATGATGCCCAAGGAATAAAGGTCGCTGCGCCCATCCAATTCCCGGTCTCCCTGCACCTGTTCCGGGCTCATATAGGCCGGGGTGCCCAATACCACATCGCCGGTCAGGGTTGCGGCGCTGCCTTGGGTCAGGCGGGCGATGCCGAAATCAGACAGGAAGGCGTTGCCGTAGCGGTCGAACAGGATATTGCCTGGTTTGAGGTCGCGGTGGATGATACCCTTGGCGTGCGCCGCGTCCAGGGCGGGCGCCAGGCGGCTGATTAATTGAACAGTTTCTGTAACAGGCAAAGGACCCGCTTTGAGCCGTTCTTCGAGCGAGCCGCCAGACATGTAGCGCATGACGATGTAGGGTTGGCCGCCTTGCTCCCCGAAATCGTACACCGGCACGATCGCCGGGTGTTCGAGCAGGGCGATCATCTTGGCTTCGCGCTCGAAGCGCGCCCGGAACTGCGGGTCGTGCATAAAGGCTGGGGGGAGCACTTTGATCGCCACGTCGCGCTCGAAGCGCGGATCATAGGCGTGAAAAACGGTCGCCATGCCGCCCCGCCCGATCTCGGCTTTAACTTCGTAACGGCCTATATGGTCAAGACTCATTTGGGTATTATTCCATACAATTGTTTCGTTCGAACGTTCAAACGTTAGAACGCGGGCTTGAATGTGCTGGAGCTGATCTTACCCCAACTCGCGGATTATAGACTTTACGAAGTTGTAGGTTGGTGAAATTAACCTGTCCCAAACTGCCGGTCGCCGGCGTCCCCCAGGCCAGGCAGGATGTAGCCGTGTTCGTTCAGGCGTTCGTCGACCACCGCCAGGTAGATGGGCACTTCAGGGTGGTGCTCTTCCATCAGGGCAATTCCCTCCGGCGCGCCGATGATGCCCACAAACTTGATCTTTCTCACTCCCCAGCGCTTGAGCACGTTCACCGTGGCGACTGCCGAGCCGCCCGTGGCCAGCATCGGGTCGAGGATCAGGCAAACCGAGACGGTCGGTTCGATCGGCAGCTTGTTGTAATATTCGACCGGTTTGAGCGTGCGCTCGTCGCGGTACAGGCCGATATGCCAGACCTCAGCGTTGGGCATCAGATCCCACACGCCTTCCACCATCCCCAGGCCAGCGCGCAGGATCGGCACCAGCCCGATCGGCTCCTGCAGCTCTGCACCGGGGGCGATGGCCAGAGGAGTTTCAACCGGCCTGGGTGTAGTCAGCAGGTCGGCGGTGGCTTCATAAGTCATCAGGGCCGCGATCTCGCGCACCAGGGCGCGGAAGCGCTCCGGCTTGGTGCTCTTGTCTCGTAAAAGCCTCACTTTGTGCGCAACGAGGGGATGGGTAGAGGCGAACACATTGGGCATGGGGTTCCTCCTGTTTGATGGGGCTAATTATAGCCGCGGTTAACCTGCTCTTGGGCGCTCTTTCGAGATGGATTGTCATTCCAGGTTATAATTTCCCCCATGGATTCCTCACCCAAACGGCTTGTCACCCCTGAATCCCGGCCCGAAGACCGGCTAGACCTGGCGCTGCGGCCGCGTTCTTTGGCTGACCTGATCGGCCAGGAAAGAGTCAAGGAAAACCTGGCGATTCTGATCGCCGCTGCCAGGCAACGCGGGGAGCCGGTCGATCATGTCCTGTTCTACGGCCCGCCCGGCCTGGGCAAGACCACCCTGGCTCACATCATGGCCAATGAAATGGGCGTCAATATCAAAATCACCTCCGGTCCGGCCATCGAGCGCCCAGGCGACCTGGCGGCGATCCTGACCAACCTGCGCGCCGGGGATGTGCTCTTCATCGACGAGGTGCATCGCCTGGGGCGGGTGGTCGAGGAAGTGCTCTACCCGGCAATGGAGGATTTCGCCCTGGATATTGTCATCGGAAAAGGGCCTTCGGCGCGCTCTATCCGCCTGAAATTGCCGCGCTTCACAGTGATCGGGGCTACCACTCGTCTGGCTCTGGTGACAGCGCCTTTGCGAGCGCGCTTCGGGGCAGTTTACCGCCTGGATTTCTACAGCCACGCCGCCATGCAGGCTATCGTCGAGCGGGCGGCCGGTGTCCTGCAAGTGGGTATCGATCCGGATGGGGTGGACGAGATCGCCCAGCGCGGCC
>MGOK01000086.1:3629-4396 GCA_001795335.1 Chloroflexi bacterium RBG_19FT_COMBO_55_16
GCCGGGTGCGCGATTACGCCCAGGTGCGCGGCGACGGAGTGATCGACCGCCCCATCGCTGTGCAAGCCCTTGAATTGCTCAATGTCGATGCCCTTGGCCTGGACGAGATGGACCGGCGTGTACTGCGCACGGTGATTGAAAAGTATCGCGGCGGGCCGGTGGGGTTAAACACGATCGCCGCCTCGATCAGCGAGGAGGCGGACACGATCATGGACGTCGTAGAGCCTTACCTGCTACAGCTGGGTTTCCTGGAACGCACCTCGCAAGGCCGCCAGGCTACCCGCCGCGCCTATGAACACCTGCAGATCCCTATCCCGAAAGAAGACCAGCCGCGGCTCCTGTAACGACGATAGACGAAAGACGGATCCCGACTCCGGACTCTCAACTCGCAACACCTGACTCGCAATTCGCAATTCTTCCCCATGACTCTTGCTCGCTTATTCCTCATTCTCGGTTTGACATTCATTGTGGTGGCTGGTTTGTTTTTTCTCTTCGCCCGCCTGGAGCTGCAGCCGGGCCGCCTGCCGGGCGACATCCGCATTCAGACCAGGAACCTCACCTGCGTCTTTCCCCTCGTTACGTCGATCCTGCTTTCCACCGTGCTGACGCTGATCTTGAATTTGGTGATCCGATTCTTGAATAAGTGACCGAATACGGATCACTGACAACCGACTACTGGCTACTGGTAACTGGCATGTGAGGACTTCCGACTTCGATTACGATCTTCCTCCAGAGTACATCGCGCAGACCCCGATTGAACCGCGCGA
>MGOK01000086.1:4432-4804 GCA_001795335.1 Chloroflexi bacterium RBG_19FT_COMBO_55_16
GCGCATTGAACATGCCATCTTTCGCGAGCTGGGCAGGTTTCTCAAGGCCGGCGATCTGTTGGTGCTCAATGAGACGCGCGTGATCCCGGCGCGCCTGTTTGCCCGCAAAGTCCCCGGTGGAGGCCGTGCTGAACTGCTGTTGCTTCGTCGCCAGGACGAACACACCTGGGAAACGATGGTGGGTGGGAAAGGGTTAGCAGCCGGAAAACGCCTGCAGGTCGACTCTGGGCCGCTGGCAGAGGTAATCGCTGTGCTGGATGGCCCCCGCCGGATGGTGCGTTTTGCCGAACCCATCGAACCTTTTTTACCTGCAGCCGGCCACGTTCCCCTACCGCCTTATATTCATACCCCCCTCGGCGACCCGGGACGCTA
>MGOK01000086.1:4972-10029 GCA_001795335.1 Chloroflexi bacterium RBG_19FT_COMBO_55_16
CCAGCATGCCATCCACAGCGAGTGGTGCCAGTTGACCCCGGAAGCGGCTGCTGCCATCAACGGGGCGCGGCGGGCGGGTGGGCGGATCGTGGCTGTCGGCACGACCAGTGTGCGGGTTTTGGAGAGCGCTGCGCTTCCTGGCGAGGTGGTCAGACCTTTTGAAGGTCCCACCAACCTGTTTATCCTGCCGGGGTACGTTTTCCGTGCTGTCGACGCGCTGATCACAAACTTCCACCTGCCACGATCGACGCTGATCATGCTGGTGAGCGCCTTCGCCGGGCGCGAAACTATCCTGGGCGCCTACGATGTCGCCAAGCAGCAGGGATATCGTTTTTATTCCTTTGGAGATGCAATGATGATCATTTAATCCGATCGTCTTGATAGCACTGTCTGTCTGGTTACTTGATCCCCATACTCCTGAATGTTTTTCGGATAAACGGTATTACCCCTTCCTCCTTCAGAACCGACCACCCTCGCCCCAATAAGGATTTTTGGAATTTATCCACGCCCTGCCTGGATTTTTGTTTTTCCAGGGCAATTCTGGCATTAATTTCCATTGAGCCGCCGGGTTCGAAACCGATTGCACCGAACTGGGGTTCGATCAATGGATAACCCCGGAGGATCGAGCGATCGAAACCCATGTGTTCCCCCCGCTTATTAAATGGCACGATAGCCTTCAGGTAGCTGGCGATCTCTGGATATTCCGCCTGTCCTTCCCGTACTGCCCACACCAAAACATTATTCACGGTTGTTAAATCATTGAGGTTGGGGAATCTCTCTTGTACATCCTTCCTTGAATCCCAGACCTTGTGAATACATCGAGGAATTAGAGTCGAGAGCGGGGTTACCTGTTTGAAACCAGAAAAATACGTCCCAGCTGCGATGTTCAAAGCTTCTTCTTCCGAAAAGTAGATATCGTATTGGGTTAGATTCGCCCTGAGTATCTCCTCCAGCAGGTGAACTATAGATCTACCTTGGGGATATTCGTGAGCGTGAGAGTGTTTCAAATAAGTCCGTAACACCATATCCAACGCAAAAGAAGGCATTTGATACGTCGCCACTCCCTTGCGGAGTGAGACGAATTCCGAAAATATTTGTTCCATTCCTTGCAAGCTTGCATTGAAGTAGTGATGAGGATATCCGTGGTAGGCGAAGACAAAGTTGCATTCGTGATAAATATATCCTCCATCTTTCAGGACTTCATAGATGGATCGAGCCGCAACGAAAGGATTACGCAGGTGCTCGAATACGGCCAGCGAGAAGATATAGTCGATGCTCTCTGGAAGAAAGGGGAGGAAATGTGCATCTGCTACGATGTCCACATATGGGCTGAGCATTACATCCATGCGAACAATACAGGGATCATCCAATGCCATATTCCCGGATCCGATGTCCAGCACAACCTGGTTGTCCAACAACGACTGCAAGATAACCCGATGCACCCAAGGATCATAGGACTGGCGAATAAGTAGCTCGGATTCATGTTGGACTTCTGGAATGCTCCCATCGGGGAACATGACCGGAACTCCATTAATGATCGGATATGTTTGTCCACATTGCCCACACTGCAAATGGTCCTTATGCTGGGTGACATGGACTCGACAGTTTGGACAAGCCAGGATATCGTATAAATTCATTCAACACTCGAATGGAATCAGCCTACAACTACCGTGTTGCGCCCGCTTTGCTTGGCGGCGTACATGGCTGTGTCGGCGTGGTCGAGTAGCACCGCCAGGTCGGGGATTTGCTCTGTGTAGGAAGCCACCCCAAGGCTGATGGTAATATCGATAGCGCCGCGCTCGGTCAGCACCGGCGTCATGGCGACTTTTTCGCGCAGCCGTTCGGCGAGGTTGTAGGCCCCCTTTGCATCGGTTTCGGGCAGCAGCAGGGCAAACTCTTCCCCGCCATACCGCCCCAGGATATCTGTATCCCGGATGGTGGCGCGGCAGCAGTCAGCCAGGGCGCGCAGCACCTGGTCGCCGATGGCGTGGCTATAGGTGTCGTTGGTCTGTTTGAAGTGGTCAATGTCCAGCAGGACGGCTGCCAACGGATGCTCGAAGCGGCGCACCCGTTCCACTTCACGGTCGCCTAATTGAAAGAGCCCGCGCCGGTTGTACAGGCCGGTGAGAGGGTCGGTGACCGCCTGGTATTGTGACTCCTCAAACAGGCGGGCATTTTCGATGGCGATGGCAGCCTGGTTGGCCAGTGTCTGGCATAACCTGATTTCCTCCTCGTTCCAGGCGCGCTCACTGCGGTTATCCCAGATCTCTGCATACCCACGAACCTGCCCGGCCACCATCATCGGAAGGGCCAGGGCGCTCATCACGTTGCGGCCCATTAATTCCTCGCGTGTTGCGAGGTCGGCATTCGGGTCGTTCACCAATGAGACCCATGGTTGGCCATTGCGGAGAGCCTGGAATAGATTCGGGGTGGTTTTCAGATAATAGGTCGTGCCGAGGTCGGAAATCTGCTCTAATTCATTAGCCTCTGGGCCGAAATAATCAGACAAAACGATGGCTAAGCCGCTTTCCTGGTCGTAAGAGAGGATATAGGCACTTGTCGCATTGACTGCTTTTCCCAACTGCTGGGCAGCGATATTGAGCGCTGATTGAAGATCGATAGTTTTCGTGATATCGATGCTGCTTTGGAAGAGCAACGCTAATTCGGCGGCGCGTTTTTTCTCGCTTGCGTAGAGACGCGCATTGTCTATGGCGATCGCAGATTGTTGTGCAAACAAAATCATCATTCGCTCGTCGGAAGGCGTAAAGCGGCGCGTCTGGTCGGCATCGACTACGCCGATCACCCCCACCAACCGGTTACTGATCACCATCGGTGCAGCCAGGACAGCATGCCACGGCCCGGCTTCGTATTGCGGCGAGCGTCTTGACCATTGCATGTAATCGTCAATGATTAATGGTTGGCGTGTTTGAGCGACGTGGCCCATGGCGCCCTCGCCTAAAGACATGCGCGTGCCGGTATAATCCTTACCCAGGTTGTGGCTGACGACGATCACGATCTCTTGCTTCGCCTCGTCATAAAGGCCTAGATCACCTCCCGTGGCATTAAGCAATTCGACCGCTCGCACTAAAACTGCTTGAAGAAGTCTGGTCTGTTCCAGTTCTGCCGAGATATCTGCGACCGTGGCGCGCAGGGCGTCTAATTCCTTGACCCGCTGCTTTTCCATGCTATACAGGCGTGCATTTTCCAGGGCAATCGCCACTTGATCGGCGAAAGCCGAGACCAGCCGGGCGTGGTCGGCGGTGTAGGTATTGGGTTGGGCGCTGTCGATGGCGAGCATACCGATCACGGTGTCGTGCAAGATCAGGGGAACGCCCAGCCAGGAGCGAATGTGGTTGTGCGGCCCAGTGCGGAAAGGGGAAAAAGCGCCAGGGGCGTCGCCCAGGATGTGTGGCCGGCAAGTCTGGATGACTACGGTATTGGGGTTATCCCCCGGCACAGGGAAATGTAGCCCGACGACAGCTTTCGGATCGGGCCAGCCGCGCCCCCCGACGATTTCCAGATAGCCGTTGCGCAACAATTGCACCGAGGCGCTGTCGTAAGGCACCACCCGTTCCAGTTCCACCAAGATGCGTTCGATGGCTTCGTCCTGGTCCAGCGTGGCTGCGACTACCGAACCTGCCTGGCGTAAAGTCTCCGCCTGGTGGGCCTGTAGCTGCGCCTTTTCATAGAGCTTAGCGTTCTCAACAGCGATCGTCGCCTGGTCGGCAAATAATGTCAAACGATCCAGGTCGTCTTGCGTGAAGCTGCGCCCTTCTTCGGTCTGGATCACGTGGATCACGCCGGTCACGCTTCCTTGCCAGAGCATGGGCGCACTGGCCACTGCCGTGAAGGGTTGATCTTCCTCGTAGGCAGCTGCCCGGCCAGTCCAGGTGCGGTAATCCTCAATGATCAGCGGTTTTCCGGTTTGGGCCACGTGTCCGGCGGCTCCCTCCCCGTATTTGAGAACCGTCCCTGCATAATCACGCTGCGTGTTATAGCTAAACATGCAACGCACTTCTTCGCGATCTGGATCGCACAGGTATAGCCCTCCGCTGGAAGCGTTGAGTAGCCGCGCGGCGCGCTCGACGATCGTCTGCAGCAAGTCAGGCAGCTTATGGGGGGAGGTGATATCCAGGACGGTTTGGTGAAGTGCGCTGAGCTCTTCGACTTTCCTCCGCAGGCTCTCTTCCGCCTGGCGGCCCTCTGTGATGTCAATCCCAATCCCGATCACATACGCCACACAACCCTGTTCATCGAGCAGGGCGGAGTTGGCCCACGCGATCAACCGGCGGCTGCCGGCCCTGGTGAGCCAATAATTTTCGTGGCGGTTCGGAAATCGGCCAGATTGTAAGGCCTCGAAAACAGCCCTGACAGGTTCGATTTCATCAGGAAGCAAAAGGAAATCCCAAACGAATTTTCCTTCCACTTCACCAGCGGTAAACCCGGTTGTTTGCTCACAAGCCTGGTTGAAATGGCGGATTCTCCCCTGTGAGTCGAGGACGACTACCAGGAAACTGTCCGTATTCAGGATCGCCGAAATGAATTGCTGCCCCTCAATTTGCATCTTTGTCGGCCTCAATATTAAGCGTGAATTATAATCTAAGCATTCTGCTAATGGATCGATTTTTACGGCAGCGTTGCTATCTCTTTTGCAATGTGAAGAACTGATAAGCTTATGTCTGTTCAACCGAAATCGTGGCAGAAACTAGATGAAACCATCATCTCATGCCGCCAATGCCCGCGCCTGGTGGCCTGGCGAGAGGAAGTAGCCAGAGCTCGCCGGCGAGCATATCGGAATCATGAGTACTGGGGGAAACCCGTGCCAGGCTTTGGCGATCAACAGGCGCGCCTGCTGGTGGTCGGCCTGGCGCCAGGCGCGCATGGCGCCAACCGCACCGGGCGGATGTTTACCGGCGACGGCTCCGGAGAATTTCTATACCGGGCGCTTTTCCAGGCTGGTTTCGCCAGCCAGCCAAAGGCGACCGCTCTTGGGGATGGATTGGCGTTGCAGGACACATTCATCTCCGCCATTTGCCGCTGCGTTCCGCCAGCCAACA
>MGOK01000087.1:0-2878 GCA_001795335.1 Chloroflexi bacterium RBG_19FT_COMBO_55_16
AGGTGGATCACTCCGGAGGGAATTAAATGCAGCCTGAAGGTCTGCTCGCCGACCGTGACGGTGTGACCGGCGTTGTCGCCGCCGTTATAACGGGCGACGAAGTCAGCCTGCGCCGCCAGCAGATCGACGACGCGGCCCTTGCCTTCGTCCCCCCACTGCGTCCCGACGACGATGTCGAGTGGCATGCTACGCTCCTTTTCCCTGCACGATCATTCTAGCATAAACGCGAACAAACGGAGAAAAGATCGTGAAATGTGATGCGTGAAACGATATCCCAATGGCGTTGGTAGCCTGAGAGCCTTTTTCTTCCAGTATAATTCTCTTCACTCCTCGAGACCAAAATTACGCATCACGCTTCACGTTTCACGTCAATATGTAACATGAATCCACTTATCAGGAGATATTTATGCTCACTGTAGGATATATTGGGTTGGGGCTGATGGGCAAATCCATCGCCCGCAATATTCTCAAAGCTGGTTTCCCGCTGGTGGTGCACAACCGCAGCCGGGCCGCGGTGGATGAGCTGGTAACGGAAGGCGCCCAAGCAGCTGACTCTCCAGTAGAAATTGCGCGCCAGGTGGAGGTTGTCTTCACCAACCTGCCGGGCACGCCCGATGTGGAGTGGGTGGCCCTGGGGCCGGGAGGGATTATCGAGGGGGCGCATACTGGTTTGATCTTCGTTGACAATTCCACAATCAAGCCTGCCACGGCGCGGCAGATCGCCGCGACTCTGGGGGAGAAGGGGGTGCTGTGCCTGGATGCGCCGGTCAGCGGCGGGGATATTGGGGCGCGGCAGGGAACATTGGCGATCATGGTCGGCGGGCCGGTCGAAGCCCTGGACCTGGTGCAGCCGGTCCTGGCAACCATGGGGAGGTCGATCACACACGTCGGCCAGGCGGGGGCTGGGCAGATTGCCAAGGCTGCCAACCAGATCATGGTAGCGGCCCAGATGGTGGCGCTGGGAGAGCTGCTGATCTTCGCCCGCAAGGCCGGGGCTGACCCACAAAAGGTCGTGCAGGCGATTCAGGGCGGCGCTGCACAATGCTGGACGCTGGACGTCAAGCCGCCGCGCCTGTTCGACGGCAACCGCGCCCCAGGCTTCAAGGCCTATATGCAGGCAAAGGACCTGGGCATCGTGCTCGATACTGCCCGCCAGTACGGCATCCCATTGCCTTCAGCAGCGGTGCACAGCCAGCTGTTCAATGCCATGCTGGAAATGGGCATGGCGGAATTGGATAACTCAGCGGTGATCGGCGTCATCGAGGCGCTGGCAGGAGTTAACTTGCTGGAGAAATAAGACGTTTAGGCTAATCCTATTTCTATATTTTGTGTTATGCTTGAGATTGGGGAGAATCCCTTGTTGGGAAAAAAATAAGGTTAATATGGATCAAAGGAGGATCTCTGTGGAGAAAATCAAGCGACACTATTTGCTCATTTTATTGGGGGTATTAGCGTCCCTCTTGGTAACTGCGGCAGTGCCACTGCCTTACCAGCCCTTTGCCTTCAGCAGCGTGGGAAAATCTGACCTCGTCAGATTGACAGTGGATAATCAATCGACTGGCTCCCTCTACTTATGGCTGGATGGACCGAGCTTCTATTACATGGTCGTAAAAGCCAAAGAATCAGAAGTATTTACGGTCATGCGCGGCAAATACCAAGAAACCGTGAAAGCGTGTGGAGATACTGTCAAAACGACTCTCGACATGAGCACCAACCAGAAACTGATAATGCCAAAGTGCGGGAGCAAATCCGTCACATCCGGTGTGGTCGATCTCGGCCATTTGATTAAGATTATAAAGATCTCTGTCGAGAACGAGTCAAGCACCAAGATGATCGTGGTCCTTGAAGGCCCGGCGACCTATGTCTTTTCCTTTGATAAAGATCAAAAGAAAAATTATACAGTCGCCAAAGGGGACTATAAAGTCACTTACTATGCCTGTGGGCGGACTGGCACGCGCAATTTCTCCGTCTATAAGGGTCATGATCTGATCCTCGACTGCCCAAAGTAGAAAAATCCCCTCTTGCATTTGAGACCTGAAATGGTATAATTCGGGCAACTTAGGTAGGAAAAACGCCAGGACCGGGACGAGTAAGCGGAAAACGATCCAACAGGGAAAGGAGATCGTCGACTGAGAGTCTCCACTGGTTTTCATCCGCTGAAAACCACCCGCGAGCGTAACCCTGAACGGCTGCTAGTAAGGGAAACGGTTGGCTCCGTTATCAGCCACACAGAGTTTGGGCTTTCGGGCCTAATCTGGGTGGAACCGCGTGATCGACTCTCGCCCCAGAAGGGCGAGAGTTTTTTATTCTGAGGAGGTCATTATGGCTGAGAAGAAACAAGAGCGTTATGTCGATAGCGATCTGTATCGCCTGCGCCACTCGGCGGCGCATGTCATGGCGCAGGCTGTGCTGGAGATGTTCCCAGAGGGAAAGATCGCCATCGGCCCCCCGATCGAAGACGGTTTTTACTATGATTTTGACCTGCCACGCTCGGTGACTACTGAGGACCTAGAAGGGGTTGAGAAACGAATGGACGAGATCATTGCCGGCCGGCATTCCTTCCAGAAAAAGGTGGTCTCTGCCGAGGAGGCGCGCCGCATCTTCGCCGACCAACCCTACAAGCTGGAGCTGATCGATGGGTTGGAGCAAGGCGGTTATGACGAGTATGGGGAGCAGCTGGCTGAGAAACCTGAGATATCCATATATGCTCACGACACATTTGTGGACCTGTGTCGCGGGCCGCATGTAGAAAACACAGGGCGTGTCAACCCGGATGCCATCAAACTGCTCAATGTGGCGGGCGCTTACTGGCGCGGCGACGAAAACCGGCCAATGTTGCAAAGGATCTACGGAACGGCATGGGAGACGGCTGGCGAGC